>JAGWVM010000048.1 GCA_018970895.1 Lysobacteraceae bacterium | reverse complement strand
TTCGCGTTCTCCTGCGCCAGCGAGATGGTGAAGCCGTGCATGCCGGCCTTGGCGGCGGCGTAGTTGGCCTGGCCGTACTGGCCCTTCTGGCCGTTGATCGAGCTGATCTGCACGATGCGGCCCCACTTGCGCGCGCGCATGCCCTCGATCACCGGCCGGGTGACGTTGAAGCAGGCGTTGAGATTGGTGTTGATGACGTCCGTCCACTGCTGGTAGTTCATCTTGTGGAAGGTCGTATCGCGGGTGATGCCGGCGTTGTTGACCAGGATGTCCACCGGGCCGGCCTTGGCCTCGACCTGTGCGACCATCGCCTGGCAGGAGTCCGGATCGGACACGTCGCCGGGCACCATCAGCACCTCGATGCCGTCGTCCGCCATCGCCTTGCGCCAGCGCTCGGCCCGCTCCGCGTCCCGGTAGTTCGACGCCACGCGGTGCCCCTGGCCGGCCAGGTAACGAATGATGGCAGTGCCGATGCCGCCGGTGCCGCCGGTGACGAGCGCGGTGCGATGGGTCATGTCCTTGGATCTCCTTGCGGGGGTGGCTGGAAGCGAGCGGTGACGCGTTGCGGTCACCCTTCTTTATAGCGGTTCAGGCATCCGTTTGGCTGCTGCGACGCGCCAAGTCGTTGCGATTGAAACATCCCGATGTTGCAGCGAGCAGGCCGGCCGGCGTCGCCGCAGGCAGGTCGTGGCGCAGGCCGAGGAACGCCAGGGCGCGGCGCAGCGCGGGCAGCGGATCGGCCGGATCCAGCGCGCCGGCACCGGTCGACTTGGACAGCTTGCGGCCCTCGGCGTCGCACGCCAGCGGCAGATGCAGGTAGGCCGGCGTCGGCACGCCGAGCAGCCGCTGCAGATGGATCTGCCGGGGCGTGGAGTCGAGCAGGTCGGCGCCGCGCACCACCTCGGTGATGCCCTGGCAGGCATCGTCGACCACGCAGGCCAGCTGGTAGGCGTAATAGCCTTCCACACGGCGGATCACGAAATCGCCAGCCACTTCGCGCAGGTTCTGCCGCTGCACGCCCTGCAGGCCGTCCGCAAAGACGATCTCCTCGTCCGGGGCGTGCAGGCGCCAGGCCGGCGGCCGGTCCTCGGCGGGCGGGGCTACGCAACGGCCGTCGCGGTGGAGCCCGCCGCTGGCGGCGAGGTCCGCCCGGCTGCACCAGCAGGGAAACACGTGGCCCGCCGCGCGCAGCTGTTCGAACGCGGCGTCGTAGGCGGCGCCGCGGGTGGACTGCAACAGCACCGCGCCATCCGGCACCAGGCCGAAGGCCGGCAGGGCGTCGAGGATGGCGCGGGCCGCGCCGGGCACCTCGCGCGGGGGGTCGATGTCCTCCATCCGCACCAGCCACTGGCCACCGGCCTCGCGGGCGCACAGCCAGCTCCCTGCCGCAGCCACCAGCGACCCGAAATGCAGTGGTCCGGTGGGCGAGGGAGCGAAGCGTCCGCGGTAGGTCATCGCGGCATTCTAGCGTCCCGCCCCACCTTGAAAGCCGGGCGCGTCGCCCCGAATAGCGAATGGCGGCCGGGTGGCCGCCCAGATTCCTTCATGACTGCCAGAGAGACAGCCATGCGTCGCATCTTCCTGTTCCTCGCCACCAACATCGCCGTCCTGCTGCTGCTGAGCATCGTCTGCCGCGTGCTCGGCATCGATCAGTGGGCCGCCGCCCGCGGCTATGGCGGCATGGGCGGCCTGCTTGCCTTCGCCGCCGTGTTCGGCATGGGCGGCGCCTTCATCTCGCTGTTGATGTCCAAGTGGATGGCCAAGATGTCCACCGGCGCCCGGGTGATCGGGCAGCCGGCCAACGAGGCCGAACGCTGGCTGGTCGACACCGTGCGCCAGCACGCCCAGCGCGCCGGCATCGGCATGCCCGAGGTGGCGATCTACGACGCCCCGGAAATGAACGCCTTCGCCACCGGCGCCAGCCGCAACAGCGCGCTGGTTGCGGTGAGCTCCGGCCTGCTGCAGCAGATGGACCGCGATCAGGTCAGCGCGGTGCTCGGCCACGAGATCGGCCACGTCGCCAACGGCGACATGGTGACCCTGACCCTGATCCAGGGCGTGCTCAACACGCTGGTGATCGTCGCCTCGCGCATCGTCGGGCGGATGGTCGACAGCTGGCTGGCCGGCGGCCGCGACAGCCGCGACAGCGGCACCGGCATCGGCTATTTCGTCTCGGTGATGGTGCTGCAGGTGGTGTTCGGCCTGTTTGCCTCGATGATCGTGGCGGCGTTCTCCCGCTGGCGCGAGTTCCGCGCCGACGCCGCGGGCGCCGGCCTGGCCGGCCGCGGCGCGATGATTTCGGCGCTGCAGCGGTTGAAGGTCAATCACGGCGAGAACACCCTGCCCAAGACCATCGCCGCGTTCGGCATCTCCAGCCCGCTCGGCGCCGGCTTTGCCCGCCTGTTCATGAGCCACCCGCCGCTGGACGAGCGCATCGCGGCACTGCAGAACGCCGCCGGGCGCTGATCGTTGAATTCTCCTGCCTGGGAAGGGCAGGCAGGTGAGCAGGCCTGCCCGGGCCTCTCACCGTCATCCCGGCGGAAGCCGGGATCCAGTGCCTTCGGGCTGGAGATTCCAGACGCTGGAACCCGGCGTTCGCCGGGATGACGGCAAGAAGAAAGAAGCCAAATCCAAGCAACCGCACCACACGGAACCACCACGCATGAACGCACCCGCCGAAACCCGCAAGTTCGAAGCCGAAGTCGCCCAGGTCCTGCACCTGGTGACGCATTCGCTCTACTCGCACAAGGAGATCTTCCTGCGCGAGCTGATCTCCAATGCCTCCGACGCCTGCGACAAGCTGCGCTTCGAGTCGATCGCCCATCCCGAGCTGCTGGCCGGTGACGGCGAGCTGCACATCGACGTGAGCTGGGACGAGTCGGCCCGCACCGTCACCGTGCGCGACAACGGCATCGGCATGAGCCGCGACGAGGTGGTCGCCAACATCGGCACCATCGCCAGCTCCGGCACCCGGCGCTTCCTGGAGGCCATGAGCGGCGAGCAGAAGGCCGACGCGCGCCTGATCGGCCAGTTCGGCGTGGGCTTCTATTCCGCCTTCGTGGTGGCCGACAAGGTCACCGTGGTGACCCGCCGCGCCGACGCGGCGCAGGACGAGGGCGTGAAGTGGGAAAGCGACGGCAAGGGCGAGTATTCGCTCGAGCCGGTCGATGCGCCGCAGCGCGGCACCGCGGTGACCCTGCACCTGAAGGCCGACGAGGACGAGTTCCTCAAGGGCTGGCAGCTGAAGTCGCTGATCCGCAAGTACTCCGATCACGTCGCCTTTCCGATCCGCACGCCGGTGGAGAAGGACGGCAAGCCGACCGACGCCTTCGAGAGCACCAACGCCGCCTCGGCGCTGTGGACCAAGCCGAAGAGCGAGATTTCCGATGAGGACTACATCGGCTTCTACAAGTCGCTGGGCCACGACTTCAACGATCCGCTCGCCTGGACGCACAACCGCGTCGAGGGCAGCCAGAGCTTCACCACCCTGCTGTACCTGCCGGCGCAGCCGCCGTTCGACCTGATGATGGGCGGGCGCGACGAGCGCAAGGGGCTGAAGCTCTACATCAAGCGCGTCTTCATCATGGACGCGGCCGAGGAACTGCTGCCGAACTACCTGCGCTTCGTGCGCGGCGTGGTGGATGCCGACGACCTGCCGCTGAACGTCAGCCGCGAGATCCTGCAGCAGAACCGCAACCTGGAGCGGATCAAGTCGGCCTGCGTGAAGCGCGTGCTCGACCTGATCGAGAAGCTGGCCCGCGACGAGCCGGAGAAGTTCGCCACTTTCTACAAGGCCTTCGGCAACACGCTGAAGGAAGGCATCGCCGAGGACGGCGCCAACCGCGAGCGCATCGCCAGGCTGCTGCGCTTCGCCAGCACCAAGGGCAACGGCGCCGAGCAGACGGTGTCGCTGGACGACTACATCGGCCGCATGGCGGTGGGCCAGGACACCCTCTGGTACATCACTGCGGACGGCTACGCCGCCGCCGCGGGCAGCCCGCAGCTGGAGGCGTTCAAGGCCAAGGGCATCGAGGTGCTGCTGATGTCCGACCGCATCGACGAGTGGATGGTCGGTTCCTTGAGCGAATACGCCGGCAAGAAGCTCAAGAACGTGGCCAAGGGCGAGCTGCCGCTGGACGAGGCGGACAAGCAGAAGCAGGAAGAGGCGACCAAGGCCGCCGAGCCATTGCTGGCTAGGCTCAAGGAACTGCTTGGCGACCGCGTGGGCGAGGTGAAGGTGTCCGCGCGTCTCACCGACAGCCCGTCCTGCCTGGCCCTGTCCGACTACGAGATGGCGCCGCACCTGGCACGCCTGCTGCGCGAGGCCGGCCACGACCTGCCGGACGCCAAGCCGACGCTGGAGGTCAACCCGGCGCATGCGCTGGTACAGCGTGTGACGTCCGAGGGCGACGAGGGCAAGGCGAAGGACCTGGCGCTGCTGCTGCTGGAGCAGGCCGAGATCGCGGCCGGTGCCCAGCTGCCGGATCCGGCCGCCTTCGTGCAGCGCATGAACCGCGTGCTGCTCGGCTGAGCGAACGCTTCTGCCGAAACAGAAAGCCCGCCATTCGGCGGGCTTTTTTTCTGGCGGGTGTCAGGCCTCGCCGGTCTCGTACAACTCCAGCGGCAGGCCGTCCGGGTCGGCGAAGAACAGGAAGCGTCGACCGGTGTACTCGTCCACGCGGATCGCCTCGGTGGCGACCCCGGCCGCCGTGAGGTACGCCTGCCAGGCCGCCACGTCGTCCACCGCGAAGGCCAGGTGGCGCAGGCCGCAGGCCTCGGGCCGGGTCGGCCGCGGCGGCGGATCGGGGAAGGAGAACAGCTCCAGCCGGGTGCCGTCAGGCAGGGCGAGGTCCAGCTTCCAGCTGTCACGCTCGGCACGGTAATGCTCGTCCAGCACGGTGCAACCGAGCAGCTCGGTGTAGAAGCGCTTCGAGCGTGCGTAGTCCGAGCCGATCAGCGCGACGTGGTGGGTGCCGCGCAGGGCGGGCCTCGTGTGGGCTTCATCGCTCATGCGCCGGCCACGTCGAGCGGGCCGAGCACGTGGACCTCGGGCGGCGCCGCCAGCCAGTCGGCCACGGTTGCGCGGTAGCTGCGGTAGTGCGTGCTGTCACGGTGCGCCTGCAGGGCCGCTTCGTCGTCGTAGGCCTCCACGATGAAGAATACCGGCGAACCGTCGGCCGCGGCGAACAGGTCGTACTGCCGGTTGCCCGGCTCGGCGCGGCTGCCGGCGACCAGCGGGCCCAGGGCGCGGGCGACGTCGTCGCGGTGTTCGGGGCGGGCGGTCAGGCGCGCGATCACATGGATGCTCACGGGATATCTCCGTTGTCGGGGGACACGTCGTCGGCAGGGCGGCGCGCCAGCCGACGTTCGATCGAAGCGCGCCAATCGCCGGACAGTTCCGGCACGGTCAGCGCGCGGGCCAGCAGCGTCTGCGCGGCCGGCTCGTTGGGATGGAGATAGGCGTGGAACAACGGGCCGATCGCCACCCGTTCGTGGCTGCGGACCACCCGCTGGACCGCGTCGCCGGCTTCGAGGCTGCCCGGCTCGAGCACGCGCAGATACGCCCCGCAGCGCAGCGAGTCGGCGAAGCGCTTCGGCATCTCCGCGTCCCCGAATCGCAGGCCGAGCTTGAAGCAGGGCACGCGCGGCTGGGTCACCACGAAGCGGGCCGAGCCGATCGCGAGCCGGTCGCCGAGGCAGAGTTCGCCTTCGTCGAGCCCGGCGATGGTGAGGTTCT
Source organism: Lysobacteraceae bacterium (assembly GCA_018970895.1). Lineage (GTDB taxonomy): Bacteria > Pseudomonadota > Gammaproteobacteria > Xanthomonadales > Rhodanobacteraceae > Dyella_A. The sequence continues at coordinate 18,141 of JAGWVM010000048.1, read as the reverse complement.
CGCCGAATTGTCCGGGGACGAGGTCGTCGCGGCCCAGTTCGCGCCGCCACGCGTCGTAGTGGTCGGCCCCGTAGGCATACACGGCCTTGTCCGGGCCGCCGTGGTGCACCCGGTCGGCCTGCCCGTCGCCCTCCAGCCGGTCGGACAGTACCCGCACCGGCCCGGTGACGGTCTGCTTGAAAATGCCGGTGGCGACCGTCCGCGCGCCGTGCGGGATGTCGCGGGGCAGGGCGACGGCAAGGTGGGTCAGTCGCATGGGGATCGGCCGAGCGCGGCCGGATTGCCGCGGTGCCGCAAATTTTACGGCCATTTTATGTCGGGCGGCCGATCCGCTATTCGCTTGTTATGCCCGGGATACGACAATGCGCGCCTCGCCACGCAAGGCGGCACCGGGTGGTGTCGTCGTGGCCAGGGGCGTCGAACGCTGCGCCCCGGGAGTTCCTGCAATGCAACCTTCATCGTCGCGCCGCATGGCTGCGCTTGCCCTTGGCGCCGTGGGCGTGGTCTACGGCGACATCGGCACCAGCCCGCTCTACACGCTCAAGGAGGTGTTCGGTCCGCACGGCGTGTCGGCCTCGCACGACAACGTGCTCGGTGCGCTGAGTCTGGTGTTCTGGTCGCTGGTCATCGTGGTGTCGGTGAAGTACCTGCTGTTCATCATGCGCGCCGACAACAAGGGCGAGGGCGGCATCATGGCGCTGATGGCGCTGGCCCAGCGCTGCACGCGCGACCGGCCGCAGCTGCGCTGGGGCGTGGTGCTGCTGGGCCTGTTCGGCGCCGCGCTGTTCTACGGCGACGGCGTGATCACGCCGGCGATCTCGGTGCTGTCGGCGGTGGAGGGCCTGAAGGTCGCCACGCCGGATCTGGCCCACTACGTGGTGCCGATCACCGTGGCCGTGATCCTCGGCCTGGGCTGGCTGCAGCGGCACGGCACCGCGCGGATCGGCGCGGTGTTCGGGCCGGTCTGCGCGGTGTGGTTCGTCGCCATCGCCGCGCTCGGCGTGCTGGGCATCGCCCGCCATCCGGCGGTGTTGTACGCGCTGCTGCCGACCTACGCGATCGAGTTCTTCACCCACAACCATGCCGAGGCGTTTTTCGCGCTGGGCGCGGTGGTGCTGGCGGTGACCGGCACCGAGGCGCTGTACGCCGACATGGGGCACTTCGGTCGCGGGCCGATCCGGCTGGCCTGGTTCAGTTTCGTGCTGCCCGCGCTGCTGCTGAACTACTTCGGCCAGGGCGCGCTGGTGCTGATGGACCCGGCGACGGTGGCCAACCCGTTCTACCACCTGGTGCCGCGCACGCTGCTCTACCCGATGATCGGACTGGCCACGGCGGCCACGGTGATCGCTTCCCAGGCGGTGATCTCGGGCGCGTTCTCGATGACCCGCGAGGCGATGCAGCTCGGCTACGTGCCGCGCATGCAGGTAGTTCACACCTCGCAGGAGATGTCCGGCCAGGTTTACGTGCCGTGGATCAACCGCGCGCTGGTGGTGCTGATCGTGCTGGCGGTCGTCGGCTTCCGCTCCTCGGACAACCTGGGCTCGGCCTACGGCATCGCGGTGACCGGCACGATGGTGATCACCACGCTGCTGGCGCTCACCGTGGCGCGCATCCAGTGGCGCTGGAGCTGGGCCGCGGTGATCGCCACCGGTGCCGGCCTGCTGGTGGTGGACCTGGGCTTCTTCAGCGCCAACATCATCAAGATCGAGTCCGGCGGCTGGTTCCCGCTGGCGCTGGGGCTGGTGGTGTTCCTGCTGATGACCACCTGGCGCCGCGGTCGCGAACTGGTGGTGCGCGAGATCCAGCAGGGTGGCCTGGCGCTGGCGCCGTTCATCGTGAACCTGAGCGAGCACCCGCCGCTGCGCGTCGCCGGTACCGCGGTGTTCCTCACCGGCAACGGCAACGCCGTGCCGCACGCGCTGCTGCACAACCTCAAGCACAACAAGGTGCTGCACGAGCGCAACGTGATGCTGACGGTGGAGACGCTGGATGAGCCGGTGGCCGACGAGGATCAGCACATCGAGTGGGCGCCGCTGGAGGGTGGCTTCGGCCGGCTGCTTCTGCGCTTCGGCTTCGCCGAGGACCCGGATGTCCCGGCGCGGCTGGCCGAATGCGCCCGCAACGGCATCCACTTCGACATGATGGACACCACCTTCTTCGTCTCGCGCGAGAGCATCGTCGCGGCCAGCCGCCGTCCGGGCATGGCGCTGTGGCGGGAGAAGCTGTTCGTGCTGCTGGCGCGCAATGCGATGCCCGCCACGGCCTTCTTCCGGATTCCCGGCAACCGGCTGATCGAACTCGGGGCGCAGGTGGAGATCTAGCCGGATGGCCCGGGGATCCGGAGCGCGGGGTGGCCTGAGGAGTGGTTCATTCCTTCCCCTCGCCGCCGGGCTCGGCGATGCACTAACGTGGGCCGGCAGCCTCGGATCGGACCGCATGACCGACGTTTCCCGCCCGCAGCCCTCGTCGGCTTCCCGCCGGCTTGGCGACTACCTGTTCGCCACCGCGGTCGCGGTGCTGGGCTTCGCGCTGGCCTTCGTGGCGCAGCGCTACCTGTCGGTGGCGAACCTGGCGCTGGTGTTCCTCACCGCGGTGCTGGTGGTGGCGGTGCGCACGCGCATGACCGTGGCGGTCTACACCGCGCTGCTGTGCTTCGTCGGCTACAACTTTTTCTTCACCGAGCCGCGCTACACCCTGGCGATCGAGCGGCCGGACGACGTCCTGGCGGTGGGGCTGTTCCTGGCCGTCGCGCTGGTCTGCAGCCGGCTGGCGACGCGGCTTTCGACGCAGGTCGAAGGCCTGCGCGAGGCGCAGTGGCGCGCGCGTGCGCTGCTCGACCTCGGCAAGCAGCTGGCCGGTTGCGGCGAGCTGCAGGCGGTGCGCGACACCGCCGTGGTCGCGTTGGCGCGCACGCTCTCCGCCGGCGTCGTGCTGTTCGCGCCGGACCCGCGGGGGGCTTTGGCGGTGGTCGCTGCCTCGTCCGATGCGCCGGAACTCGGGCCGGACGAGCTGGCGGCCGCCAGCTGGGTCGCTGCCCATGCGCGCGCTGCCGGTCGCCACGAGGCGAACTTCGCCGGGATCGGCTGCTGGCTGCTGCCGGTCGATCCGCTGGGGCCGGCCGCGGGGCTGGTGGCGCTGTCGCTGACCGACGAAGACGAGGGGCCGGACCTGCCGCGCCGCGAGCTCGCCCTGGCGATGCTGGCCGACATCGCGCGCGCGCTCGAGCGTGCGCGCCTGGCCGAGGCGCTGGAGCAGGCGCGCGTGCAGGGCGAGACCGAGCGCCTGCGCAACGCACTGCTGTCCTCCGTCTCGCACGATCTGCGCTCGCCGCTGGCGGCGATGATCGGTGCGGCCGGCACCCTGGCCAGCTACGACGCGCAACTGGCACCGGCCGAGCGCGGGGACCTGTTGCAGTCGATCCTCGACGAAGGCCAGCGGCTGGACCGCTATATCCAGAACCTGCTCGACATGACCCGGCTCGGCCACGGCACGCTGAAGCTGCAGCGCGACTGGGTCGATGCCAGCGAGATCGTGCTCGCCGCGATCGGCCGGCTGCGACGCTACCACCCCGGGCAGGCGGTCCGGACGCAATTTCCCGAAGCCACGGTGCTGCTCTACGTGCACCCGGCGCTGATCGAGCAGGCGTTGTTCAACGTGCTGGAGAACGCCGCGCATTTCTCGCCGTCCGGTGCGCCGGTGACGGTGGACCTGGCGGTGGATCGCGACCGGCTGGCGATCCGCGTCGCCGACCTTGGTCCCGGCATCCCCGAAGCCGAGCGCGCGCGCATCTTCGACATGTTCTACTCCGTCTCGCGTGGCGACCGTGGCCACAAGGGCACCGGGCTCGGGTTGTCGATCTGCCGCGGCATGGTCGGCGCACACGGCGGCTCGGTCGAGGCGCTGCCCGCCGAGGGCGGTGGCACCGTGATCCGCATCGTCCTGCCGTTGCCGCCTGCCCCGGAGACCGGCCCATGACGTCGACCGCACCGCGCGTACTCGTGATCGACGACGAAGCGCAGATCCGGCGCTTCCTCGATATCGGCCTGCGTGCCGAGGGTTATCACGTGCTGCAGGCCGCCACCGCCGAGGAGGGGTTGGCACTGGCGGCCACGCAGTCGCCGGACCTGGTGATCCTGGACATCGGCCTGCCGGACCGCGAGGGCCACGAGGTGCTGGCGGAGCTGCGCCGGTGGAGCCAGGTGCCGGTGCTGATGCTCTCGGTGCGCGACAGCGAGGCGCAGAAGGTGCGTGCGCTGGACAACGGAGCCAACGACTACGTCACCAAGCCGTTCGGCATCCAGGAGCTGATGGCACGGTTGCGCGTGCTGCTGCGCAGCCGGGTGACCGCGACGGCCGCGCCCGAGACGGCCCCGCGCTATGACGACGGGCGGCTGGTGGTCGACCAGCTCCGGCGCGAGGTGGTGCTCGACGGCGCCCCGGTCGCGCTCACCCGCAAGGAATTCGCCGTGCTGGCCCTGCTGCTGCGCCATGCCGGCCGGGTGGTGAGCCAGCAGCAGTTGCTGCGTGACGTGTGGGGTGCCACCCACGTGCAGGACACCCACTATCTGCGCATCGTGGTCGGTCGCCTGCGCCAGAAGCTGGGCGACGATCCGGCCGAGCCACGCTGGCTCAAGACCGAGCCAGGCGTGGGTTACCGTTTCCTGGGAGGTGACGAGGGCTAGTCGGGGGCCTGGTCGGTCCGTTTGCGCCGGCGGCGCGGCTGCGGCTGGGCCAGCAGGGCCTGCAGGTAGGCGATGCCTTCCTCTTCGGGGAAGAATGCCACCACGTCGCCGACGCCCAGCTGGTATTTCGCGCGCAGGGCCAGAAATTCCTCGCGGGCCCGGGCCATGCGCTCGGCCTCGGCGGCCTTCGTGCTGGGACGGCCGCGACCGCGCTTGGCCGGAGCCGAAGCCGGTGCCGAGACCGGTGCCGGAGCGGCCGGTGCCCGTTCGGGTGTCGCCTTTTCCCTGGCCTGGTCCAGTGCGGCAAGTTCGGCCTGGAACTGTCGGAAGTCGTAGTTGCTTGAAGCCATGTCCAACGCAGTGTCAGGAGTGGGTGGCGCCATCTTCGCACGCCCGTCGCGGCGACCGCTCAGGTCGCGACGACCGGTTCGGCGCCGCTTGCCTGCTGCCACTGGCGCAGGCCCATGACGGCCAGCACCACGAAACCGGCGTACAGCACCGAGGTGATCAGCAGGTCCTTGTAGACATATTCCCCTACGTAGATCACGTCGACCAGGATCCACAGCCACCAGGCGGCCAGGTGTCGCCGTCCCTGCCACCACTGCGCGACCAGGCTGAAGCTGGTCAGCGCGGCGTCCAGCCAGGGCAGGGCAGCGTCGGTCCAGCGGTGCATGGCGTAGCCGAGCCCCAGCGCGCCGATCACGCCGATCGCGACGTGGCCGGTCGCCTCCGCGAACGGCAGGGGCGCCACCTGCACCCGGCCGTCGTCGTCGAGGTTGCGCCGCCAGCGCTGCCAGCCGTAGACGATCAGCCCGGCGAACGCCAGCTGCAGCAGGGCATCGGAGTACAGCCTGGCCTCGACGAAGATGCCGCCGTAGACCAGCACCGAGGCCAGGCCGACCGGCCAGCACAGCGGGCGCCGGCGGGCAGTGAGCCACACCGCCCAGGCGCTGATCACCGCTCCTGTCAGCTCGACCCAGGACACGGTCAGAACCCGACCGTGACCGACAGCCGCGCCAGCCGCGGCGCGCCGGGGAACAGGTAGGTGTCGCCGTAGGCGCCGCCGGTGTCGCGCCAGTAGAAGCGGTTGAACACGTTGTCCACGCTCAGGTGCCAGGTCATCGGGTGGCCGTCCCACGCCATGGCGTAGCGCAGGCCGGTGTCGAACACGTTATATGCCGGCACGCGGGTGCGCCCGTCCGGGGTGGCCGGATTGGCGCTCGCGTAGCGCCAGCCGGCCAGCAGGCCGATCGCGTGCGCGAACGGCAGCCGGTAGTCCAGGTACACCGAGGTGCGCAGGCGCGGCACGTTGATGATCTGGTGGCCTTCGTAGGCCGGCGTGCCGCTGTGGCTGGCGCGGGCCTGGATCAGGTTCGCGCTGGCGGTGAGGCGCAGGTCGTCGCTGATCCGGCCGTCGGCGCCCAGCTCCATGCCGGTGTGCGCCTCCTGGCCGCGTTGCACGAAGGTGAAGCCCGCCGCCGAGTGGTCCGGCTGCGCGAACTGGTAGGGCTGGCGGATGCGGTACAGCGCCGCCTGCAGGCTCAGCGCGTCGCTCCAGTCGTACTTCACGCCGGTCTCGATCTGACGCGAGTGCACCGGGGCCAGCATCTGGCCGCCGTTGGTGGTCCAGTACGGCGCCTGGGCGCCCAGCGCGAGGTTCTCGCTGTAGCTGGCATAGACGGTCAGCGGCGCGCTCGGCTGCCACATCACCGCCGCCTGCGGCAGGGTCTTGCTCAGGCGGGTGTCGCGCTGGAGCACCCGGCCGCTGTCGTCCCACGCGCGCTCGTGCAGGCGCACGAAGCGGGCGCCGGCCAGCACCTGCCACTGCTCGCCGAGGTGGATGCGGTCCATGCCGAACAGCGCGCGCTGCCAGCTGCTGAACGTGCGCGCGGACGGACCGGGCTGGTTCGGCGACGGCGCGAAATACGGCGGGATCACCTGGTCGATGTTGCCGGTGCCGACGTAGTCGTAGACGTAGGGCCGCGCGTCCAGCGTGCGGCGGAAGGCGCTGGCGCCGACGCTGATTTCGTGGCCGATGCTGCCGGTGTCGAAGCCGCCCTTGAGCACGGCACGCACCTCGTCGTTCTGGCGGGTGTCGCCCGGACTGCGGAAATCGTAGATGTCGTAGTCGCCGTTGGGCGCGAAGAAGTTGCCCGGGTAGGCGCCGGTGGCGCACTGCGGCGCGTAGAAGCAGCCGTAGGCGAAGGCGACGTTGTCGTTGATCACGGTGTGGCTGTGACCGGCCGAAAGCCGGGCGCTCCAGCGGTCGCTGAAGCGGTAGTCGAAGCGCGCGGTGGTGTTGCTGGAGTGGATGCCGACCGGCTGCTGCCACGGCTCGTAGCCGAGCAGGCGGGTGTTGCTCGGATGGGCCGGGATCGTCGTGCCGCCGAGCAGCTGGTAGCCGGACACCGAGCGCTGGCCGCTGGTCTGGTAGTCGGTGTCCAGCTGCAGCGTGGCGCGGTCGCTGATCTTCCAGTCGGCGGCCAGCGAGAGGAAGCTGCGCCGGCCCGGTGTGTGTTCGACGTAGGAGTGCATGGCCTCGTGCGCCGCGTTCACGCGCAGACCAAAGGTGGGGGTCAGCCAGCCGCCGACGTCGACCGCGGCGTAGCGCGAGCCGTGCGAGTCGGTGCCCAGTGTGGCGGTGCGCACGTCGGCCGGGCGCTTGGTGACGTAGTTGACGATGCCGCCGGGAGCGATGATGCCGGCCTCCAGCCCGGCCAGACCCTTGAGGATCTCGACCCGCTGCTTGTCCTCCAGCGGCGTGAGCTGCTCGCCGTTGATGGTCATGTCATTCATCCGGAAGGCGGTGGCCAGGTCGAGCACGAAGCCGCGGATCGCCAGGTCCTGGTAGTAGCCGACCGGCGCGTAGTTGTCGCCGACGGACGCGTCGGTGCGCACCAGCTCGCTGAGCGTGCGCGGCTGGCGGTCGTCGATCAGGTCGCGGGTGATCACGGTGACCGAGGCCGGCGTGTCGTGCAGCGGCGCGTTGCCGAAGCTGCCGAACGTGTCCACCTGCGAGCTGTCGGCGTGATAGCCCTTGTCGGCGTCGGCAGTGACCTGCACCGTCCCGAGTTTCTTCGCCCGGGCCGGGTCGTGGCCGGCGTCGGCGGCGGCGCGGGCGCACAGCGGCGCGATCGCCAGGGCGGTGAGCAGGGCGGTAGCAAGGGGCGTGCGGTGCAGGGTCATGGTCGTCGTCGTCTCGAATGGGCAGGACGAAGCGACGGCGCGCGCACGACGCACGGACGTGCGCCATGGTTGCTGCAAGCTCCCTACGCCGGTGCGAACCGGATCAGGTTCCAAGGGACTCTCTCAGCCCGGCCATTCGACCGGGCACCCCCGCTTCAAGACCACTATTGAACCATGAAAGACCGCGCAATGGGGAGCCGCGTCGGCAGCTGCACCGCTCAATCCGCGTCGCGGATCGCCGCCAGCAGGCGCCGTCCGGGTGCGCCCTCGAACCACGCGGCGTGGCCGAGCAGGAAGGTGTCGTAGGCCACGTCGGCCGCGTGCGCCGAGCGGGTGATGCCGTGGAAGTACTCCACTTCCGACAGCGCGAAATCCACGTGCACCACCGGCAGCAGGTCGGCCAGCAGGTGCAGTTCGTCGGTGCCGAGCGGGCGTACCTCGCGATAGCCGGCGATCAGCGCACGCGCAATGTCGGGGTGGGCGGCGGCGTTCCCCGCGTCGATCGCCAGCCAGGCGATCGCGTTGCGCTCGATGGCGGTGGCCAGGTCGAACAGGGCGAAGTTGCAGGCGGCCAGCCCGAAGTCGAGCACGCAGGTCACTTCGGCGTCGTCGCCGGAACCGCTCCAGCACAGGTTGGAGACGTGCCAGTCGCCGTGCGTCCACAGCCGCGGCTGCCGCGCCAGCGCCGGCTGCGATGCCCGCCAGGGCGCGAACAGCCGCTCGAAGTCGCGCGGCCAGTCGCGGTGGGCGAGGTAGTCGGCCAGCGCGGGGCGCTGCGGCAGCTGCGCTCGCAGCGCGCTCACCGGATCGGCAGCCGTGGCCAGCTCGCTGCGCGCGACCAGGATGTGCGTCCCGCGCTGGGCGGCGGCATGGCCGGCGGAGGCCGCGTGCAGCCGGGCCAGCATGCGGCCGGCGGTGTACGCATGGGCGGACCGGTCGGGCGGTTGCCACGAGATCGTTTCGCGATAGAGGTCCTCGCCGCGGGCGGCGGTGTGGACCTCGTAGGTCCAGTCGCCGTGTGCGAGGGCGGTCCGGCCGTCGCGGTCGGCGAGCACCTCGATCACCGGCAATCCACGGCGCTGCAGGTGCCTGAGAAACGCATGTTCCTCGGTCAGCGCAGCGGTGCTACGCACGCTCCGGTGGTGCCGCTTGACGAACACGTCGCCGCCGCCCGCCCGCACCAGGCATGCGGCGGACAGCGGACGTGGGCTGTGCCAGAGCACCCGCCGCGGCGCCCCGGCGGCCGGGACCGTCTCGAGCACGCCGGCAAGCTCGTCCGCGGTGAGGATCGGCCAGTCAGGGGCGATCTCGTCGCCGGCCAGGCCGTGCACGCGGTGGGAGGTTTCGGTCATGTCGGCGCGGTCGTGGCCTGATGGGCCGACGATTATCGCCGATGCGACCGGGCGACCATGGTCCGGCTTTCCCGCGCCATGTTGCATCGCGTCTAATGGGCACGGGTCCCGTCGGAGTGAGCCGTTCCGGATGAGCGCGTTGCTGGTGTTGTTCGTGTGCCTGGTGCTCGGTGTACTGGTGGCACGTTTCGCCCGTCCCCCGGCCGGGATCGTGGCGGGGTTGAACTGGTGGGTGCTCAACATCGCGCTGCCGGCGTTGGTGCTGGCATTGATCCCGCGCGTGCAGTTCGACCGCCACCTGTGGTTTCCGGTCGCGACGATGTGGGTGGTGTTCTTCGGCGCCTGGCTGCTGTTCGCCGCACTGGGCCGGGCACTGGGCTGGTCGCGCTCGCGCATCGGCGCGCTGACCCTGGTGTGCGGCCTGGGCAATACCTCGTTCATGGGCTACCCGATGGTGCAGGCGATGCACGGGCAGCCGGGGCTGGCGCTGGCGGTGGTGTCCGACCAGCTCGGCTGCTTTCCGCTGCTGGCCGCCGGCGGCATCGTGGTGGCGTCGCTGTACTCCGGGCGCCAGCCCAGCGTGGCACTGGTGGTGCGCCGGATCGTCACGTTCCCGGCGTTCATCGCGCTCTTGGTCGGCATCGTCGCCGGTCTTGCCGGCGGCTGGCCGGAGGCGCTCGATCACCTCTTCCTGCAGCTGGGCCAGACGCTGACGCCGCTGGCGCTGTTCTCGGTCGGACTGCAGTTCAAGCTGCATCTGCACCGCGACCAGCTCGGCGCGCTGTCCAGCGGGCTCGTGTGGAAGCTGGCGCTCGCGCCGCTGGCCGGATGGGGACTGGGCATGCTCGCCGGCGTCACCGGCCTGACCCTGGTGGTCGGCGTGCTGCAGGCGGCGATGGCGCCGATGATCTCCGCGGCGATCCTGGCCGACCAGTACGAGCTGGAACCGCGCCTGGCCAACACCGTGCTGGGCGCCGGCATCGTGCTGTCGCTGGCCACCGTGCCTGTGGCCAACATGCTGATGGGAGGCTGAGCGATGACCGCTGCTGACGGAGCGGTGCCCGAGGTGCGTGTCGACGTCTGGCTCTGGGCCGCCCGATTCTTCAAGACGCGCAGCCTGGCCAAGCAGGCGATCGGCGGCGGCAAGGTTGAGCTCAACGGCGGCCCGTGCAAGGCGGCACGGTCGGTGCGCGCGGGCGACCGCCTGCGGGTGCGTCGTGGCGAGGAGACCATGGAGGTCGAGGTGCTGGGCGTGTCCGAACGCCGCGGCCCGGCGCCGGAGGCGCAGGCGCTTTATCGCGAGAGCGCCTCCAGCCGGGAGGCGCGCGAGGCCGCGCGCGCGGGGCGCCGACTGGCCCTGGCGCCGCGTCCGGCCGGTCGCCCGGGCAAGCACGATCGCGCCGAGCTGCGACGCCTCAAGGAAGGTGGTCCGGGCGACGGTTAGCGATCGCCGGCATGGGGCCGGCAACCGGTGATTGCCTAATCGCGCCCAGGTGCCGAGACTAGGGCGGGAACCACGAGGGGAGCGTCACCATGTCCGGCTTCGATCTGTTCAAGCGCCTGCTGGGCACCGAACGGCGCCAGCATCTGCCGCGCACGCAGGCCGTGCGGGGCACGCGCATGCTGGTGGTGGACGATTCGCAGACCATCCGCGCGGTGCTGGGCAAGATGCTCACCCAGGACGGCTACGTGGTGTCCAAGGCCGGCGACGGTGAGACGGCCCTGCGCCTGGCGCGGGAGGAAAAGCCCGAGCTGATCTTCCTCGACATCGTGATGCCCGGCATGAACGGCTTCGCCGTGCTGCGCGCACTTCGCCGCGAGCCGGACACTCACGGCATCCCCATCGTGATGATCAGCGGCAACCTGCAGGCCACCGAGCAGTTCTACGTGCAGCGATTTGGTGCCGACGACTTCATGAAGAAGCCGTTCGGCCGGGCCGAGGTGTTCGGTCGCATCCAGCATCTGGTGGAGGCCGGGCGGTTGCCGGCCCGCGATCCGACGCTCGATCCGCCGCAGGATCTTCCGGCCGAGACGACGACCGACAGCCACATCCCCGACGTGGCGCTGCCCGATGCGGATGATCCGCACATGGTCACTCCCGCGTTCGACGGTATCGTGGACGAGCACGCGGTCGAGCCGGTGACCAGCGGACCGGACACACCGCGCGGCTGACGGGTCGCCGGATCGAGGCGGGGCGCGGAGCATTCGCCCCGCGCCCCGCGCGTCCGGTTGGAATCAGCCCTGCAGGTCGAAGCGATCCAGGTTCATCACCTTGACCCAGGCGGCGACGAAGTCGGCAACGAACTTGTCGCGGCCGTCGGCCTGGGCATAGACCTCGGCCAGCGCGCGCAGCACCGAGTTCGAACCGAACACCAGGTCGACGCGCGTGCCGGTGTACTTCACCGCGCCGGTCTTGCGGTCGCGTCCCTCGAAGCGCTCGCCGGCCGGCTTCCACTCGGTGGCCATGTCCAGCAGCTGGACGAAGAAGTCGTTGCCGAGCACGCCCGGCCGGTCGGTGAACACGCCGTCCCTGCTGCCGTCGAAGTTCGCGCACAGCACGCGCAGGCCGCCGACCAGCGCGGTCATCTCCGGCGCGCTGAGGGTGAGCAGCTGGGCCTTGTCGACCAGCAGGTGCTCGGCCGGCACCGGCGACGTCCCCTTGAGGTAGTTGCGGAAGCCGTCGGCGAACGGCTCCAGGTAGCTGAAGGAGTCCACGTCGGTCTGCTCGGCGCTGGCGTCGACACGACCCGGCGAGAACGGCACCTCGACGCTGAGGCCCGCGGCCTTCGCCGCCATCTCGATGCCCACGCCGCCGGCCAGCACGATCACGTCGGCCAGCGAGGCCTTGCCCGACGCCCGCTGGATCGCTTCCAGCGCCGGGAGCACCTTGACTGCTTCGGCGTTGACCGCCCAGTCCTTCTGCGGGGCGAGGCGGATGCGCGCGCCGTTGGCACCGCCGCGCTTGTCGCCGCCGCGGAACGTCGAGGCCGAGGCCCAGGCGACCGACACCAGCTGCGACACGCTGAGACCGGACGCGGCGATCTTCGCCTTCAGGTCGGCGATGTCGGCGGCGGTCGGGTGGTGCGTGGCCTTGGGCAGCGGGTCCTGCCACAGCAGGTCCTCGGCCGGCACCTCCGGCCCCAGGTAGCGGGACTTCGGACCAAGGTCGCGATGGGTCAGCTTGAACCAGGCGCGGGCATAGGCCTCGGCGAAGGCCTGCGGATCGTCGCGGAACCGGCGCGAGATCTTCTCGTAGGCCGGGTCGAAGCGCAGCGAGAGATCGGTGGTGAGCATGGTCGGCCGGCGCCTGGGCGCATCCGGCGTCGGCCCGGGAATGATCGCGTCGGCGCCCTTGGCCACCCACTGGTGCGCCCCGGCCGGACTCTTCTCGAGCTCCCATTCGAGGTCGAACAGGAACTTGAAGTAGTCGTTGCTCCACTGCACCGGCGTGCGGGTCCAGGTCACCTCGAGACCGGAGGTGATCGCATCCTCGCCCTTGCCGCTGCCGTGGGTGCTGGCCCAGCCGAAGCCCTGTGCCTCCAGCGGTGCGCCCTCGGGCGCCACGCCCACCCGGTCGGCCGGGCCGGCGCCGTGGGTCTTGCCCAGGGTGTGGCCGCCGGCGATCAGCGCGACGGTCTCCTCGTCGTCCATCGCCATGCGCGCGAAGGTCTCGCGGATGTCGTGCGCGGCGGCGAGCGGATCGGGGTGGCCGTCCGGGCCTTCCGGGTTCACGTAGATCAGGCCCATCTGCACGGCGGCGAGCGGGTTGTCGAGCTGGCGCTCGCCCGGCTTGCCGTGTGTGTAGCGGCTGCCCGGGGTGCCGCTGGTCGCCAGCCACTCGGTCTCGCTGCCCCATGACACGTCCTGGTCCGGCTCCCACACGTCCTCGCGGCCACCGGCAAAGCCGAACGGCTTGAAGCCGGAAGACTCCAGCGCGACGTTGCCCGCCAGGATCATCAGGTCGCCCCATGAGATCTTCTGGCCGTACTTCTGCTTGATCGGCCACAGCAGCCGACGCGCCTTGTCGAGGTTGCCGTTGTCCGGCCAGGAGTTGAGCGGGGCGAAGCGCTGCTGGCCGCGCCCGGCGCCGCCGCGGCCGTCACCGACGCGGTAGGTGCCGGCGGCATGCCACGCCATGCGGATCATCAGGCCGGCGTAGCTGCCGAAGTCGGCCGGCCACCATTCCTGCGAGTCGGTCATCAGGGCCAGCAGGTCCTTTTTCAGGGCCGCATAGTCGAGCCTGGTGAACTCCTTGCGGTAGTCGAAGGAACGGCCCAGCGGATCGGACTTCTCCGAGTGCTGGCTGAGCAGTTCGAGGCGGAGCTGGTTGGGCCACCAGTCCCGGTTGGTGGTGCCGGTGGCGGCGGGATGGAACGGGCATTTCGTTTCGCTGGACATGGTGTTTCTTCCTCGGGCCTGGTGATTTGGCGTTCCGGTCGATTCCAGCGCCGGGATGCCTGATGGTGGGTGAGGGGGCCGGCGCGACCGCCATGCGCCGCTCCGCCGCGCGAGCATGCGCGCAGGAGCGTGCAGGCGATGTCGCCGCTGTTGAGGGAGGATGCCGGTGACGGCCAGGGCGATGCGACGGGAGCGCGCCTCGCAGGGGTCGGGTCCGGGCCATCCACGCCTCCGCGATGGGGGGAACGGTGCGCGAGAGCGGCCCGCGGCGGCGGGCCCACGATCGCGACCGGATCAACGTAGTCGCCCGGCCGTCATGCGTGAATTCGTTTGTTCCGATGCAACCGATAGTCTGAGACTATGCCTTGGGTGCGCGAGCAGCCGGCATGCTCGTGCGCATGTCCGCATCGGCGCAGGCCGGCACGCCGCGATGCCCGGTCCGGCCCCTCAGGTCAGGGCTTTGAGCCGGTAGAGTTCGGCCAGGGCGTCGCGCGGCGAGAGCGCGTCGGGATCGACCTCGGCGAGACGCTTTTCCACCGCCGACGGCGCGGGCGGGGCGAACAGGCCGAGCTGGGGCGAGGCGTCCTCGCGGCGCGAGGCGGCTCCGCCCGGATGCGCACCCTTTTCCAGCGCGGTCAGGGTGCGCCGCGCGTCGGCGATCACCGCCTTGGGCAGGCCGGCCAGCGCCGCCACCTGCAGGCCGAAGCTGCGGTTGGCCGGGCCTTCCTTGACCGCATGCATGAAGACCAGCTGGTCGCCGTACTCCACCGCGTCCAGATGCACGTTGGCGATGCCGGGATACTCGCCGGCCAGCTCGGTCAACTCGAAGTAGTGGGTGGCGAACAGGGTGTAGGCGCGGCTGGCCGCGGCCAGATGCACCGCGCAGGCGCGGGCCAGCGCCAGGCCGTCGTAGGTGCTGGTGCCGCGGCCGACCTCGTCCATCAGCACCAGGCTGTGCTCGGTGGCGTTGTGCAGGATGTTGGCGGTCTCGCTCATCTCCACCATGAAGGTGGACTGGCCGCGCGAGAGGTCGTCGCCGGCGCCGATGCGGGTGAAGATGCGGTCGACCGGGCCGATCGTCGCCGCGCTCGCCGGCACGTAGCTGCCGATATGGGCCAGCAGCACGATCAGCGCGTTCTGCCGCATGTAGGTGGACTTGCCACCCATGTTGGGGCCGGTGATCACCAGCATGCGGCGGGCGTCGTCGAGCATCAGGTCGTTCGGCTCGAACGGCTCGTCGCGCACCTTCTCCACCACCGGATGGCGGCCGCGCTCGATCGCGATGCCCGCCTCGTCGGTGAGGGTGGGGGCGTTCCAGTCCAGCGTGTCGGCGCGCTCGGCCAGGGTGGCCAGCACGTCCAGCTCGGCGATGGCCGAGGCGGCGGCCTTCAGCGGTTCGAGGTGCTCGATCAGCTGGTCGAGCACGGCCTCGTACAGCGCCCGCTCGCGCATCAGCGAGCGCTCCTTGGCCGACAGCACCTTGTCCTCGAACTGCTTGAGCTCCTCGGTGATGTAGCGCTCGGCGTTCTTGGTGGTCTGGCGACGCGTGTAGTGCGTCGGCGCCTTGTCCGACTGCGCCTTGCTGATCTCGATGTAGTAGCCGTGCACGCGGTTGTAGCCGACCTTCAGCGTGGCGATGCCGCTGGCGGCCTTCTCGCGCTCCTCCAGCTCGACCAGGTACTGATCGGCGTGGGTCGAGAGGCGGCGCAGCTCGTCCAGTTCGGCGTCGTAGCCGTCGGCGATCACCCCGCCGTCGCGCTGCAGGACCGGCGGCTGGGCCACGATGGCCTTCGCCAGCCAGTCCGCGAGGTCGGCGTGGTCGCCGATGCGATCGACCAGCGCATGCAGCAGCGGGCTCTCCAGGGCCACGATCTGGCCGCCCAGCTCCGGCGCGGCGGCGAGGCCGTCGCGCAGGGTGGACAGGTCGCGCGGGCGCGCCGAGCGCAGCGCGACGCGGGCGAGGATGCGTTCCAGGTCGCCGATGCCGCGCAGCGTCTCGCGCAGGCCCTGGTAGCGGCGATTGTCGATCAGCGCGGCGATCGCGCCGTGGCGGCCGCGCAGCAGCTCGCGCGAACGCAGCGGACGGTTCAGCCAGCGGCGCAGCAGGCGCGCGCCCATCGGCGTCACCGTCTCGTCCAGCACGCCGAGCAGGGTGTGCTCGGTGCGGCCGCTGGGGTGGGTGTCCAGCTCCAGGTTGCGGCGGGTGGCGGCGTCCAGCGCGATGGTTTCGCCGGTGCTTTCCACTGCCAGGCCGGTGAGGTGCGGCAGCGCGCTCTTCTGGGTTTCCTCGACGTAGCCGAGCAGGCAGCCGGCGGCGGCCACGGCCAGCGGCAGCTTGTCCACGCCGAAGCCGCCGAGGTCGCGGGTGCCGAAGAACCGGTTCAACTCGCGCCGCGCCGCATCGCCGTCGAAGTGCCACGGCTGGCGCTTGCGCAGTCCGGGCAGGCTGCTGACCAGCCGCGGCCACGCCACGTCCTCGCTGACCAGGGTCTCGGCCGGCTGCAGCCGCGCCAGCTCGGCCGCCAGCACTTCGGCGTTGGGCACTTCGCTGAGCAGGAAGCGGCCGCTGGACAGGTCGACCCAGGCCAGTCCGCAGGCGCCGTGGGCGCCGGCGGCGATCGCCAGCAGCAGGTTGTCGCGGCGGTCCTCCAGCAGCGCGGCATCGGTGACTGTGCCGGGCGTGACGATGCGCACCACCTTGCGTTCGACGATGCCCTTGGCCAGCGCCGGATCGCCGATCTGCTCGCAGATCGCCACCGACTCGCCCAGCCGGACCAGCCGGGCCAGGTAGTTTTCGGCGGCGTGGTACGGCACGCCGGCCATCGGGATCGGCGCCCCCGCCGACTGCCCGCGCTGGGTCAGGGTGATGTCGAGCAGGCGCGCCGCCTTGCGCGCATCGTCGAAGAACAGCTCGTAGAAATCGCCCATGCGGAAGAACAGCAGCACCTGCGGATGCTCGGCCTTGGCGGCCAGGTACTGGCGCATGCCGGGAGAGTGGGCGGCCAGCCAGCTAGCATGCGTCTCTTTGTCATTTTTGTCAATCATTTCAAGATTTTGGCTCTTGCTATTTATGTACTGTTTTGGCGGATTTACATGCTAATAGCATGCTAGGGGCCTGAGGGGGTGCGAAATGACGTCCAAGTACCGTCCAAGTCCTCGATTTCAAATCTCCTAGACGTCCAAGTTCTTCTGTATGAAAAAAGAGAGGTCTTGAACCAGGCGAGTCTGGGGGATGGGCACCCGAGCTGAAGTCATTGAACCATGGAAATGTTGGGCAACAAGGGCTGATCCGCATGATCGGCCTTCCACACCGGATTTCGGTCGACCCGGTGGTCTTGAGAATTTGGAGAACCCGCGTAGCAGGCCGACGATCAGTCCGATCTTGATGAGCCCATGCCCCAGAAGGTAGACGCCTGCAAAATGTTAGGTGCTGATCGATAGCTGCTGGGATCACTGGGCAACGTGGCTTGCGAGAAAGTCTTTTGGGTCTTCGACGAGTTCTTCCTTCGTCAATAGCCCAACGAAACGTGCGATCTGCGGTTGTGTCGCCATGAAGAGCATGGCGTCGCCTAGCACCTCCAAAATGCCATCCAGGCCCTTGACGACGATGCCCACTTGAAACACGCGGTGCAGCACTTTTTCTAAACGGCGCTTCATGGGTCCACGGGACGGTGGGTTGCTGGCAGCTCAGCTTGATTTGCATCATGCGGGGGAGCGGCCATTCGCAGGTAGCGTAGCGACAACGCCGGCATCACCAACAAGTTGAGCAGGGTCGACGTGATTAGCCCACCCAGGATCACGACGGCCATGGGTCCTTCGACCTCGCGTCCCGCCTCGCCGTTACCCAAGGCTAAGGGCAATAAACCCAAGCCGGTCACCAAGGCTGTCATCAGAATCGGCGTCAGCCGCTCACGCGCACCGCGCATGGCGGTAAAGCGATTCCAGTGCGCGCCTTCTTCCAGCACCAGATGCTCGTAGTGCGAGATCAGCATGATGGTATTGCGTGCGGAGATGCCGAAGAGCGTCACCAAACCCACCAGCGCTCCGATCGACAGCACGCTGCCCATGGTGGCGGCGGCGGCCACGCCGCCGACCAGGGCAAAGGGCACGTTGACGAGAATCAGCCCCACGCTGCGACGATCGGGAAATGCCATGAACAACAGTGCGATGATGCCAGCGCCAGCCAATGCTGCATGCCATTCAAGCGCGTGCCGTGCCTGCAATGTTCCTTCCGCGGCTCCGTGATATTCCAGGTAATAACCGGTCGGTGGATTGAGCTGTTGAGTAAGCGCAGCACGCGCCTGATCCACGAATCCGACCACATCGGGATTGGTGGGCCGCACGGCGATCACCAGGCGCCTGCGCCCGCCTTCATGTGAGATGGTCGCGCGCCCCTGCACCAGATCGATATCCGCGACGGCCGCCAGAGGTACGCTCTTGCCTGACGGTGTGCGCAGCAGCAGGTGGCCAATCGTTTCCGGGTCTTGCCGGGATGCCTGATCGAGCACGACACGCACGCCAAT
>JAGWVM010000047.1 GCA_018970895.1 Lysobacteraceae bacterium | reverse complement strand
CGCCGATGGTAGTGTGCATCCGCATGCAAGAGTAGGTCACTGCCAGGGACCTTTTACTGAAAGCCCCCTCCTCTCGGTCGGGGCTTTTTCTTTGCGGGTTGGCCGGACCGGGGTGCGCCACGAGGTGCTTCACCTGCTTCTGCACTCTTCGCTTTGCCCAAAGCCCATGTGCAGGCGCGTCAGCCGAAACGGGCTGCGAGCAATCGCGCTGCTTCGAGAGCTGCGCTCCCCTTGTATCGCCGCTGATCTCGCACGGAATAATCCCGAGCTGACCAGATCCTGGGCCGTAGCCCGCATTCTGCTGGCCCTTGGCGCCGTCAGCTCTGCCCATCGGATCATGCCGCACCGATTCCCCGATCCGTCGCATCTCGTCAACACGTACCGGCTTGTCATGTGTCTCCTGACCGTGCTGCGCGCACAAAAAAGCGGGGAAAACCCCGCTTCGTTCATCCTATTCCGTCGCCCTGCAACGGGTTAGTCCAGCGCGTATCCGAACTGTTCCCGGAATTCGGCGTGGAACTGCTCGTAATTGAAGCGCTGGTTCTGAGTGCCCGGGTGTTCGACCTTCAGAGCGCCCATCAGCGAGGCCATGCGTCCGACCGTCGGCCAATCGCGCCCCTGCATGATCCCGAAGATCAGGCCCGCGCGGTAGGCGTCGCCGCAGCCGGTCGGGTCGACGATGCGACGCTCCCTCGCGGCGGGTATGATATGCGTCGTGCCCTCGGCGTGGATGATCGAGCCGCGTGGACCCTGCGTGACGATATAGGCCTTCACCCGGGAGGCGATCTCCTCGGCCGACCAGCCTGTCCGGGTCTGCAGCAGCTGAGACTCGTAGTCGTTCACGATGACGTAGGTCGCCTTCTCGATCATCCCCCGGAACTCGGCGCCTTCGAACAGCGGCATGGCCTGGCCCGGATCGAAGATGAATGGCACGCCACGCCCCGCGAACTCGTTCACGTGCTGAAGCATCGCTTCCCGGCTGTCGGGCGCGACGATCGCAAAGCTGATCTCCGGAATGTCCTTCACGTGGTTCTCGTGCGCGCTGGACATTGCTCCGGGATGGAAAGCGGTGATTTGGTTGTTGTCCAGGTCCGTCGTGATGAAGCACTGCGGTGTGAACTGGTCGCCGTACTCCCGCACGTGGTCCAGCCGGATGCCGCATTCCACCAGGTGCTGCCGGTAGGGGGCGAAGTCCTGGCCAACGGCCGCGACCGGTAGCGGATCCGCCCCGAGCAGCTTGAGGTTGTAGGCGATGTTGCCGGCACATCCGCCGAACTCGCGCCGCATGCGGGGCACCAGGAACGAGACATTCAGGATGTGGACCTGATCGGGCAGGATGTGATTCTTGAACTGGTCCTGGAACACCATGATGGTGTCGTAGGCCAACGATCCGCAGATGACGGCTGACATGATGCTTGGTTGCCTCGGCAGGATGTTCGGACCGCGCCCTGGCGGCCACGCAGGCAGCCGCGACCGTGAGTCCCGGCAAAGCCGCGGATGATACTTCGAACATGACTGATTGGCGACCCGGCGACTCCGCTTCCACCTCTGCGGGTGGAGCAGAAAATGTCGATATCATCCGGCCTTACAAGGTTTTCTTAACGTCACGGTCCTTGCGCCGCATGACACCGCTGACTAGACTGGCGCGCTTACTTTTTAGCCAGTCGGAAGCGCGGCGCCGCTCATGTTCAAGAAGTTTCGCGGGATCTTTTCCAACGACATCTCCATCGATCTCGGCACCGCCAACACGCTGATCTACGTGCGCGGCCAGGGTATCGTGCTCAATGAACCCTCGGTGGTGGCGATCCGCCAGGACCGCGGTCCCGGTGGTCCGCGCGCGGTGGCTGCGGTCGGAAGCGAAGCCAAGCGCATGCTTGGTCGCACGCCCGGCAATATCGCCACGGTGCGTCCGATGAAGGACGGCGTGATCGCCGACTTCACGATGACCGAGGCCATGCTGCAGCATTTCATCAAGCAGGTGCACAAGTCGCGCATGCTGCGGCCGAGCCCGCGCGTGCTGGTGTGCGTACCGTGCGGCTCGACGCAGGTCGAGCGTCGTGCGATCAAGGAGTCGGCCGAAGGCGCCGGCGCCCGTGACGTGTTCCTGATCGAGGAGCCGATGGCCGCCGCGATCGGTGCCGGCATCCCGGTGCACGAGGCGCGCGGCTCGATGGTGCTGGACATCGGCGGCGGCACCTCCGAGGTGGCGGTGATCTCGCTCAATGGCATCGTCTACTCGCAGTCGGTGCGCGTTGGCGGCGACCGATTCGACGAGGCGATCATCAACTACGTGCGCCGCAACCACGGCACCCTGATCGGCGAGTCCACCGCCGAGCGGATCAAGCTGGAGATCGGCTGCGCCTTTCCCCAGGGCACGGTGAAGGAGATCGAGATCTCCGGCCGCAACCTCGCCGAGGGCGTGCCGCGCATGTTCACCATCAACTCCAACGAGATCCTCGAGGCGCTGCATGAACCGCTGGCCGGTATCGTTGCGGCGGTGAAGTCGGCCCTGGAGCAGACGCCACCGGAGCTATGCTCGGATGTCGCCGAACGCGGCATCGTGCTGACCGGCGGTGGCGCCCTGCTGCGCGACCTGGATCGCCTGATATCCGAAGAGACCGGCCTGCACGTGCAGGTGGCCGACGATCCGCTGACGTGCGTCGCGCGTGGTGGCGGCAAGGCGCTGGAACTGATCGACCAGCACGGTAGCGATTTCTTCGCGCCGGAATGAACCTGATCCGGATGCGCACTCCGCGCCCGGCGGACATCGACGAGTAACCCGTCCGGGCGGATCCGCAGCGCTCCGAGGAGTCTTGGCTTGATACAAGGCAGCCGCACCCCAGCCGGAATCGCGCCATGGCGCTGAACCGGGAGGAATCCTCGCCGCTGTTCGCCGGAACGGTTGCCGGAACGCTGCGCCTCCTCGCCTACCTCGCGCTGGCGATGGTGCTCATGGTGCTTGACCACCGCAACGGCTGGACCTGGCGGGTGCGATACGCCGCGGCGGTGGTGGTCGAACCGTTGTACCGGCTCGCCGGGGCCCCGAGTGCCGGTTTGCACGCACTCACCGTGGCCTTCGCCGAGCGCAAGACGCTCACCGAGGAAAACCAGCGCCTGCGCGAAGACCTGTTGCTGGCCAATGCCAAGCTCAATCGCATGGCAGCCGTTGCCGAGCAGAACCAGCGCCTGAAGGAGCTGCTCGATACCCAGCACAGCCTGGAACTCAACGTGCAGCTGGCACGCGTCATCGGCGTGGATCTCGGACCGGGCGAGGACCGCATCATGCTCGGTGTCGGCGCCAACAGCGGGATCCATGTCGGGCAGCCGGTCATCGATGCGCGAGGCGTGATGGGGCAGGTGGTCCACGTGTTGCCCAGCACCTCGGTGGTGATGCTGGTGACCGATCCGGCGCACGCGGTGCCGGTGACCATCGAGCGCACCGGCCTGCGCACGATCGCCTACGGCACCCGTGACGGCAGCGGGCTGATGCTTCCGGACATCCCGCTTGCCGCGGACGTACGCGTGGGCGACCGCCTGCTCACGTCCGGCCTGGGAGGGCGCTTTCCGCCGGGCTTTCCGGTCGGCACCATTCGGCGGGTGCGCCCGGCGCCGACCGGCATGTTCCTCGAGGCGACGGCACAGCCGGCAGCCGACCTCGATCGCAGCGAGGACGTGCTCCTGCTGCATGACCAGGCCGAGCCGGTGGGTCCGCCTGCGCCTGCGGTCCCGGCCGGCCCGCCTGCGGATCTGGCGATGCCGGCCACGTCCGGCACCGCGCCCGCGCCGGCTGCCCCGGGGGCCACGCGATGAACCGTCAACGCATCGCCCTGTACTGGTTCAGCGCCACCATCGCGGTATCGCTGGTAGCCATGCTGGTTCCCTTGCCGACCGTCCTGCAGCCGTTCAAGCCATACTGGCCGGCGCTGGTGCTGCTCTATTGGGCGCTGGAGTCCGGCGAACGGGTCAATCTCGGTCTGGCCTTCGTGGTCGGCCTGTGCGCCGATCTCCTCGACGGCGTCCTGCTGGGCGAGCAGGCCCTGCGGCTTACTGCACTGGTGTTCATCGCGCTGCGCTTCCGATCCCGCCTGCGCTTCTTTCCCATGTGGCAGCAGACCCTCGCCGTGCTGGCATTGCTGCTCAACGACCGCATCCTGCTGCTGATCGTTCGCAGCTTCGCCGGCGAGGCGTCGCCTACCCTGAGCTGGTGGTTCTCGCCCTTCGTCGGCGCGGCCTTGTGGCCGTTCCTGTTCCTGCTGCTGGATGACCTGCGCATCCGCCTGCGGATCGCCTGACCGGGGCTGCAGTGAGCAAGCGCCGCAACCACCGTCCCCGCCGTGCGATCAAGGATCCGCGTGGCGAAAGCACGTTGTTCCGCGCACGCGCGGTGGCCGGCTTTGCGCTGATCCTGCTGGGCCTGCTCGCGCTGGTCGGCCGTTACGCGTACCTGCAGGTGCTCCATCACGACGAGTTCGCCACCCGCGCCGACGCCAACCGCATCAAGCCGCGGGCGCTGCCGCCGGCGCGCGGACTGATCTACGACCGCAACGGCGTGCTGCTTGCCGATAATGTCCCGGCGTTCCGTCTCGAGGTAGTTCCGGAACAGGTGCCGGACATGAAGACGATGCTGTCCCGGCTCGGCTCGGTGGTGCCGCTCAGCCAGGATGACCTGGACACGTTCCGCAAGCAGTTGGCGCAAAGCCGCCGCTTCGATTCGATACCCCTGAAGTTGCACCTCACCGAGGACGACATCGCCCGCTTTTCGGTGAATCGCTGGCGGTTCCCCGGCGTCGACGTCGTGCCCTACCTGACGCGCCGCTATCCGTTCGGCGAGCTCTTCGCCCACGTGATCGGCTATGTCGGGCGCATCGACGACAACGATCTCAAGCACCTCGACCCGGCGCGCTACAAGGGCACCACGCACGTCGGCCGCAGCGGCGTCGAGCGCTCCTACGAAGACGTGCTGCACGGCACGCCCGGTTACGAGCTGGTGGAAGTGAACGCCGATGGTCGTACCCAGCGGGTCCTCGAGACCCATCCGCCCAAGCCCGGCACGAACCTCTACCTGAGCATCGATGTACGGATCCAGAAGGCGGCCGAAGACGCTTTCGCCGGTCGCCCCGGCGCAGCGGTCGCGATCGATCCACGCAACGGCCAGGTGCTGGCGATGGTCAGCGTGCCGAGCTTTGATCCCAACCTGTTCGTCAACGGCATCAGCACGGCGGACTACCGGGCACTGACCACCGATCCGAAGAAGCCGCTTTACAACCGTGCCCTGCGCGGTGTCTACCCGCCCGGCTCGACGGTGAAGCCGCTGATCGGCCTGGCCGGGCTGGAATCGGGTCTGCGCACCCCCGAGGACACCGTGGTTTCCACCGGTCAGTACTGCATCCCCGGTACCACGTTCTGTCGTCGCGACGACCAGCGCGGCGGGGCCGGCAAGGTGGATCTGGCCGAGGCCATCGAGCAGTCGGTCAACACCTATTTCTACAAGCTGGCGCTCGACCTCGGCATCGACCGCCTGAGCCACTACATGGCGCAGTTCGGGTTCGGTCACCCCACCGGGATCGATCTGCTCGGCGAATCGGACGGCGTGCTTCCTTCGCGCGAGTGGAAGGCCGCGCACTCCAAGCTGCCGTGGTTCCCGGGCGAGACGATGATCGCCGGCATCGGGCAGGGCTACTGGGCGGTCACGCCGCTGCAGCTGGCGCACGCCATCGGCACCTTCGCCGGCGGCGGCGTGCCTTACCGGCCGCGCCTGGTGATGGCCACGCAGCATGGAGTCGATGCCAGGATCGTGCCGCTGCCCAACCCGCCTGAGGGCCCAAGCCTGGTCAGCTCGCGGGCCAACTGGGAGGCGGTGGACAAGGGCATGGAGATGGTGATGTACGGTGACAAGGGGACCGGCAGGGCGCTGACCGTCGGCTTTCCGTACCGCATCGCCGGCAAGAGCGGCACCGCC
Organism: Lysobacteraceae bacterium; assembly: GCA_018970895.1. Taxonomy (GTDB): domain Bacteria; phylum Pseudomonadota; class Gammaproteobacteria; order Xanthomonadales; family Rhodanobacteraceae; genus Dyella_A. The sequence continues at coordinate 18,059 of JAGWVM010000047.1, read as the reverse complement.
GAACGCTATTCGCGGACCAGCAACACTTACGACGACCGAAGCAACCTGGCGTATCTGGCCAGCCGCAACCGAGCCTGGTTCGAGATGTACGCGCCGGCCGATGACCCGCAGATCGCGGTGGCCGTGGTCCTCGAGGCAGGAGCCTGGGGTGCATCCTCGGCCGGCCCGATTGCCCGGCATATCCTCGATGCCTGGCTCGCCACCAAGGGCAGCCAGGCGCCCCCGTTCACGCCCTACAAGGACGCCTCGCTGGGCGACGTCCCGCCGCTGTCGCCCGAAGACGTGCCGGTGGCCCCCCCCGACGGAGACAGCCCGTGATCGGTCCGTACCTGATGCGCATGCGCCGATTCGGCAGGCGCCTGATGACCCGGCCACGGATCGACCTGCCGCTGGCCCTGGGCCTGTTCGCGCTTGCAGCCGTGGGACTGGTCACGCTCTACAGCGCCGGCGACCGCAGTCTGTCGCTGGTGGGCGGGCAGGCGGCACGGTTCGTGATGGGCGCGGTGCTGCTGCTGGTCGTCTCGCGCATCCCCCCGTCCGCGCTGCGCACGTGGACGCCGTGGCTGTATGTCGGAAGCACCGCGTTGCTGGTGCTGGTGGCGCTGCTGGGCGAGGGCCGCGGCGCCTATCGCTGGCTCGACCTGGGTGTGATGCGGTTCCAGCCGTCGGAACTGCTCAAGCTGACCATGCCGATGATGGTGGCGTGGTACCTGCACCCGCGGCAGCTGCCTCCCGGCTGGAAGGACATCGCCGTGGTCGGACTGCTGATCGTGATCCCCGCCGGCCTGATCGCCGAGCAACCGGACCTGGGCACCGCCCTGCTGGTGGCCGGCGCCGGCGCATTCGCCCTGTTCCTGTCCGGCATGGCGTGGTGGCGCATCGGCCTGCTGCTCGCCGCGGCCGCCGCGATGGTGCCGGTCGGCTGGCACTTCATGCACCAGTACCAGCGCGACCGCGTGCTGACCCTGCTCAACCCGGAGTCCGATCCGCTGGGCAACGGCTGGCACATCATCCAGTCGCAGATCGCGGTGGGTTCCGGCGGCATCTTCGGCAAGGGCTGGCTGCACAGTACGCAGTCGCGGCTGGACTTCCTGCCCGAACACACCACCGATTTCATCTTCGCGGTGTTTTCCGAGGAGTTCGGCCTGGTCGGCGTGATCGGCATCCTGGTGCTGTACGCCTTCATCATCGGTCGCTGCCTGTGGATCGCGATGGAGGCGCGCGACACCTATTCGCGCCTGCTCGCCGGTGCGATCGGCATGAGCTTCTTCGTCTACGTGCTGGTGAACGGCGGCATGGTCGCCGGCATGCTGCCGGTGGTCGGCGTGCCGATGCCACTGGTCAGCTATGGCGGCACCTCGGCCGTGTCGCTGCTCACCGGTTTTGGCGTGCTGATGTCGATTCACGCCAACCGCAAGATGCACCAGTGAGTCGCCCGCGCTTGACCGCGCGACGTCCCCGGGTCGGCCGAGGCACGCGTGCTAGGCTCTGCCCGCCCACTCCCCGACGCCGAGCCGCCCCCTGATGACTGTCCGCACCGCGACCCGAGTCCTCCGCCTGGTCATCGCGTGGGGTCTGGTCGTCGCCCCGGCGCTCATCCCCCTGTACGCCGAGACCCACCCGGGGCAGGCCGCGCTGGTGCGCGAGGTGGCCCGCGACACGGGCAAGGATCCGGCTGCGCTGAACCGGCTGCTGGACGGCGCCGTGAAGCAGCAGGCGATCCTCGACGCGATCAGCCGTCCGGCCGAGGCCAAGCCGTGGCGGGACTACCGGCCGATCTTCCTCACTCCGCAGCGCATCGCCGACGGCGTGGCGTTCTACCGCGAGCACCGCGCCCTGCTCGAACAGGTGGGACGGCAGTACGGGGTGGCTCCGGAGTACATCGTGGCGATCCTCGGCGTGGAGACCAACTACGGCCGGCTCACCGGCAAGTACAAGGTGCTCGACGCACTGGTCACGCTGGGCCTGTACTACCCGCCCCGCGCGCCCTTTTTCCGCGAGCAGCTGAAGGTGCTGCTGGAGCTGCCGGACAACCACCTGGCCGGACCGCTCGACACGCTGATGGGTTCCTATGCCGGCGCGCAGGGCTGGGGCCAGTTCATGCCCTCGAGCATCCGCGACTTCGCGGTGGACGCCGATCACGACGGCCACATCAATCTGGTCGATTCGCTGCCGGACATCGTGGCCAGCGTGGCCAATTACTTCGCGCAGCACGGCTGGGTGCGCGGCGGACCGGTGGCGATGCGTGCCCAGCCCGATGCGGCGGCGAAGGCGATCGCCGCCACCGACACCCAACCGCATTGGCCACTGGAGCAGCTGGAGGCCTGGGGCTACGCGCCGCTGCAGCCGGCCAACCCGGGCGAGCTGACCGGCCTGCAGACGCTGGAAGGCGCGAACGGGCCGGAATACTGGTTCACCTTCCAGAATTTCCGCGTGATCACCACCTACAACCGCAGCCCGCTCTACGCGCTGGCCGTGTACCAGCTGGCGCAGGCGATCGACGCAGGCGTGCAGGCGGCGGATCGCCAGCCGTGAAGCGGATCGGCGTCCTGCTGCCATGGATGGCCGTCCTGCTGCTGGCCGCCTGCGCGGGCCATCGCACGCGGCCGCTGACGCACCCGGGTGCGGCCGGCGGGACGGCTGCACCCGGCGTCGACACGCCGCCCACGCCAGTCACCGGTGACCGCTTCCACGATGACATCCGCAAGGACCAGGCCGACCGCTATCGCGAGCAGGCCGACAGCGTGCCGTCGGGTCCGCCGCCGGACGTGGACAAGCTGCCCGAGCCGGTGCCGCACTGGGAGCCGCGTTCCACCTACGGCAACAAGTCGCCCTATACCGTGCTCGGCCACACCTACCGCGTACTGCGCTCCGCCAGGGGCTACGACGAGCGCGGCATCGCCTCGTTCTACGGCAACAAGTTCCACGGCTACAAGACGTCGAACCTCGAAAACTACGACATGTACAAGTTCACGGCGGCGCACAAGACGCTGCCGCTGCCGAGCTATGCGCGGGTCACCAACCTGGCCAACGGCAAGAGCGTGATCGTGCGCATCAACGATCGCGGTCCTTTCCACGACAACCGTCTGATCGATCTCTCCTACGCCGCCGCGGTGAAGATCGGCATCTGGCCCAAGGGCACCGGGCTGGTCGAGGTGCGCGCGATCGATCCGGCGCACCCCGAGGCCACGCCGCCGCCGGCGGCCGTGGTCAATGGGCAGGTCAGGCCCGCCACGCCGTCCTCCGGCGGGGAACCTGCGCCGGGCACGCCGGTCCCTGTGCTGGGCAGCAAGCCGTCGATCTACCTGCAGGTGGGGGCTTTCACCGATGCGTCGAACGCCGAACGCCTGGCCCGGCGCCTGCGCGCGGCCAAGCTCGGCGAGGTGCAGGTGATCGAGGTGCGCAGCAGCGGTCGCGTCATCCGCCGGGTACGCGTCGGACCCGTGCCGGACGCTGAACAGGCCGACGCGATCGCGCAGCGGATCGAGGCGCTGGGCCTGCCGCATCCGCAGGTCGCGGTAGACTGACGGTTATTTTTCACGTGACGGCCGAGCGTTCGCCGTCCTCCAGCCAAACGGGATTGAACAGAACAATGAGCCTCCTCCGCCGTACCCTGGTTTCGTTCGCGGCCCTGGCCCTCGTGGCCGGCGCCGCCTTCGCCCAGCAGGTTCCGCCGCGCACCATGCCGGTGCCGCGGCCCACGGTTCCGGACGTGCCGGTGCCGCCGCCGCCCGACGTGGATGCGCAGAGCTGGGTGCTGATGGACTACGCCACCGGGCAGATCCTCGCCTCGAAGAACCCCGACGAGCGTCGCGCTCCGGCCTCGCTGACCAAGGTGATGACCGACTACGTGATCTCCGCCGAGATCGCGGCCGGACGCATCCATCCCAGTGACTCGGTGACCATCAGCGAGCATGCGTGGCGTGCCGGCGGCGGCGGCACCGATGGCTCCACCAGCTTCCTCAAGCTGGGCAGCCAGGTGAAGCTGGAGGACCTGCTCAAGGGCATGATCGTGCAGTCCGGCAACGACGCGGCGATCGCGCTCGCCGAGCACGCGGCCGGCTCCGAGGATGCGTTCGCCAACCTGATGAACGCCTATGCCAAGCAGCTCGGCATGGTCAACACGCATTACTCCAATGCCTCCGGCTACCCGGTGGACGACCACTACTCCACCGCCCGCGACATCGCGATCCTCTCCCGCGCACTGATCCACAACTTCCCCGAGGACTACGCGATCTCGAAGATCAAGGAGTTCGAGTGGAACGGCATCAAGCAACAGAACCGCAACGCGCTGCTGTGGCGTGATCCGGCGGTCGACGGCATCAAGACCGGCCATACCGCCGCTGCCGGCTTCTGCCTCGACGCCTCGGCCGTGCACGGAGACGAGCGCATGATCGCGGTGGTGATGGGGGCGAGCACCGACAAGGGACGCGCCGATGCGGCCATGGCCCTGCTCAACTACGGGTTCCGCTTCTACGAGACCCACAAGCTGTACGAGGCCGGCAAGCCGCTGGCGACGCCCCGCCTGTGGAAGGGCGCGGCCGACCAGCTGCCGATCGGCGTGGCCGACGACGTGCTGGTGACCGTCAAGACCGGCCAGTACGACAAGCTCAAGGCCACCATGGATATCCCGGCCACCCTGATCGCCCCGTTCAAGAAGGGCCAGCAGGTCGGCACGCTGCGCATCGCGCTCGAGGGACAGCCGGTGCAGAGCGTGCCGCTGGTGGCGCTGGCCGACGCGCCGCAGGGCGGGTTCTTCTCGCGGCTGTGGGATTCGATCCTGCTGTGGTTCCACGGCAGCGGCAAGAAGGCCGACGCGGACGCCAAGTGATGCAGGAGATCGACTTCAGCCAGGCGAAGAAGGACGGCAAGGGCTTCCAGTTCCCCGGCGAGTTCGAGATCACCGCCATGGGCAACGCCGGCGCCGACCTGCCGGTGCACGTGCCGCGGCTGCTCGAGGGCGCAGGCCTGCACGTGCTGCACGAGACGGTGCGCTACAAGCACTCGGCGGGCGGAAACTACGTCTCGGTGACGGTCAGCTTCCGCGCCGGGACGCGCGAGCAGTACGACTCGGCCCATGCCGTGCTGCGGGCCGATCCGGACATCCGCTACACCCTGTGAGCGCCCCCGGCCAGGGTTCGACGACGGGGAACGCGCCTGGCGCGTTCCCCGTCTGCGTCTGAGGTTGCCCGGACCTTGAATCGCGGCGCCCGCCCCCTGATCTGAACCGTATTTCCCCTGATCCACCGGGTTCCATCCATGGCACTGCCCCTGAAAATCCGCCGCCTCGGCCGCCAGCCCTACCGGGCGACCTGGCAGGCGATGAGCGAGTTCACCGATCGCCGTACTGCCGATACGCCCGATGAGCTGTGGCTGCTCGAACACGATCCGGTGTTCACCCAGGGCCAGGCGGGCAAGGCCGAGCACGTGCTGGCGCCGGGCGGCATCCCGGTGGTGCAGGTCGACCGCGGCGGCCAGGTGACCTACCACGGCCCCGGCCAGATCGTCGGCTACCCGCTGATCGACCTGCGCCGGGTGGGCGTGGGTGTGCGCGAGCTGGTGCACCGGATCGAGCAGTCCATCATCGATACGCTGGGGCACTGGAACATCGGCGCGGAGCGGCTGGAAGGCGCCCCCGGCGTCTACGTGGCCGGAGCCAAGGTCGCCGCGCTGGGCCTGCGCGTGCGGCGCGGCTGCAGCTTCCACGGCCTGGCCTTCAATGTGGCCATGGACCTGGAGCCCTACCAGCGCATCAACCCTTGTGGCTACAAGGGTTTGGCGGTGACGCAGGTGCTAGACTTGGGCGGTCCGTCGCGCCTGGCGGACGTCGAGGACGTGCTGATCGGCGAGTTCTGTCGCCAGTTCGGCTTCGACGCCGAGCCGGCCGCCCCCCAGATCCCCGAACTCCCCGCGCGCGCCGCGGTCTAGGCCCGAGCCCATGAGCGAATCCCCCGCCACTCCCAGCAAGACCATCCCGATCCACACGGTGTCCGCACCGGTGGTCGAGAAGCAGCTCGGCAACGACAAGATCGCGCGCAACCGCGCCGGCTTCGACACCGAGACGCCGACCCTGCGCAAGCCGGGCTGGATCCGCGTGCGCCTGCCGCAGGGCAACGCGGTACAGGAACTCAAGGCGCGCCTGCGCCAGAACGCTCTGGTGACGGTGTGCGAGGAGGCCTCCTGCCCGAACATCCACGAGTGCTTCTCCAAGGGCACCGCCACCTTCATGATCCTCGGCGAGGTGTGCACCCGCCGCTGCTCGTTCTGCGACGTGGCCCACGGCCGCCCGGCGCCGCCCGATCCGCTGGAGCCGGCACGCCTGGCCGAGACCATCGCCGACATGCGGCTGAAGTACGTGGTGATCACCTCGGTCGATCGCGACGACCTGCGCGACGGCGGCGCCGAGCACTTCGCCAGTTGCATCCGCGCGGTGCGCCACGCCAGTCCGCAGATCAAGATCGAGATCCTCACCCCCGACTTCCGCGGCAAGGGCCGCATGGAGCGTGCGCTCGAGGTGCTGAAGGATTTCCCGCCGGACGTGTTCAACCACAACCTGGAAACCGTGCCGCACCTGTACCGCGAAGTGCGTCCGGGCGCGGACTACCAGTGGTCGCTGGACCTGCTCAAGCGCTTCAAGGCGCAGCATCCGGACGTGCCGACCAAGTCCGGCATCATGCTGGGCCTGGGCGAGACGTACGAGCAGGTGATCGAGACGCTGCATGATCTGCGTAAGCATGACGTGGAGATGATCACCATCGGCCAGTACCTGCAGCCCACGCCGCACCACCACCCGGTGGTGCGCTACTGGACGCCGGACGAATTCGATGCGCTGCGTCGGGAGGGCGAGGCGATGGGTTTCCACCACGTCGCGTCCGGCCCGCTGGTGCGCTCCTCCTACCACGCCGACCTGCAGGCACATGCCGCGGGCGTCACCGAACTTGCCTAAAGGGACCTGCATGACCCTCCGCCCCGCGCTTGCCCTGCTGATTGCCTTCACCTTCGCCGGCAGCGTCCCGGGCGCGCATGCCCAGGACAGCTCGGCGCCCGCCGGCGCCGCCACCACCGCCCCGGCGCCGAAATACGCGACCCTGCCGCTGCAGCCCACCTCCACCGAGGCGGACGCGGCGCAGCTCTCCGCGCGCTTCCTCACCCGCTTCCATTACGACGCGCAGCCGCTCGACGACGCGATGTCGGCGCGCATCTACAAGAAGTACCTCGACCAGCTCGATGGCGAGAAGGTGTTCTTCACCCAGGAGGACCTGGCGAAGTTCGCGCCGCTGAAGACCCGGCTGGACGACGCGATCTGGAACAAGGATCTGACCGGTCCGTTCGCGATCTTCAACCGCTACGTGCAGCGCGCCAAGGAGCGCATGCACTACGCGCTGGGCCTGCTGCCGAAGGGCTTCGACTTCACCAGGGACGAAAGCTACGTCGTCGACCGCGAGAAGGCCGACTGGCCGAAGAACCAGGCCGAGCTGGACAACCTGTGGCGCGAGCGCGTGAAGAACGACTGGCTGCGCCTGAAGCTGGCCGGCAAGGACGACGCCGACATCCGCAAGACGCTGACCAAGCGCTACAGCATGCTGCTGGACCGCATCAAGCAGCTCGACGGCGAGGACGCCTTCCAGAGCTTCATGACCGCCTACGCGGAAACCACCGATCCGCACACCGACTACCTCGGCCCGCGCCTGGCGGAGAACTTCGACATCTCGATGAAGCTCTCGCTGGAGGGCATCGGCGCGGTGCTGCAGGCGCGCGACGAGTACACCCAGATCCGCGAGGTCGTCCCGGGCGGACCGGCGGCCAAGTCGGGCAAGCTGCACGTGGGTGACCGCATCGTGGCGATCGGCCAGGACAACGGCCCGATGGTCGACGTGATCGGCTGGCGCCTGGATGACGTGGTGGCCAAGATCCGCGGCAAGAAGGACACCACCGTGCGTCTGGAGATCCTGCCCGCCGACGCCGGTCCCGACGGCAAGCACGAGCTGGTGACGCTGGTGCGCAAGAAGGTCGTGGTCGAGGAGCAGGCGGCCAAGTCCAAGGTCATCGACGTCAAGGACGGCGGGGTCAGCCGCAAGATCGGCGTGATCGAGCTGCCCACCTTCTATGCGGACTTCGCCGCGCGCGCCAAGGGCGACCCGAACTACAAGAGCGCCACCCGCGACGTCGCCAAGCTGCTCACCAAGCTCAAGGCCGACGGCGTGCAGGGCGTGATCGTCGACCTGCGCAACAACGGCGGCGGTTCGCTGGACGAGGCCAACGAGCTGACCGGCCTGTTCATCGACAAGGGCCCGGTGGTGCAGGTGCGCAAGGCCGACGGCGACGTCGAGGTGGAAGGCGACGACCAGCCGGGCATGGCCTGGAGCGGTCCGATGGCCGTGCTGGTCAATCGCGGCACCGCCTCGGCGTCGGAGATCTTCTCCGCGGCGATCCAGGACTACGGCCGCGGCCTGGTGATCGGCGAGCCGACCTTCGGCAAGGGCACCGTGCAGAACCTGGTCGACCTGGACCGCTTCGCCCAGACACCCGGCGAGAAGCCGCAGATGGGCGAGCTGAAGATGACCATCGCCGAGTTCTTCCGCATCAACGGTGGCTCCACCCAGCTCAAGGGCGTGACGCCGGACATCCAGTACCCGAAGAACGGCGACGAGAAGGATTTCGGCGAGTCCACCTACGACAACGCGCTGCCGTGGACCCAGATCCCGCCGGCCGACTACAAGCCGGTGGCCGACATGAAGGCCTACCTGCCGCAGCTCACGCAGATGCACGATGCACGCGTGGCGAAGTCGCCGGCCTGGAAGCTGATGCTCGACCAGCTCGCGCAATACAAGAAGATGCGCGACCAGACCACGATCTCGCTCAACTACGACAAGCGCCTGGCCGAGCGCAAGGCGCTGGACAAGATCCAGGCCAGCTTCCTCGCCCGCCGCAAGGCGATCGACGGCGACGTCGTGCCCTCCAACCCGGACAGCACGCTGGACGACGGCCTCAACGCCAACGAGCGCAGCCTGAAGTCCGAACTCAAGGCCGAGAAGGAGGCCAAGAAGGCCAAGGACGTGGAGCTGGACGAGACCGCGCACATCCTGTTCGACGCGATCGGGCTGATCCAGGCCGATCCCAAGCTGGCCGCCGAAGTGCTGCCCTACGGCGGCAAGTTTTCCGAACGCACGGTGGCGGCAGCGCCGACCCCGGCAGCGGCGGAGACGCGTACCAAGCCCTGAGGTGCTCCGCCTCGAGGGCTAAAAAAGCCGGCGCCTGCGCGCCGGCTTTTTCATGGGCCCGGTAGGAGCCCGCTCGCGGGCGATGCTTTTCTGCTTCGATGTGGATCAGGAGCAAGAGCATCGCCCGCGAGCGGGCTCCTGCGGGAGCGTCAGGACTTGGCGCCAGCCTTCGCCCGGGCCTTCTTCTGCTGCTTCAGCCACTGCTGGAACGCCTCGACGTGCGGCATCTCGCGCAGCACCTTCGAGTGCGGGTCGGCGATCACCAGCGTGCCCGGCGGAGCGTGGACTTCTCCGCGGCCGTCGGTCATCGGCAGCGTCTGCACGGTGTAGCCCACCTGCACGTCCAGCGGCATCGGGAACGGTTCGCCATGTTCGGTCACCCAGCGGAATGCCAGCGTGTCGCCGTGGCGCTCCTTGACCAGCTTCGGCAGCCTGGCGTCGTACAGGTACACCTTGAAGAACCAGCCGTAGTCCTTGCCGGTGACCTTGTCGACGATGTCGATGTAGTCCTTCGTGGTCGCGTAGTGCGGCTGGAAGTTGCCGGGCTTGGGGTCCGGCCGGCCGTAGACCAGTTCGCGGATGCTGGTGAAGAATGCCGGGTCGCCGATCAGCTGGCGCAGCGTGTGCAGCACCAGCGCTCCCTTGTTGTAGATGTCCTGGCCGGGGCCGGTCGCGGGGTTGTAGACGTCGTCCTCGGTGCGCGGCTGGCCGGACACGATCGGCTTGCGGTCGTGCACCATCAGCCGCAGCTGGTGCAGCCAGTCGAAGTAGTCCATGTCGCCATACAGGTACTGGCTGTAGAGCGGCTGCATGTAGGTGCCGAAGCCCTCGTGCAGCCACATGTCGTCCCAGTTCGCGTTGGTCACCTGGTTGCCGAACCACTCGTGTGCGAATTCGTGCTGCAGCAGCCGGTCGAAACCGAAGCCGTCCTTCACGTAGTGGTTGCCGTAGGCGTTGATGGTCTGGTGCTCCATGCCCTTGTGCGGCGTTTCCACCACGCCCATCTTCTCGTCGCCGAACGGATAGGGGCCGATCTCCCGTTCGAAGAAATCCAGCATCGGCTTGAAGCCGGCGAACAACTCCTTCGCCTGCGCCTCGTGCTCGGGCAGGTACCAGAACTGCAGCGGGATGGTGTTGCCGTAGCGGCTGGCGTAGCTGCCCGTAAGCTCCTTGAACGGGCCCACGTTGAGGGTGATCGCGTAGGTGTCCGGGCGCTTGATGCGCCAGTGCCAGGTGCGCGTGGTGCCGTGGTCCTCGATGCCCACCAGCACGCCGTTGCCCGGCGCGGCCAGCTCCTTCGGCACGGTGACCCAGGTGTCGACCAGGTCCGGCTTGCCGGTGGGCTGGTCGATGCACGGCCAGAACAGGTCGCAGCCCTCGCCCTCCACCGCGGTGGCGACCCAGGGCTTGCCGTCGGGCGCAGTGGCCCAGACGAAACCGCCGTCCCAGGGGGCATTCTTCGCCACGTGCGGCGCACCGGCGTAGCGCACCCCCACGGTGACCTTGTCGCCCTTGGCCAGCGCGCGCGGCAGGGCGACGCGCAGGCGACCTTCCGGATTGCTCCAGGCGCTGGCCGGCGTCGGCTTGCCGTCCACGGTCACCTGCGAGATCGGCAGATTGCGGTCCAGGTCCAGCACGATCGCGTCGGTCGGCGCGGTGGCGGTGAAGGTCAGTCGCGCGTCGCCGGCGAGGCGGTGGTGCGGGATATCCAGCGTGAAGTGCAGTTCGGCGTGGTCGAAGTGCACGCGGGTCTGCTCGACCGGCATCGGGCCGCCGGAACTGAGCGTGAGGGCGGTCAGCGGCGGCTGTTGCGCCGGCACGTCCGCGGCCCGCACGGTCACAGTCAGGCCGAGCGCCAGCGCGGCGCACAGCGGAAGCAGGGTGGGGCGGACGGTCATCGACGCATCTCCGGCGGGCGACGGACAAATCGCGAGCATGCCGCCCCGGCAGGGGCGGCGAGTGCGCCATAAGTCATGCCCCACGCCCGCCGCCCACCCCGGCCGGGCGGCTCAGGGGCGATAGCGCGCGGCGAGAAACCCGAAGAACGCGCGCAGGCCCATCGCCTCGCCGCCGCGCGGGCGGCCGGGGCGGTCGGCGTCGTTCCAGGCGTAGGTGTCCAGGTGCATCCACGGGATCGAGTCGGGCACGAAGCGCTCCAGGTAGAGCGCCGCGGTGATCGCCCCGGCGTGGCGCGAAGCGCCGGCGTTCGCCATGTCGGCCAGGTAGGAATCGAGCATCCGGCGGTAGGGTCGCCACAGCGGCAGCTGCCACAGCGGATCGGCGCTGCGCTGGCCGGCGGCGAGCACCGCCTGCGCCAGTTCGTCGCGATTGGCGAACAGCGCCGGCAGGTCCGGTCCCAGCGCCACGCGGGCGGCGCCGGTGAGGGTGGCGAAGTCGACGATCAGGTCGGGCTTCTGCTCGCTGGCATAGGCCAGTGCGTCGCACAGGATCAGCCGGCCCTCGGCGTCGGTGTTGTCCACCTCCACCGTGAGGCCGGCGCGGGTGGTGATCACCTCGCCCGGGCGCATCGCGTTGCCGCTCACCGCGTTTTCCACCGCCGGCACCAGCAGGGTCAGGTGCACCGGCAGCTTCGCTTGCATCACCAGCGAGGCCAGCGCGATCGCGTGCGCGGCGCCGCCCATGTCCTTCTTCATCCAGCGCATGCCGTCGGAGGGCTTGAGGTCCAGCCCGCCGGTGTCGAAGCACACGCCCTTGCCCACGATCACCAGCTTCGGATGGCTGGACTTGCCCCAGCGCAGTTCCACCAGCCGCGGCGCGCGGTGGCTGGCGCGCCCCACTGCGTGGATGGTCGGAAAGTTGTGCTTGAGCAGCTCGTCGCCGACCCAGTCGCGCACCTTGGCCTTGTGCGCCTTGCCGAGCCGCTGCACGGCGTCGCCGAGCTGCTCCGGACCCATGTCCTCGGTGGGCGTGTTCACCAGGTCGCGTACCAGCGCGGTGGCGTCCACCAGCGGTGCCAGCGCCTTCAGATCCGCGGCCGGCACGGCCAGCGTGGCCGGCGCGCGGCGCGCCTTGCGGTAGCGGGTGAACTGGTAGGCGCCCAGCGCCCAGCCCAGCGCGGCCTGCTGCGCGTCCAGCGCCACGCCTTCCTCGGCGAGGTGGTAGTGACCGGCCGGCAGGGTCATCGGCAGGCCGGCCAGCGCGCCCAGCGCGTCGGCCGGATCCACCCCCACCAGCACCCGGGCAAGCTTGCCCTGCGCATCGGCCAGCAGCACGTGGCTGCCCGGCGCGGCGCTGAACGCGCACTCCTCCAGCCAGCGCTTCTGCGGAGCAGCGAGCCGCTTGCGCACCGCGCCGAGCGAGGCGGGCGTGACGGCTTCGACGGGAAGGCTGCGGCGGTCGCCGCGCTTGCGTTCGATCAGGACGGACATGGTGGCTCCTTGGCGTCGCGCGCGTCGAGCGCGCTGGCGGATACGGGTGTCCCGGGATATCGGGGGAGCGCGCCGGGGATGCAAGGCGCGCGGGGACCGCCCGACATGATGCGCGCTGCGGGGCGCCGCTGGCTACGCTTGGACGTCCAGCCAGTCGGCCAGCGCGGCCATGTCGGGCAGGTCCAGTTCGGGCGGCTCGCCCAGCGCGGTCGGCCACGATGCGCCGCGGCGGTTGATCCACGCCACACGGAGCCCGGCCGCGCGCGCGCCGGCCACGTCAAGCGCCGGGTCGTCGCCGACGTGCAGCACCTCGTCCGGAGCCACGCCCAGGCGCTCCACCGCGGTGCGGAAAATCGCCGGGTCCGGCTTCGGCACGCCGACCTCGCGCGCGCTCACGTGGTGGCGGAAAAGCGCGGCGATGCCGACGCGCTCGAGGTCCGCGTTGCCGTTGGTCAGGGCGGCCACCGGCCAGCGCCCGGCGATGCGCCGCAGCGCCGGCAGGCTGTCCTCGTACAGGTCCACCGCATTGCGGGCGGAAAAGTACACCTCCCACAGCGCGTCCACCGGGGCCTCGTCGATGCCGCAGGCGGCGAACGCGTAGCGCATGGTGAGGTGGCGCTGGGTAGTGAAGTCGTGCGCCAGGTCGGTGCGCTCGGCGGCGATGCGGGCGCGCAGCTCGCGCATGGCCGGGATCGGCCAGGCCTCGGCCACGGTCGGGTGGTGCGCCTGCAGCCAGGCGTGCACGTCGCGGTCGGCGCGTTCCAGCGCCGGCCACACCGGCCACAGGGTGTCGTCCAGATCCAGCGTCAGCGCGCGGATCGCCACGCCCGCCACGCTCAGTGCACGCTGACCACCAGCACCTGGCCCGGCTTCACCGTGTCGCTGCGCAGGTGGTTCCAGCGGCGCAGATCGCTCACGGAGACGGCGTGCTTGTGGGCGATCGAGGACAGCGTGTCGCCGCGGCTGACCTTGTACGACGTGCCGTGCGCCTGTGGCTGCGAGGCGCTGGCGCGGACCTTGGCAAAGCGGCCGTCGCGGGTCGACTCCACCGTGGTCGCCTGGCCATCCACGCCCGCCAGGCTGGCGCGGGCCTGCACGGAAGCCTTTTCCTGCGCCTCGCGGGCGCGGCGATCTTCCAGTGCCTGCCGTGCGGCCAGGGTGCGCTCGGAGGTCGGCGCGCGGGCGGCGCCGGCGGCGTAGGTGGCGCCCGGTGCGGCGATCGGCGTCGTGCTCGGCTGCGGCACGGCCCGTGCGCCCACCTCGGCGAGGATCCTGCCGCGGCGCGAGGCGTCCATCGACGCCAGCATCGCGCCGTCCTGGTACGGCAGCAGGTCGTGGCGGCGGATCACCGCGGCGCCGGCGGGGGAGTTGACGAAGTCGACGAAGGCCTGCGCCTGCGCCGCCTTCGGCCCGCTGGATCGGGTGATCAGGTACAGCGGGGTGTACAGCGGATAGCTGCCGTTGGCGAGGCTGGCACGGGTCGGCGCGATGCCGTCGATGCGCAGCATCTTCAGTTTCGGGTTGCCGACCACGTTGGACATCGTGGTCGCGCCCAGGCCCTTGGTGTCCAGCGCGATGCCCTGCTGCAGCGACGTGGTGTTGAGGTACTGCCGCGGCGCGGCCACCGGCTGGTTGCCGCGGCCGAACAGCAGGGTGCGCAGGCTGTATTCCACGCCGTCGGCCGGGCTGGCCACGGCGTTCACGTCGATCGGCTCATCGCGGCCGCCGACCTGCGACCAGTTGGTGATCTTGCCGTAGTAGATGTCGTGCAGCTGCTTGAGCGTGAGGCTGCTGACCGGGTTCGACGGGTGGGTGATCATCACCAGGGCGTCCCACGCCACCGGCGTGAAGGTCAGGCCGGCCTCGTTCGGGTCCATGCTGGCGCCGCGCGCGGCACCGGCGATGTCGGCCGTGCCCAGACGCACCGCGTCCAGGCCCGAGGCGGTATTGAACGGCTCCACCGTCATGCTGCCGTGGCCGGCGCGCTGCCAGGCCTTGGCCATGTCGTCCACCACGCCGTGCGCCACGGTCACGTCGCCGCGCCACACCAGCGCCGGGCCGGCGTGCGATGCGGCGTGGTGGCGGGGGGCGTGCCTCGTCTTGGCGGCGAGCGGGGTGGCGAGGCAGAGGCCGACGAGGGCGACCGGCAGCAGGCGGGCGGGGCGGAAGGACATGACGGTGGACAACCTCGGAGACGTGCTTTGGGAGGGCGTCGTGGCACGACGCGGCGTCACGCGGTCCATCGCATGGCGGCAGGGAGGCTATTTCATCGGTCCCCCCGGCAAACATCAAGCGCGCGCGGAGGCTGGCGTTAAGGAAGGGGCGCGGCTGTGCGCCGCTTCACTGTGCGTCTGTGCGGCGATCGTTATCGCCGGGTGGGGTGCGGGCCGCGCGATCGCCTCGCGCGGCCCGCCGGATCACTCGATCACCACGTAGTGCATGCCGTCGTCGTCGGCCACCGCCAGCGCGAGCTGGCGCGGGTGCACGCCGGCCAGGCCCTGCAGCCCGCGCACGCTGGTGATGCGGCGATCGCCCACGCCGATCACCACGTCGCCCTTCTGCAGGCCGCTGCGCGCGGCCAGGCTGTCGGGGCGCAGCTGGGTCACGCGCACGCCGGCCAGCCCCTGCGAGCGATCGGACTGGCTGAGGTCACTGAAGTCCACGCCGGCCAGTCGGGGGTCCAGCCGCGCCCCGGCCACCGTGGCGAGCCGCTCCGCCGCCAGCGTGGCGCTGACCTGGCGCATCCGGCCATTGCGCACCAGGCCGAGCGTGACCTTGCTGCCCAGCGGCAGCAGGCCCTCGCTGTTGCGCAGTGCGTTGCTGTCGTGCAGCGGCTTGCCGTTGAGGGCGGTGATCACGTCGCCCGGCTGGATGCCTGCCGCGTCGGCGGTGGAGCCCTGGGCCACACGCGTCACCACCGCGCCCTCGGTGCTGTTCACGCCCAGCAGCTTGGCGATGCGCGGGGTGATGTCCTGCGTCTGCAGGCCCAGCGTGCCGCGCTGCACGTGACCGTGCGCGATCAGCTGCTTCATTACCTCGGCGGTGAGGTTGGCGGGAATCGCGAAGCCGATGCCGGCGCTGGCGCCGGACGGCGAGAAGATCATCGAGTTGATGCCCACCAGCTCGCCGCGCAGGTTGACCAGCGCGCCGCCGGAGTTGCCCGGGTTGATCGAGGCGTCGGTCTGGATGAAGTTCTGGTAGTTGGTCCCGCCCAGGCCCGAACGGCCCAGCGCCGACACGATGCCCGAGGTCACCGTCTGGCCCAGCCCGAACGGGTCGCCCACCGCCACCACGAAGTCGCCCACCTGCAGCCGGGAGGAGTCGGCCATCGGCAGCGCCTTCAGGCCGGTGGCGTGGATCTGCACCACCGCCACGTCGGTGTCCGGGTCGGTACCGATCAGCGTGCCCTTGAAGTTGCGTCCGTCCTGCAGCGTCACGGTGATGTCGTCGGCGCCGCCGACCACGTGGTTGTTGGTGAGGATGTAGCCCTTGTCCGCGTCCACGATCACACCCGAGCCCAGGCTCTGCTCGGTGCGCTCGCGCGGCACGTCGGGCAGGCCGAAGAACTGGCGGAACAGCGGGTCGTCGAAATACGGATCGCTCACCCGCACGCGGGTCTTGGTGGAGATGTTCACCACTGCAGGGGTCACCTGCTTGAGCATCGGTGCCAGCGAGGGCAGTGGCTGACCGTCGACGGCCGGCGGCAGGGTGGCCCGGCTGGACAGCGGCAGCGCACCCAGCAGCAGGGTGCAGCACAGGACGAGCGCGCGCGAAACGCGGCGGTGCGGGGGCTTCATGCATTCCTCCTTCGCAAGAGATGTCGGCTGGACGGAGCGGCGCGTGGCGCGCGGCGTGAACCGCGCTTCGACTGCCGGCGGCCGCGAGGGTTCCTGAACCCGGATGTGCGGCATCGCGTGCGCGATGTGCAGACGGACCGCGCCGCGCCGCGGCTGGCCGCCGATGGCTGTCGCGACATGCTGCACTGCGCCGTCGGCAGGACGACAAATCGCACAAAAATTTCTTTACTTCACGCCGGCCCGGCGGTACGGTCTTCATCCGTTCGCAACCACAACATCTTGTGTGCGCGTCCCGGGGTTCCACCCCAAAGCTGGTGTGGCAAGGGTTGTCTCTCGAAGGGGGCGGCCGTTCCAGCGAGCGATGCCGCCAGGCAGTACGCCGAATGGCCCGGGGGGGCCCGGCGCAGCACCGGCGAGTCGTTGCGAACGGCCGAATCGACAAGCAACTACATGCCGTCGCGAGGCGGCATCCGGAGGTCAACAAACCGATGAGTACCGCTCGCGCACCTGCAGTGGGTCGCGACGCCGTGCAGATTCCCCTGCAGCCGGCGTCCTACGACATCTGGGACAAGAAGTACCGCCTGAAGAACAAGTCCGGCCAACCGGTCGACGACAGCGTGGATGGAACCTATCGCCGCGTGGCGCGCGCGCTGTCGGACGTGGAGGCCACCCCGGAACTCCGCGAATACTGGTACGAGCGCTTCCTGTGGGCGCTGCGCCGGGGCGCCATCCCGGCCGGCCGCATCACCTCCAACGCCGGCGCGCTGGAGCACAAGCCCGCCACCAGCACGATCAACTGCACCGTCTCGGGCACCATCCGCGACTCCATGGACGACATCCTGGAAAAGGTGCACGAGGCCGGCCTCACGCTGAAGGCCGGTTGCGGCATCGGCTACGAGTTCTCCACGCTGCGTCCGCGCGGCGCGTACGTGTCCGGCGCCGGCGCCTACACGTCCGGCCCGCTGTCGTTCATGGATATCTACGACAAGATGTGCTTCACGGTGTCCTCGGCCGGCGGCCGTCGCGGCGCGCAGATGGGCACGTTCGACATCTCGCATCCGGACGCCAAGGAGTTCATCCGCGCCAAGCGCGAGGATGGCCGCCTGCGCCAGTTCAACTTGTCGCTGCTGATCACCGACGGCTTCATGCAGGCGGTCGAGCACGACCAGGACTGGCCGCTGGTGTTCCCGATCCACGTCAAGGAAAAGGGCGACCTGGACCTCGACGACGCGAGCAAGGTGGTGTGGCGCGAGTGGCCCACCCACGAGAACTACATCCAGCGTGACGACGGCCTGGTGGCCTGCAAGGTCTACGGCACCATCCGTGCCCGCCACCTGTGGGACATGATCATGGTCTCCACGTACGACTACGCGGAGCCCGGCTTCATCCTGATCGACAAGGTCAACGAGATGAACAACAACTGGTGGTGCGAGCACATCCGCGCCACCAACCCCTGCGGCGAGCAGCCGCTGCCGCCGTACGGCTCGTGCCTGCTCGGCTCGGTCAACCTCACCACCTTCGTGCGCGACCCGTTCGGCCCCAAGGCCCGCTTCGACTGGGACGAGTACCGCGAAGTGGTGAAGGTGTTCACCCGCATGCTGGACAACGTGGTGGAGATCAACGGCCTGCCGCTGGAGCAGCAGCGCAACGAG
>JAGWVM010000198.1 GCA_018970895.1 Lysobacteraceae bacterium | reverse complement strand
CGCACCACCACGTAGGTGCCGGTGATCTCCTCGACCCGGCCCCACTCGCCCTCGATGATCACCACGTCGTCGAGGCGGATCGGCTGGGTCAGCGCGATCTGCAGGCCGGCGATCAGGTTGCCCAGCACCGGCTTGGCGGCCAGCCCCACGGCCAGCCCGGCCAGGCCCGCCGAGGCCAGCAGGCTGGCACCGATCTGGCGCACCAGCGGCAGGGTCATCAGCGAGGCCGCCAGCCCGAGCAGCACGATCAGCACGGTGGCGGTGCGGCTGAGCACGCGCGCCTGGGTCAGCACCCGGCGCGCGTGCAGGTTGTCAGCCACGTCCACCGGAAAGCGCCGGGTGAAGAAAGCCTCGGCCGCGTGCACGCAGCGCACGGCCAGCCAGGTGACCACGCCGATCAGCGTCACGCCCAGCGTGCGCGCGAGCAGGGGCACTGCCGCCAGCTGGGCCGACTCGGGCCGCTCGCGCAGGACCACGGCGAGCGCCGCCAGCGGCACCAGCCAGCCCATCGGGGCGCGGGCGAAGCGCAGCATGTCCCGGGCCATCGGATGACCGTCGCTCCAGCGCCACAGCACGGCCCGGATCGCCCGGTGCACCAGCATGGCCGCCGCCAGCGCCACCGCGGAGCAGGTCACCAGGCGGAAAGCCGGCGAACGGGCCCACAGGTCGACGAGGAAACCGGTCATGCTCCCAGCGTGCCAGCCACGGCGTCCATGCCATGTGGTCGCCATGATCACGTAAAGTGAGGGGATGACTCCGACACCCATCCTGCTGGCCTGGAGCGGCGGCAAGGACTGCCTGATGGCCCTGCAGCGGCTGCGTGCCGATCCGCACTGGCAGGTGGTCGCCCTGCTCACCACCGTCAACCGCACCTACGACCGCATCGCCATGCACGGCGTGCGGCGCGCGGTTCTGGAGGCCCAGGCCGCGGCGCTCGGCCTGCCGCTGGTGGTCGCCGAGATGGACTGGCCCGGCTCGAACGAGGCCTACGAGGAAGCCCATGCCGCAGCCCTGGCCGAAGCGCGCATGCGCTGGCCGGGCGTCCGCCACTGCGCGTTCGGCGACTTGTTCCTGCAGGACGTGCGCGACTACCGCGTGCGCCAGCTCGGCCGGGCCGAATGGCGCGCGGTATTTCCGATCTGGGGCGAAGACACGGCCGCGCTGTCCCGCCGCTTCGTCGCCGAGGGCCATCGCGCGATGCTGTGCTGCGTGGACACCCAGCAACTCGACGCCGCGTTCTGCGGCCGCGCCTATGACGGCGCCCTGCTCGACGCACTGCCGGTCGGAGTCGACCCCTGCGGCGAGCGCGGCGAGTTCCATACGCTGAGCTGCGGTGGCCCGCTGTTCCGCGCGCTGCTGCGGCTGCGTCGCGGTGAGTCGGTGCTGCGCGACGGGCGCTTCCAGTTCACCGATTTCCTGCTCGATGACGCGGCCGGCTGACGATCCCATCCTGCCCGACGTGCTGCAGCCGGGCCTGGCGCTGGTGTTCTGCGGTACCGCGGCGGGCAGGCGCTCGGCGGCCGAGGGGGCCTATTACGCGCACCCGGGCAACCTGTTCTGGCGGGCGCTGGCCGAGGTCGGGCTGACCCCGCGGCGGTGTGCGCCGGAGGAGTTCCCCACGCTGCCCGCGCTCGGCATCGGCTTCACCGACCTGGCCAAGTTCCACAGCGGCAACGACAGCGAGCTGCCGCGCGACGCCTTCGATGTGCCCGCCCTGCGGGCCAAGATCGAACGGTTCGCCCCGCGCTGGCTGGCCTTCACCAGCAAGCACGGGGCGAAGGCCGCACTGGGCCGGGCGATCACCGGCTACGGCGAGCAGCCCGAGCGCATCGGGACGACGCAGGTGTTCGTGCTGCCCTCGCCCTCGGGGCAGGCGCGCGGCCACTGGTCGATCGGGCCGTGGCAGGAGTTGGCCGGACGGGTGCGTGGGGATTGAAGGCGCTGGATGACCGGCATTCGCCGTTGAAGAGCGCCTCCGGCGTGCGCCGGGTGACGGCGAGGGGTGATGGAGCGATCAAGGCGTTGCAGGTGGGCAGCGACGCCCCACCCTTGATCCCGGCGACTCTCAACCGCCGGATGGCCGGTCAAGCCGGGATCCAGCGCCGCTCCTTCCGAAACAGAGCGGGCGCCCGAAGGCGCCCGTCCGCGGCAGCATGCAAGCCCGTTTACATCTCGACGCAGTCGAAGCGCACGTCGGCCGGCACGTCCTGGGCGTAGTCCACGTCGCTGCGGTCGAACCCGAACAGCTTGAGGAAGTCGTGGCGATAGCCGGCGTAGTCGGTGAGCTGGCTGAGGTTCTCGGTGGTCACCGTCGGCCACAGCGCCTTGCATTCGGACTGCACGTCGTCGCGCAGCTCCCAGTCGTCCAGGCGCAGGCGGTGTTCCTCGTCGACCGGCGGCGCGCTGCCGTCGGCGCGGTAGAGGAAATCGCGGAACAGGCGGTTGGCCTGCTCGATGGTGCCTTCGTGGAGGCCCTTGGCCTTCATGATCTTGAAGACCATCGACACGTACAGCGGGATCACCGGGATTGCCGCGCTGGCCTGGGTCACCACCGACTTCATCACGCCCACGTAGGCTTTCAGGCCCTGCGCTGCGTAGCGCTCGCGCATCGTGTGGGCGGTGTTGTCCAGGTGCTGCTTGGCGCGACCCAGCGTGCCGTGCCAGTAGATCGGCCAGGTGATCGAGGTGCCGACGTAGCTGTAGGCGATGGTGGTGGCGTCCCTGGCCAGCACACCGGCCTGCTCCAGCGCCTCGATCCACAGCGCCCAGTCCTCGCCGCCCATCACCGCGACGGTGTCGGCGATCTCCTGCTCGGTGGCCGGTTCGACCGTGGCAGTGATCACCGTGTCGCGGTTGGTGTCGATCGAGGTGGCGCTGAAGGTCTCGCCGATGGTCTTCAGCGCCGAGCGCTTCACTTCACCGGTACCCGGCAGCTTGCGCACCGGCGAGGCCAGCGAATACACCACCAGGTCGATCGGGCCGCCCATCTCCGCCTTGATCATCTCGATGGTGCGCGCGCGCGTCTCGTCGGAGAACGCGTCGCCGTTGATCGACTTGGCCGTCAGGCCCGCCGCCTTGGCCGCCTGGTCGAACGCGGCGGAGTTGTACCAGCCGGCGGTGCCGGTCTTGGTCTCGCTCGAGGGCTTCTCGAAGAACACGCCGAGCGTGGCCGCGCCGTAGCCGAAGGCGGCGGTGATGCGCGAGGCCAGGCCGTAGCCGGTGGACGCACCGATCACCAGCACGCGCTTCGGGCCATGACCGCTCTGGCCGCTGGCTTTGGTGATGTCGATCTGCTCGCCCACGTTGTTCGCGCAGCCCACCGGGTGCGCCGTGATGCAGATGAAACCGCGGACTTTCGGATTGATGATCATGCGTTCGCTTCGATCGTGGTCAGGCAAAGGCGCATGTTACCCGCGCGCGCCAGCCATGCGCTCCCGTAGGGTTTCCGGGCAGCGGACGGGCGAACGGCCCGCCGGGGCGGGCCGTTCGGGCGACACGCCAGGCGCCGGGAGAAGTCAGTCGATCGGCGTCTGCCGATATTTGCCGACATCGCGTTCGAGCACCGGCGCGGCCTGGTTGTGCCAAGCGTGGCGGACGTAGCTCACCACCGCGGCCACGTCGGCGTCGCTCAGCGACTGTGCGAACGGCGGCATCGAGTAGGGCCGGGGATTGCCCGCGGTGACCGGCGGGAAGCCGCCGAGCAGCACCACGCGGATCGCATTGATGCCGGTGGGCTCGACCACCGAGGAGTTGCCGTCGAGCGGCGGATAGATCCCGGCCACGCCCTGGCCGTCGTCGCCGTGGCAGGCGGCGCATTGCTTCGCGTAGATCGTCGCGCCCCGATGCCGCGATGCCGTCGCATCGATGGCCGGATCGGCCGCCGCCAGCGGCCGCGGCCGCGGCGGCAGCGACTTGAGGTAGGTGGCGATCGCGGCGAGGTCCTCGCCGGTCATGTGCTGGGTGCTGCGCGAGACCACTTCGGCCATCGGTCCGAAGGCGCTGCCCTTGGCCGACTGGCCGGTCTTGAGCAGTTGCACGATGTCCTGTGCGCTCCAGCCCTCGAGGCCACCCTGCGCCTGCGTGCCGAGGTCGGGGGCATACCAGTCCTGCGCCGGAATCTCGCCGCCGGACAGCGCCGGCTGCGCCGGGATGCCGCCCAGCGCGTCACGCCGGGCGTGGCACTCGTTGCAATGACCCAGGCCCTGCACGAGGTAGGCGCCGCGGTTCCACGCGTCCGATCGTGCCGGGTCAGGCTGGTATACGCCGGGACGGAAGTACAGCGCGCGCCAGGCCGCCAGGCCCTGGCGGATGTCGTAGGGAAACTTCAGTTCAGGGGGCGCCGACGGCTGGTGCACCGGCGCCAGCGACTTCAGGTAAGCAAAGATCGCCAGCGCGTCGTCGCGCGTCACCCGGGTGTACGCGGTGTAGGAGAACGCCGGATACAGGAACTCGCCGTGGCGCCCCTTGCCTTCGTGCAGGGCACGCCAGAAGTCGGTGAAGGTCCAGCGCCCCAGACCGGTGTCGTTGTCGGGCGTGATATTCGGTGCCGGAATGTTGCCGAACGGCGTCGGCACCACGTGGCCACCCGCGAACGGTTGCCCGTTGTGCGCGGTATGGCAGG
>JAGWVM010000197.1 GCA_018970895.1 Lysobacteraceae bacterium | reverse complement strand
ACGGCAAGCTGGGCTGGCCCGACGAAGGCCCTTTCGATGCGGTGATCCTGACCGCCGCAGGCGATGCGATCCCGCACGCGATCCTCGACCAGATGACGCCGACCGGCGTGCTGGTCGCGCCGGTCGGTTCGCCCAGCAGCCAGACCCTGATCCGCATGCGCGGTGACGGGCAGGGCGACTTCGTGCAGGAGGAACTTGGGCCGGTGAGCTTCGTGCCCCTGCTCGGGGGCATCGGCTGATGCGGCTGTTCGGGGCCTTGTATGCGCGGGTCCTGACCTGGGCCCGCCATCCCCGGGCGGTGCCCTACCTTTGCGGCCTGAGCTTCGTCGAGGCGTTCATCTTTCCGGTGATGCCGGAAATCATGCTGGCGCCGATGATGCTCGGGCGCCGACACAAGGCGTTCTTCTACGCCAACATCAGCCTGCTGTTTTCGCTGCTCGGCTCATTGGTGGGTTACGCGCTGGGCCACTGGGCCTACCAGGGCATCCATCCCCTGTTGCCATCGGGCATGCAGCACACCATCGCGACCTGGGTCGGCCACCTCCGGGACGACATGAGCCGGCACTGGCTGGCCATGCTCGGTGCGCTGATGGTGGCTGCGCTGCAGCCGGTGATCCCGATGAAGTTCGTGACCTGGGCAGCCGGTATCGTCGGCGTCCCCGTACTGCCATTCCTCGCATGCATCGCGGTCGGGCGCGGCAAGCGGGTCTGGTTGCTGGCATTGCTGGTGCGTCTGGTCGGCGAACGAGCCGAGCAGGTACTGCACCGTAACATCGAGCGCATCGGCTGGGCAGCCATTGCCATCGTGCTGGCACTTGGAGTCTGGTGGATCGTGCGCCAGTGAGCCGGACGCATGCCATTCCCGCTGCATGGGCAGGCGCCTTCCGCCTCGTTATGCTTTGCCGCATGAAAGGACAGCTTCGATCCCTCGTGATGGCAGGCGTGGTCGGTTTGCTGGCCGCCTGCGGGACCACGCGCTCGGTGGTGGTGCAGCCTGCCACCCGCGGTGGCGAGGTCCGGGTGGCGCCGGTGCGCCCGGCCCCGCGGCCTGCCGCCTCGGGCGATTACCGGGTGCGCAGGGGCGATACGCTGTATTCGATCGCCTTCAGGCACGGCAAGGATTTCCGGGACGTGGCCCGCTGGAACGGCATCGCGGCGCCCTACACGATCTGGCCCGGGCAGCTGCTGCACATGCAGCCACCCTCCGGTGGCGAGCAGGTCCGGCCCGCTCCGGTCCGTCCGGTGGCCGGCCGCGCGGCGCGCCCGGAGCCCCGTCCGGAGCGCCTTGCCGAGACCCACGGTCCCGATGCAGCCACGCCGCATGCTTCACCAGTGCCTGCGGAAAGCTCGGACGTTCCGGTGGCCGGCGAGCCGCACACATCGAATCCGCCTCCGCCAGCCGTGAGTATCGTGCCGGGCGCATCCCGCTCGGTCAGCGGCATCGTCTGGCGCTGGCCGGCCGATGGCACCGTGATCTCGCGGTTCAAGAGCGGCGATGCCATTCCCGGAATCGAGATTGCCGGCCGGGCGGGCAGTCCGATCCGTGCCGCCGCCGACGGTGTTGTGGTCTATAGCGGCAACGGACTGGTCGGTTATGGCGAGCTGATCATCGTCAAGCACAACGACGATTTTCTCTCGGCCTATGGCCACAATCGAAAGCGGCTGGTGAAAGAGGGGCAGCGGGTCTCTGCCGGCCAGGTGATCGCCGAAATGGGGTCGACCGGTGCCTCGCGCGACGAGCTCCAGTTCCAGATCCGGCGCAGCGGAAATCCCGTCGATCCGCTGGACTTCCTGCCTGCGCGCTGATCCGTGGCCGGTCGCTAGCTAGTCGTTCCCGGCCAGGATGAATCCGGCCACGACACGACGCCCCTCTCCGGCAAGCAGATCGTAGGTGCGCGCAGCCGCGGCGTTGTCCATGACCTCGATGCCGATCCCCTTGCCAAGGAACGCGGCGAGAAAGGCCGCCGGTGGGAATACCTGGCGTGCGCCGCTGCCAAGTATCACCAGTTCCGGACGCAGGGCGAGCAGGACTTCGGCATGGCTGGGAGCCAGAATCCGGGCATCGGCGACCGGCCAGGCCTCCACCAGTCGATCCGGGGCGAGCACGAAACTGGCGAGAAGGTCGCGGTCGGCAACGGTGATGCGATCCGGCGCCGTACGCCGGACGAACAGGAAACCGCCGGTCAGGTCGAGCGAGAGGTCCATCAGCGGGGTAGCGCGAGCTTCGGGTCATCCGCGTTGCGGCGGAACAGCACCACGATGTGGCCGATCTCCTGCACGTTCTCCGCGCTGGTGCCGCGGACCAGAAATTCGATCTGCGCCTGACGCTCTTCCTTGTCTCCGCCGGAAAGCTTCACCTTCACCAGCTCATGGCGATCAAGCGCCTGGTCCAGCTCCTTCACCACCGCGTCGGTCGCGCCCTTCGCCCCCAGCAGGATCACCGGGTTCAGATCGTGGGCGAGGCTGCGCAGGTAGCGCCGCTGGGAGGGGGAAAGTGCCATGGGGAGCGCTGCTCGATTCGCGATGACGGGACCGCAAAGGGTATCATGCCGGCTGTTCCCCGTATCTGTGGCGTTGCCGGTCATGTCTCGCAGCAAAAGCAGTTCCCGCTGGCTGCGGGAGCACTTCGACGACGTCTATGTGAAGAAGGCACAGGCCGAGGGCGCCCGCTCGCGCGCCGTCTACAAGCTCGAGGAGTTGATCGAGCGCGATCAACTGCTCAAGCCCGGAATCTCCGTGGTCGACCTGGGGGCTGCACCGGGCGGCTGGTCGCAGCTGGTGCGCCAGCGCCTGGGCGACCGCGGTCGCGTCGTCGCCCTGGATATCCTGCCGATGCAGGGTATCGCCGGCGTCGAGTTCCTCCAGGGAGACTTCCGCGAGGCGGACGTTTTGTCGCAGCTCGAAACCACGCTGGGTGGCCAGAAAGTAGATCTTGTGCTGTCGGACATGGCCCCCAATATGAGCGGAGTGGCCTTGGCCGACCAGATCCGTTCGATGGACCTGGCGGAGCTGGCGCTGGATTTCAGCCGCCAGTGGCTCAAGCCGGGCGGATCGTTCCTGATCAAGCTGTTCCAGGGAGCGGGCTTCGACGATTACCTGCGTAGCTTGCGCGCGGACTTTTCGCGCGTGACTATGCGTAAACCTAAGGCCTCCCGCGCGCGTTCGCGGGAGGTGTACGCGCTGGCAACGGGGCTGAAGGCCCCGGGCGCGCAACCGGGCGGAAACCGTGCATGAACGAGATGGCGAAAAACCTGTTGCTCTGGCTGATCATCGCGGTGGTGCTCATCGCCGTGTTCCAGAGCTTCAATCCGCATGCAGGGGCGGCGTCGGACCTTCCGTACAGTGGGTTTGTGCAGAACGTCGATAACGGCAACGTGTCCAGCGCGACGATCAGTGCCGAGAACCCGGCCACCATCAGCGGCAAGCTGAAGGACGGCAGCAGCTTCCGGACCGTCGCTCCGGTACTTGGCTTCTCCACCAATTCGGTGGTCAAGGAGATGCAGGAGAAGGGCGTCGAAGTGCGCCAGGAGGCGGCACCGGGCTTTTCGCTCATGAACCTGCTGGTCAGCTGGCTGCCGGTGATCCTGATCGCCGCCGTGTTCATCTGGTTCATGCGCCAGATGCAGTCCGGTGCAGGTGGTCGCGGGGCGATGAGTTTCGGGCGCTCGCGTGCCAAGCTGCAGGGCGAGGACCAGGTGAAGGTGAACTTCTCCGATGTCGCCGGCTGCGATGAGGCCAAGGAGGAGGTCGGCGAGCTGGTCGAGTTCCTGCGTGATCCCGGCAAGTTCCAGAAGCTCGGTGGCAAGATCCCGCGCGGCGTGCTGATGGTCGGTCCGCCCGGTACCGGCAAGACCCTGCTGGCGAAGGCGATTGCAGGTGAGGCCAAGGTCCCGTTCTTCTCGATCTCCGGTTCGGACTTCGTCGAGATGTTCGTGGGCGTCGGCGCCAGCCGCGTGCGCGACATGTTCGAGCAGGCCAAGAAGCATGCTCCGTGCATCATCTTCATCGACGAGATCGATGCGGTTGGCCGTCATCGCGGCGCCGGGCTGGGCGGTGGCCACGACGAGCGTGAGCAGACGCTCAACCAGCTGCTGGTCGAGATGGACGGTTTCGAGGGCACGGAAGGCATCATCGTGATTGCCGCAACCAATCGCCCGGACGTGCTGGATCCTGCATTGCTCCGTCCGGGGCGGTTCGACCGGCAGGTCGTCGTCGGCCTCCCCGACGTCAAGGGTCGCGAGCAGATCCTCAAGGTGCACCTGCGCAAGGTCCCTATGGCCAGCGATGTCGATCCGATGGTGATCGCGCGCGGCACGCCAGGGTTCTCCGGCGCCGACCTGGCCAATCTGGTCAACGAGGCCGCGCTGTTCGCTGCGCGCGAGAATGCCCGCGAGGTGCGCATGAGCCATCTGGACAAGGCGCGCGACAAGATCCTCATGGGCGCCGAACGTCGTTCGATGGCAATGAGCGAGGACGAGAAGAAGCTCACCGCCTATCACGAGGCGGGACACGCGATCGTCGGGCGCCTCGTGCCGGAACATGACCCGGTCTACAAGGTCACGATCATTCCACGCGGCCGCGCGCTGGGAGTGACCATGTACTTGCCGGAGAACGACAAGTACAGCATCAACCGCGT
>JAGWVM010000196.1 GCA_018970895.1 Lysobacteraceae bacterium | reverse complement strand
GCCGAGCAGGGCTTCGCCGGCAGCTTCAACGAGCGCGTGCTCGACGTCGCCCTGCCGCTGGCCGACGAGGAGGACAGCCGCCTGTTCATCGTCGGCGACCGCGGATTGATGGTGGCCGGCAACCGCGGGCGCACGCCGGACTGGAGCGCGCCGATGGCCGCCCACACCGACGAGGTCTCCGCGCTGGCCGACCGCATGTCCGATGCGATCTACGCGGCGCTCGCCGGGCATGGGCCGGGCCGGGTACTGCTGGTGCACGGCAACCCGGGCGAAGGCGAGGAGCAGCGCATCGAGCAGCGCTGGCTGCTGCCGTTCGACTTCGGCCGCTTTCCCGCCCGCCTCGCGGTGGGCCAGGCGCCGCTGGTGAACCTGCCACCGACGCTGTTGCTTGAACAGCTCGCCGTGGAGTACGTGCACGCCGACCTGTGCGAGGCGCTGATGCTGTCCTACGCGGCGGAAAACCAGGCCCGCATGCAGGCGATGATCGCCGCCCATGGCAACCTCGAGCGGACCGAGGCCGCGCTTGCACGCCAATTCCAGCGCGTTCGCCAGGAGGACATCACTGACGAGATACTCGAGCTTTCCGCCAGCCACCGCTGACCCGTGCTTTCCCGCAGCCGTTGCGTTGCGTCCGAGGAGTCGCCGTGAATCACCGTCGTCGCTGTCCGCCGCCCCCGCCGTCGAAACGTCGCACGCCCCTGCCATGGGAGCACCCCAAGGCGCATGTCGAGGAACCGCGGGTGGACGAACGCCTGCGGGCGATCATGCAGCATCCCTCCTACCGCGAGGCAGACAGCGACACGACCTTCCTGCATGAAGACGACGCCCGCGGAGTGCGCCTGCAGCTGGATTACCTGAAGGCCGAGCGGGTGCTTGCCCGGCACGGGATCGAGCGCAGCGTGCTCGTCTACGGCAGTACCCGGCTGCGCGAGTCCGAGACGGCCCGGCGCGAACTGGCCAGTGCCCGCCAGGCGCTGGCCGGCCAGCCCGGCGACGCGACGCTGGCGCGTGCCGTGCAGCTGGCCGAGCACCGCGCGGCACTCTCGCGCTACTACGAGGTGGGGCGCGAACTCGGCCGGCGGGTCGGCCGTGCCGGCATCCCTGGCCTGGCCGTGCTTACCGGGGGCGGTCCGGGCGCCATGGAGTCGGCCAACCGCGGCGCCAGCGAGGTCGGCGCCCAGACGGTGGGCCTGAACATCGTGCTGCCGCGCGAGCAGTACCCGAATCCCTACGTCACCCCGGGGTTGTGCATGCAGTTCCACTACTTCGCCATGCGCAAGCTGCACTTCATGAAACGCGCGGCGGCCATCGTCGCCCTGCCCGGCGGTTACGGCACGCTGGACGAGGTGTTCGGCGCATTGACCTTGATCCAGACCCGCAAGAGTGCCCCGATCCCGATCGTGCTGGTGGGCGAGGACTACTGGCGACGCGCGTTCGACGTCGACTTCCTGTTCGAGGCCGGCAGCATCGACGAGGAAGACCGCGACCTGTTCTGGTATGCCGAGACGGCCGAGGAAGCGTGGCAGGGCATCCTCGACTGGCACCAGCGCAACGGCAGCCCCCTGCTGCCGACCACCGCCACGGAGGCAAGCCCATGAAAATCGCATTCCACGGCGCCGACCGGGAAGTCACCGGCTCGTGCCACCTGCTGGAGGTCGCCGGCAAGCGCGTCCTGGTCGATTGCGGCATGTACCAGGGCAGCCGCGAACTGGACGAGCAGAACGCCGACGGTTTCGGCTTCGATCCGCGGTCGATCGATGTCCTGCTGCTGACCCATGCCCATCTGGATCACTGCGGCCGCATCCCGCTGCTGGTCGATCGGGGCTTTTCCGGCGAGATCATCACCACCGCGGCCTCGCGCGAGCTGGCGCGACTGGTGATGCTCGATGCCGCCGGGCTGCAGGAAGCCGATGCCGAGCGCCGCCAGCGACACGCATGGCGTCGTGGCGACAAGGACGGGCAGCCGCTGTACACCACGCTCGACGCGCTCAACGCGATGGACTGCTTCGGCCGCGTCGCCCGCTACGGCCAGCCGATCCAGCTCGCGCCCGGCCTGACCGCCACCTTCCACGACGCCGGGCACATTCTCGGCTCGGCCAGCATCCGCGTGGCACAGGAAGGCGACGGCGGTCGCTCGGTCGTGTTTTCCGGCGACCTGGGCAACAGCGGCCGGCCGATCCTGCGCGACCCGCAGCCGCCGCCGCGCGCCGATGCGGTGGTGATGGAAACCACCTATGGCGACCGCCTGCACAGGCCGCTGGGGCCGTCGGTGGAGGAGCTGTATGCCGCGATCACCGACACCTTCGCCCGCGGCGGCAACGTGGTGATTCCCACCTTCGCGCTGGAGCGCGCGCAGGAGATCCTCTACTACCTGCGCGCCGGCGTGGAGAGCGGCCGGCTGCCGCGCACGCTGCCGGTGTTCCTCGATTCGCCGATGGCGATCTCCGCCACCGAGATCTTCCGTCGCCACACCGAATGCTACGACCCGAAAGAGCGCGCGCTGTTCGCCCACGGCGGCGATCCGTTCGACCTGCCCGGCCTGCGCTTCACCCGCGAGACGGCTGACTCGATGGCGCTGAACCGGATCCGCGGCGGCGCGATCCTGATGGCCGGCTCAGGAATGTGCACCGGCGGACGCGTGCGGCATCACCTGCGCCACAACCTGTGGCGCGAGGATTCCAGCGTGGTGTTCGTCGGCTACGCCGCCGCCGGCACGCTGGCGCGCATCCTCATCGACGGCGCGAAATCGGTACGCCTGTTCGGCGACGACATCCCGGTACGTGCCCGTCTGCACACCATCAACGGCTTCTCGGCGCACGCCGATCGCGACGAACTCCTGGCCTGGCACGGAGCGATCCAGCCGGACAAGACCATCCTGGTGCACGGCGATGCGCAGGTGATGCAGGCATTTGCCGCGCGGCTAGGCACGTCCGAGGTACACATGCCGGGCAAGGGAGACACCATCACGCTCTGAGTGCCCGCAGGGCCACGCAGCCGGGCGGGTGACGGTCTGGCCGGCGACCCGACGGAGCGGCGGAGGTGATCCTCCGGGCAGGTTTGTCCAGCCCGACACTTGAATAACGCAAGGCCAGGATGCACGTCACGGCAATCGACCTGCACAGGGAAGCGTCATCGTGGAATCT
Organism: Lysobacteraceae bacterium; assembly: GCA_018970895.1. Classification (GTDB taxonomy): domain Bacteria; phylum Pseudomonadota; class Gammaproteobacteria; order Xanthomonadales; family Rhodanobacteraceae; genus Dyella_A. The sequence continues at coordinate 1,515 of JAGWVM010000196.1, read as the reverse complement.
TTCGTTCGCCCGTTCGCCGAAGCGCTCTCCCTCCTGGCCCATCTGCCGGGCAGCAGCTACGGTCTGGCCGTCGTCGCCATCGCCGTGGCCGTCCGGCTGGTGTTGCTGCCACTGACCCTGCGGCTGGCCGAGCAGGGCTGGCATCGCCAGCAGCGGATGCAGGCACTGCAGCCGAAGCTCGACGCCCTGCGTGAGCGGCACGCAAAGGATCCGATGGCCTATGCCCGCGCCGCCAAGGCATTGCACAGGCAGCACGGCATCACCAGCGGACTGGGCGGAGGCCTGCTGGTGTCCGCCGTGCAGGCGCCGCTGGGGATCGGCATCTACGCCGCGATCCGCCGGAGCGTCGCCGCGGCCGGATCGTTCCTGTGGATTCCCCGGCTGGCACGGCCGGATTTCCTGCTCGCGCTGGCGGTGGCCGCGCTGACCTGGGCCGCGATCATGCTCAACCCGGCCATGCCGGCGCAGATGAAGACTGCACTGCAGATGCTGCCGGTGCTGGTCACGTTCCTGATGGTCTGGCACCTCGCCGCCGGCCTCGGCCTGTACTGGGCCGGCTCCAGCAGCGTCAACGTGCTGCAGGCCGCGCTGCTGCGGCGACGGGTGGCGCGCCGGCAATCCTGAGCCACCACCCCCTTGGTAGGAGCCCGCTCGCGGGCGATGCTCCTGCGCCGGATCCACATCAAAGCGAAACGCATCGCCCGCGAGCGGGCTCCTACCAAGGGAGCGGTGCAGCGATCAGGCTTCCGGGCGCATGTACGGAAACAGCAGCACGTCGCGGATCGAGGACGCGTCGGTGAGCAGCATCACCAGCCGGTCGATGCCGATGCCGAGGCCGCCGGTCGGCGGCAGGCCGACCTCCAGCGCGCGGATGTAGTCGGCGTCGAAGTGCATCGCCTCGTCGTCGCCGGCGTCCTTGGCGTCGACCTGGGCCTGGAAGCGCGCGGCCTGGTCTTCCGGGTCGTTCAGCTCGGAGAAGCCGTTGGCAATCTCCTTGCCGTTGACGAACAGCTCGAAACGGTCGGTGATGCCCGGATCATTGTCGTTCTCGCGCGCCAGCGGCGAGACCTCGACCGGGTGCTGGGTAATGAAGGTCGGCTGGATCAGCGTGTGCTCCACCGTCTTCTCGAAGATCTCCAGCAGCAGCTTGCCCCAGCCGTAGCCGTCCTTGACCTGCACGCCCAGGCGCTTCGCGTGTGCCGCCATCGCGGCGCGGTCGCGCAGCTCCTCGCGCTTGATCTCGGGGTTGTGTTCGAGCACCGCGTCTTCCATGGTCCAGCGGCGGAACGCCGGGCCGACGTCGATGCTGGCGCCGTCCCAGTGCAGCTCGGTGCTGCCGATCACCTGCTTCGCGGTATCGCGGATCAGGTTTTCGGTGAGGTCCATGATCTCGTTGTACGTGGCGTACGCCTGGTACAGCTCGAGCATGGTGAACTCGGGGTTGTGCCGGGTCGACACGCCCTCGTTGCGGAAGTTGCGGTTGATCTCGTAGACGCGGTCGAAGCCGCCGACCAC
>JAGWVM010000046.1 GCA_018970895.1 Lysobacteraceae bacterium | reverse complement strand
GCTGGAAGAGGGCGGCACCTTCGTCGCCAAGGTGCTGGCGGGCGGGGCCGAGCAGGAATTGCAGGCGCGGCTGAAGAAGGCCTTCACCAAGGTCGCGAACGTCAAGCCGCCCGCAAGCCGCGCCGACAGTTCCGAGAAATTCGTGGTGGCGACGGGTTTTCGCGGCCGGCCGGAGGAACCCGGGGCGGACGACGGGGACGACGTGTAACGTCTGTGCGGCTGAACCGTTGTTGAAGGCGTGGGGCAACGGACCGCGAGGCGTGACGCCGCCGGTCAGCGTCAGCGCGAGGCCAGGACCGCGAGACACGATCTGGACGCCGCCGCCCCGCACGCCATATTCCTTTCCGAAGACCGTCAGGAGGACCCGATGAGTCAGAAGACCTATGCCAAGACCGCCGATGCGATCGCCCGGCTCACGCCCGAGCAATACCGCGTCACCCAGCAGAACGGCACCGAGCGGCCGTTCATGAACGAATTCCACGACTTCAAGGGCGATGGCCTGTATGTCGATATCGTCTCGGGCGAGCCGCTCTTCACCTCGCTCGACAAGTTCGACTCGGGCTGCGGCTGGCCCAGCTTCGCCCGCCCGCTGGTCGATGGGAACGTGGTCGAACTGACCGACCGCAGCCATGGCATGATCCGCACCGAGGTGCGATCGACCCATGGCGACAGCCACCTTGGCCATGTCTTCAACGACGGGCCGCGCGAACTGGGCGGTTTGCGCTATTGCATCAACTCGGCCAGCCTGCGCTTCATCCCGGTGGAAGACCTTGAGGCCGAAGGTTACGGCGATTACCGCGCGATCTTCGACGCGGCAGAGGAGGACAACTGATGGCGGACATGACCGAACGCGCGATCCTTGCAGGCGGCTGTTTCTGGGGCATGCAGGATCTCTTGCGCCGCAAGCCCGGCGTGCTGAAGACCCGCGTGGGCTATTCGGGCGGCGAGGTGGCGAATGCGACCTATCGCAACCACGGCCACCATGCCGAGGCGGTGGAGATCCTGTTCGACCCCGTGCAGATCAGCTTCCGCGAGCTGCTGGAGTTCTTCTTCCAGATCCACGACCCGACCACGCGCAACCGGCAGGGCAACGACATCGGCATGAGCTACCGCTCGGCGATCTTCTACACCAGCCCCGAGCAGCAGGCGGTGGCCGAGGACACCATCGCCGACGTCGAGGCGTCCGGCCTGTGGCCCGGCAAGGTGGTCACCGAGGTGGCGCCGGCCGGCGATTTCTGGGAAGCCGAACCCGAGCACCAGGACTACCTGCAGCGCATCCCCCACGGCTACACCTGCCACTTCGTGCGGCCGGGATGGACGCTGCCGCGGCGCGCGAGCGCCTGAGCACGGCTGGCTGCCGGCGCTCCCCTGCTGCGAGAATCACCGGTGCGGACCGCTGCCGGCGGTCGACACCGACAGGGCATCCCCGGCGATGGAACTGCGCTTCACCAAGGGCACCGGCAAATACGACCGGATGGACGTGTACCGCGCCGGCGTGCCGAGCGAGGCGGTCGACTGCCCCAAGCAGGGGATCATCCCGCACGACATGGTCCACTGCGCGGTGGAGGGCACCCTGCACCGGCGCGGCTTCATCGGTCGCGTGCACGACGGCGAGCCGGCGGCGTTCCAGATGCGCGGCGACGCCGAGAGCGACGGGGTCGAACGGCTGGTGGAAGTGTTCCAGGCCGACGGCTGGTCGGGCTGGCGCACCCCGGCGGAAGACCTGCTGGATCTCTACCGCGTCACCTGCCGCGCGCGCACCTGCGATCCGCTGCCGCTGCACGCGGGAGACGTGGAGGCGATCCGCACCTGCCTGATCGAGCTCAGCGCGCGCTGGGCGCCGCTGGCGCCGGGGGAATCGCTGGCCCTGCACTTCGGCCGATAGGTGGCCGGGCCGACGGGCTCAGCTGGAGTGGTCCAGGATGATCTTCCAGCCGTCCGGCGTCTTTTCCCACAGCAGCGAATACACGCCGTCGTCCTGCGCGACGCTGCCGTGCGCACTGCGGTGGAGGTGGAAGCGGCCGGTGACCACCGCATAGCGCACCGCCCCGGAGGCCCCCGGCAGCAGCCGCACGTCGAGGTCGGAGAAGGTCAGCGTGCCCATCTGAGCCTTCGTCGCGTAGTGCTCGCGGTAGCTGGCGAGGATCTGCCGGTAGCCCTTGCGCACCGAGCTGCCGACGAACGTGGTGTCCGGCGCGTCCTTGTAGCCCTGCATGAAGGCGACCACGTCGCCGCGGTTCCACGCCGCCTGCTGCTCGGCCATCACCCGCCGGATCGCCGCGGCATCGTCGACCGGCGGGGCCGCATGGGCCGCGCAGAGGGTGCCGGCGAGCAGCATCAGAAGCACGATGACACGGCGGAAACGGACAGGCATGGCGAGGGTCCCGGCAAGGATGGACGCGCCGATGCTAGCGCGGCCGCCGCCCGATGCGCAGCGGCCGCGCCGGACGTCACCTCCCTGCCGCACCGATCGCATCCAGCGCCTGCATCGCCGGCTCGTCGAGTTCCAGCGCCGTCGCCGCCAGGTTCTCGCGCAGATGCGCCAGCGATGCGGTGCCCGGGATCAGCAGCACGTTCGGCGAGCGCGCCAGCAGCCACGCCAGCGCCACCTGCATCGGCGTGGCATCGAGCCGGCGCGCGACCGCCGACAGTGCGTCGGACTGCAGCGGCGTGAACCCGCCCAGCGGGAAGAACGGCACGTAGGCGATGCCGAGCGCGGCCAGCGCGTCGATCAGCGCGTCATCGGCGCGATGGACCAGGTTGTAGTGGTTCTGCACGCAGGCCACCTCGGCGATGCCGCGCGCCTCGTGCACCTGCGCCAGCGTGGCGTTGCTCAGTCCCAGGTGACGGATCAGGCCACGCTGCTGCAGTTCGGCCAGGGCGGTGAACTGCGGCTCGATCGAGCCCTCGGCGGGCCCGTGCACGTCGATCATCAGGCGCAGGTTGACCACGTCCAGCACGTCCACGCCCAGGTGGCGCAGGTTGTCGTGCACCGCCGATGCCAGCTGGGCCGGGGTCTGCGCCGGGTTCCACGATGCATCGTCGCCGCGCGAGGCGCCGACCTTGGTGACGATGCACAGCGTGTCGGCGTACGGATGCAGCGCCTCCCGAATCAGCAGGTTGGTCACGTGCGGCCCGTAGAAATCGCTGGTGTCGAGGTGGTCGACACCGCTGGCCACCGCCTCGCGCAGCACGGCGACGGCGGCGGCGGGGTCCTTCGGCGGACCGAACACGGCCGGGCCGGCCAGTTGCATGGCGCCGTAGCCCATGCGGGTAACGGGACGATGCCCGAGACGGAAGGTGCCGGCGTGCGTGGCGAGACTCATGGGGAACTCCGGGGAAAGCGCGGCGGGCTGCCGCGTGGACCGACACGGTAGGCCGATCGCGTCATGGCGATAATCCGGCACAATCGGCACGGGCCGTACGGCTTTCAGGACAATGGATAACGAACTGCGGGATCTCTTCGCCTTTCTTGCCGTGGTGCGTGCCGGCGGTTTTCGCGAGGGCGCGCGTGCGAGCGGCACCTCGGCCTCGCGGCTGAGCGACAGCGTGCGCCGACTTGAGGCGCGCACGGGCGTGCGGCTGCTCCACCGCACCACCCGCCGCGTGATGCCGACCGAGGCGGGCGAGCGGCTGGCCGAGCGGCTGGCCCCGGCGCTGGGCGAGGTCGAGGCCGCGCTGGACGTGGTCAACCATTACCGCGACCGTCCGGCCGGCACGCTGCGCCTGAACGTGCCGGCCACGGTGGCGCGGCTGGTGCTGCCGGGCCTGGTCACGCCGTTCCTCGCCGCCTTCCCCGACATCCGGCTCGAGGTGATCGTCGAGGACGGCTTCGTCGACCTGCTGGCCGCCGGCTGCGATGCCGGCGTGCGCTACGACGAGCGGCTGGAAAAGGACATGGTGGCGATCCCGATCGGCCCGCGCACCCAGCGCATGGCGACCGCCGCCGCGCCAGCCTACCTCGACCGCCACGGTCGGCCAGGGCACCCGCGCGACCTGCTCGGGCATGCCTGCCTGCGCGGCCAGTTCGCCAGCGGATACACCCCGCCGTGGGAATTCGAGCGGGACGGCGAGATCGTCCGAGTGGACCCGGAAGGCCCGCTCAAGGTACGGCTGGGCGCGGCGGCCGACCTGGCCGTGCGCGCGGCGATCGACGGGCTGGGCGTGGTGCACCTGTTCGAGGCCTGGCTGCAGCCCCACCTGGACCGGGGCGAGCTGGAGCCGGTGCTGCAACCGTGGTGGCAGGCCTTCAGCGGCCCGTACCTCTACTACCCCGGCCGCCGCCACCTGCCGGCGCCGCTGCGCGCCTTCGTCGATTTCGTGAAGTCCCGCGACCGCTGACGCGACGCCACGCTCGCGCCCGTCCTAGCCGGCGTTGAGAAACCGCGTGACCGCTTCCACCGCCTGCTCCACGCGCCAGCCGTCGCTGGTTGGACCGATCTGGATCTCCACCATCGTCCAGCCATCGAGCGGCGCCTCGGCGAACGCGTCGAACAGCCACCACGCGCCGTCCGCGACCATCGCGCGGTGCCGTGCCGCGAGCACTTCCGACCGGCCCGGCAGCCACAGCTGGAACGCATTGGTGTGCGGCCGCTGCGGGTGCACCTGCACGGCCGGCACGGCCGCCAGGGCCGCCGCCAGCGCGCGGGCGCGCCCGACGAACTCGCCCATGCGCGGCGCCAGCCGCTCCAGTCCGTCCAGCGCGCTGATCGCGTAAGGCCACGCGGTGACGAGGTTGCCGCCGTAGCGGCTCTTCCACGGCGCCAGCGCGTCGACGAACGCCGTCGTGCCGGCCACCAGCGCGCCGCCCAACCCGCCCAGGCCCTTGTAGTAGGAGACGTAGACGCTGTCGGCGAGCGCCGCCAGCTCGGCCTCGGTGACGCCGTAGCCGGCGGCCGCCTCCCACAGGCGCGCGCCGTCAAGGTGCAGCGGAATTGACCGCTCGCGGCACCACGCCGCGATCCCGCGCAGCTCGTCCAGCGGCGGCAGCAGGAAACCCGCGCGGCGCAGCGGCAGCTCCACCACCACCGCCGCCAGCGGTTCGGTCACCGCCTGCAGGGCGGCCAGCGAGAACGGCGTGTGGCGCCCCAGCCGGATCGCGCGCAGGCCGGTGACCCGCTCCACCGCTCCGGCCTCGTCGATGTCCATGTGGCCCAGCGGATGGATCACCACGTTGCGCTGGCCGCGCGCATCCGCGTGCACCTGCAGCGCGCACAGCTGCGCCGTCACGCCCTTGATGAAGAACCGCCCGGCCGGCTTGCCCAGCCGCGCGGCGGTGGCCTGCTCCAGCGCGGCCACCGCGCCGCCGGCGCCGTACTCGTCCACCGCGTCCGCGGCGGCCGGATGCGCCGCCATCCGGGCCATCGTCTCGGCCACGGGCGGTGCGGGCGGGCGGGAAAGGAACAGGCGGCAGGCCTGCTTGAGCGCGTGGTCGGTCATGGGATGTCGATGCGTGACGAAACAGTCCCGCATTGTGCCGCGCCCCACCCGCATCGGCACGGCCCGTCGGTCATGCGCTCAATGCCGCAGCAGCGACAGCGCCACCTCCAGCACGATCAGCAGCACGATGGCGATTTCCAGCCACTCCGAACGGCGGCTTGAGGCCTCCTCGTAGAGCGCGGCGTAGGTGTCGCGGATGATCGCCAGCTTGCGGTCCACCGACGCGCTGAGCGCGGGCACGCGGAACAGCCCGAGCGCGGCGCTGTACACGCGGGCCAGGTACACGTCCTCGGTCACCTGCAGCGCGTTGTCCACCTTCTCGGTGAGTTCGGTCGCCTCGGCCACCAGCATGTACAGCCCCCGCGCCAGGTTCGCGAAGCGGCGAGCCGCCAGCAGCGATCCGGTACCGCGTGCCTCCTGGACGCGGGCGTACATGCGCGGCAGCTCGTTGTCGAGCAGGGTGTCGTAGTAGCGGAACTCCACCAGCTGCGCGTTCGCCACCTCGATCACGTCGGCCACGTCCGCGTCGCCGCGCGGCTCGTAGACGAACGCGCGGTCCCAGGTGAGCACCACCAGGTCGTCGGCGTAGTACGAATACGCGTGCGCCAGCAGATCGCGGCGGGCGCCTTCGGCCAGCGGGCGCGTCTCGCCGGACAGCAGCGCAGCCAGATCGACCCGCTCACGCAGGGTGGCGGCATCCAGCGGCTCGTCGAAGGCCTGCACCACGCCGAGCAGGTAGTCCTCCTGCAGCTCGGCGTCGGCGGCGGGACGGTCCAGTGCCGGCGCCACCGCATCGACCACGCGCTGGCGCAACCGGTCCCAGGGGGCCTCGGTCGCCGCGGGACCGACGACACGACCGAGCGCATCCATGCGTGCGGCGAACGCCGGCCACGCCAGCGCCGAGGCATCCACCCGCAGCGCGACCGCGGCCACGCCGAAGTCGTAGAGCCGCACACGGGCTCGTGCCAGCACGTCCACGCCATCCAGTCGCAATCGCAGCGGCTCCAGCGGCAGGTCCAGCGGCGGCACCCCGAACGCCACCGCCTTCGGCGCGGCGTGGGTCAGCCGGTTGCGCCGCGCCTCCGCGCCGGCGCGCGCCATCCACGCCGACTCGGCGCCGGCCAGGTCGATCGCATAGGCAATGTCGAACAGGCGCAACGCCACCAGTTCGCCCGCACGCACGGTCAGATCCGCGTCCATCGCATGGCTCCCGCCCAGGTCCACGGATGCTGGGCCCCGCCTCGTCGGCGATCATGACCACGATCAAGACAGCGACGCAACGCCGGATGCGCGACGCGCGGCCATTGCCTAAGCTTGCGCCTCCGGGCAGCCGTCGGAGCGCCGTATCGTGTTCCACCCTTTGGACTGGCTCGGTCGCCGGCTGGCGACATTCCTGGCCAAGCCGCGGCCGGTCGAGACGCACCTGGGCACCTCCGGCTTCGGCCTGCTGGAGGCCACCCTGCGCCCGGGCGACGTGCTGCTGGTGGAGGGCAGCAGCCGCTTCAGCACGGCGATCAAGTATCTGACCCAGTCCAGCTGGTCGCACGCAGCGCTGTACGTGGGTGCCGCGCTGAGCGCCGAGCGGCCGGAACTGGGCCGGCACGTGCTGGTGGAAGCCGACGTCAACGACGGCGTGCGGGCGGTACCGCTGGCCGGCTACCGCGGCATGCATACGCGGATCTGCCGCCCGGTCGGCCTGCGCCGCGCCGAGCTGGACGCCGTGATCGCCCACGCCACGCACCGTCTGGGCCAGCAGTACGACGTGCGCAACATCATCGACCTGATGCGCTTCCTGCTGCCGCTGCCGCCCGTGCCCGGCCACTGGCGGCGGCGCATGCTGGCGCTGGGCAGCGGGGAACCGACGCGGGCGATCTGCTCGTCGCTGATCGCCGATGCCTTCCACAGCGTGCGCTACCCGATCCTGCCGCTGGTCGACCGCGGCGACCGCCACCGTCCCGGCGCACGGCACGAACAGCGCGAGCGCCTGCACATCCGCGACTCGCGCCTGTTCGCACCGCGCGATTTCGACATCTCGCCGTACTTCCTCATCGTCAAGCCGATGCTCGCGCAGCGCTTCGACGTGCATCGACTGCAATGGGCGGAGCCGGATCCGGACGGCGGGTGAGGCGCCGACGGCACGAGCGCCCGGCGCCGTTTGCCGGGCGGCTCAGCGACGGTCGGTGGCCATCGTGCACGTGCCCGGCACGCGGCCGGCATCGATCTTGATCCCGCGTCCGGGCGGCACCGGCACCTTCGGATGGCCGACCGCGACCCGGCCGCCCCGCTGCAGCGTCACGCTGCACACGTCGGCAGGCAGCTCGCGCAGCGCATGGCGACCGTCGGCGGGCACGTGCGCCGGATGCCGGTAATGCCGCCGTGCGCGCTCGCGGCGACGCCGGCCGGGGCATGGCCGGTGCTCAGTGGTTCCGGCCGCCGGCGGTGCAGCGGAAACGCTCGCGGAAACGGTTGGCCTGTGGCAGACCTTCGCCGAGGTCGAGATAAGTCGCCGGTCCGTGGCACACGCGTTCGGCCACGTGCTGGCAGAACGCCTGCGGATCGTCGCTGGCGGTTCCCGGTGCCTGTTCGGCCAGCGTGCCGCGGCAGGCGACCCAGGCGATGCCGTCGGGTCCGGGCGGGATCGAGCGGAAGGTCTCCGCCCCGGCCAGGTCGCCGGCCAGCCAGTGGCCGCCGAACACCGCGCCGCCGGCCACCAGCAGCACGCCGGCCAGCAGCAGGCTCCATCGGATCTTGTTTCGCCGTTGCATCCTTCGCTCCTCTTCGAGCCGACTTCGACCGGTCGCCGCCGGCATCGTTCCCTGGCGGCCGCCGCGTGGAAAGCCTCGGTCATGCGCGCAAGGATGTCCGTGATCCAGGGCGCCCTCCCGCCCGCCGGGCACAAGCGCACGCCCCGTAACGGCGGACCAGCGTTCGGCACCGGCCGTGCGGGCGGCGATTGACGCCGGTCACGATGGAGCGGCGGATACGTGCTATCTCTGTCGTCACACGCCCGCGGGGGGGATCCGATGACCGACACCCAGCCTACCGGCCTCGTCCCGGTCATCCGCCAGCCGGAGCAACTGGCGGCCTACCTCATCGCCTACGCCGCCGGCGATCCCAACCGCGCGCTGCAGGACCTTTCCATGACCCGGGACGCCTGGACGGCGCTGGCCGGCGACGACGGCGGTGCGGCCTGGGCGCGCGCCGAGGCATTCGGCCTGCCGCTGGTCGACCTGGCCGGCATGGAGGCGGACACCTCGGCGCTGGCGCTGCTGCCCGCGGCCAGCGCGCGCAAGCTGCACGCGGTGCCCCTGCTGAGCGCGCGCGGCTGCGTGGCAGTGGCGGTCGATGCCACCACCGAGCCCTCGCTGCTCACCGCGGTCGACTTCGTCTCGCGCGAGCGGGTGGTGCTGGTGGTGGCGCACGAGCGCGCGCTGCGCGAGGCGATCGGCCGGCACTACGACCTGATCGAGGACGCCGAGCTGGTGCGCCGGCTGGGGCTGGACCACAACGGCGCCGAACACGGCGTGGACGACTGGAAGCGGCTGGCCGGCGAGATGCCGGTGGTGAAGACCATCCAGTCGGTGCTTGCCGAGGCGGTGGCGCGGCGCGCCTCGGACGTGCATTTCCGCCCGGGCGAGCACTCGGTGGAACTGCTCTACCGCATCGACGACGACATGGTGCCGGTGCGCCACTTCCTGCGGACGCTGGCACCGGCGCTGGTCAGCCGCATCAAGGTGATCGCCTCGATGAACCTGGCCGAGCACCGCACCCCGCAGGACGGTCGGGCTACCTTCACCAGCGAACAGGGCAAGCGCGTCGACCTGCGCGTGTCGGTGCTGCCCACGGTCTACGGCGAGAGCGTTGTGGTGCGCCTGCTGGACGTGGCCGAGAGCCTCAAGACGCTCGACGAGATCGGCCTGACCGCGGACGACCGGCTGACCCTGGACGACCTGATGAACTCCAGCCACGGCGTGTTCCTCACCACCGGACCCACCGGCTGCGGCAAGTCCACCACGCTGTACGCCATGCTGCTGGAGATGCGCAAGCAGCGCATCAACATCCTCACCATCGAGGAGCCGGTGGAATTCCACGTCGCCGGCATCCAGCAGATGCAGGTGAACCGCCCCGCCGGCTTCACCTTCGCCAGTGCGCTGCGCAACTTCCTCCGCCACGATCCCGACACGATCATGGTGGGCGAGATCCGCGACCGCGAGACCGCGGACATCGCCATCGAGAGCGCGCTCACCGGCCACCTGGTGCTGAGCACGCTGCACACGAACACCGCGGCCACCACCATCACCCGGCTGCTCGATCTCGGCGTGGAACCGTTCCTGGTGCGCGCCTCGCTGCTGGCGGTGATGGCGCAGCGGCTGGTGCGGCTGACCTGCGAACACTGCCGCGAACCGGAGCAGCCTTCCGCGCACATCCGCGCCGTGCTGGGCGTGGCGCCGGAGGAGACGTTCTTCATCGGCCGCGGCTGTCATCAATGCAACGGCTCGGGCGTGTTCCGCCGCGCGGCGGTGTACGAGCTGCTGCAGGTCACCCCGGCGATCCGGCCGTTGATCGTGCCCGGCGCCGAAGCGGATCGCATCCACGAAACCGCCGTGGCCGAAGGCATGGTGCCGATCACCCGGGCCGCGCTGGACATGGCCCGGCGCGGCACGATCTCGCTGGCCGAAGCCTACCGGGTGCGTGCCGAGTAACCGGCCGCCGCCCTCGGCGGCCGCGGCGGCCTCGCCAGGGCGGTGCGCACGAAGCGCCTCACGGCGCCGATCAGATCCGCCGCGGCCACTTGGCCCGCGCCTCCAGCAGGAACGACACCGCCACCAGCAGGCTGCCGAACGAGCCGAGCAGCTGGAAGGCGGGGTTTTCCAGCACGCGGTCGGACAGGTCCTGCTCGCGCAGTTGCAGCCGCAGCAGGCGAAGCTCCATCGCCACCGACTCGCCGGGCCGGCCGTCGGCCACCTGCGCCACCGCATCCATCCGCGCGCGCTGCGCGGCCATCCGCGCCTGCGTGGCGAGGTGGGCGCGATGCTCCATGGTGACCGCCACCGCACCGGCCACCATCACCAGCAGGAAACCCAGCCCGCGCAGCAGCGGAGGCACGTGGTCGGCAGCGCGTGGCCGCGACGACGCGGCGGCGGCCGGTGCATCCGGCGCGCCGGTCACGGCACGGCTCCGGCGTCCGCGCGCCGCCCCAGTTCCACCAGCATCCGTGCGGTGAGGTACAGGCGCGGCGCGATCGAGTCGATCTCGATGTATTCCCGCTTGGCGTGGTAGCCCCAGCCGGCCAGCCCGAGGCCCTCGAGCACGGCCGGATGACCGGAGCTGCCGGCGAAGCCGGCATCGGTGCCGCCGTTGGTCGCCGGATGCAGCGCCAGTGGCCGGCCGTCGAGCTCGGCGTAGATGCGCCGCGCCAGCTCGGCCAGCTCGCGGCCCCGTGGCCCGGCGACGTACATCGGGCGCAGCGGACGCAGCTGGACGGTGGTCGTGGTGTCCGGCACCAGCGGGGCCGACGCCACCCTCGCCCGCAGCGCGGCGAGCAGCCGCTCGCCGGCATCCGGCGCGGTCAGCCGCGCGTCGCCGCCCGCCTCGGCAGCCTGCGGGATCTGGTTGCGTGCCGCGCCCGCGGTGGCGGTGGTCCAGTTCAGCTGGGCGCCCTTGACGCCGGCAGCGACGTCGCGGGTCTGCACCAGCCGGTGGGCCAGCTCCAGCAGCGCGTTGCGTCCCTGCTCGGGTGCGGCACCGGCGTGCGCGGCGCGTCCGTGTACCGACATGGTGACCTCGGCGGTGCCGGCCGCGCCCAGCAGCACGCCCTCTTCCCGGGCCACCGCCTTGGCCGGCGACGGCTCATAGGACAGCACGACGTCGTTCTCCGCGCCGAGCCGGGCGATGGTCTGCCCGGACCCGGTCGATCCGGTTTCCTCGTCCGGATTGAACAGCACCGTGACGCGGGCGAAATCGGCCCAGCCCTCGGCGCGCAGCAGGGCCAGCGCGTGCAGGATCACCGCCACGCCGCCCTTGTCGTCGGCGATGCCCGGACCGTAGAGATCGTTGCCCTCGCGGTGGTACGGCTCGCTGGCGAGGATGCCGCGGTCATACACCGTGTCCATGTGCGCGATCAGCAGGATGTGCAGCTTGCCCCGGCCCTCGAACACCCCGCGGACCAGGTCCGCGCCGCCGCCGGTCGAAGGGATCCGGTCGACCCGTGCGCCCAGCCCGGTCAGGCGTCGCGCCAGGTAGGCGGCGATGCGGTCGAGGCCGTCACGGTCGGACGAGCCCGACTCGATCGCGACCAGGTCATGCAGGGTGGCGATGACCGCCGCTTCCTGCGCGCCGGCCGCCGCGCGCAGGCGTGCGTCGACCGGCTCCGTTGCGGCGGCGGTGGCAGCCGACGCGCACGCCGCCAGCATCGCTGCCGCGGCCCATGTTCTCCACCTGACCATGCCCCACCTCCCTGGTTGTCCCCGGATCCGGACCGTCCGGACCGCCGTGCGTGCACGGATCCGCGCCCGCCCGGCGACACTCCGTACGCCACGGACGGCACCCGCGGATGCGGCCGCCGGGCCGGCGCGCCCGGACCCGCCGGCTGCGCGGTGAACCGCCGGTTCATAAAACCATTTGCCAAGCGGGCCAACAACCACTACTGTGCGCTGGCTGAGTTTCAAGGGTCACGCGAACTGTGGCCCGATGCTGTAGTGAGCAGTTACACCTACACCGTTGTACCCGTTTCCTCCTTGTAACCAGCTCCTCGCCGCGCCATGCGGCTTTCATCCGTTCCAAGGAGATACAACGATGGCTCAGACCGAAACTGGTACCGTCAAGTGGTTCAACGATGCCAAGGGCTTTGGCTTCATCAGCCGCGAGAGCGGCGACGACGTGTTCGTGCACTTCCGTTCGATCGTGTCCTCGGGCTTCAAGAGCCTGCAGGAAGGTCAGAAGGTGCAGTTCGTCGTGACGCAGGGCCCGAAGGGCCTGCAGGCCGACCAGGTGCAGCCGCTCTGACGGCCAGCCATGGCTGACGAAAAGCCCGGCCTCGCGCCGGGCTTTTTTTTTGGTTTTCCGCCGGGCCGGCGCGGCCGGCGGCACGCATTGCGGGTGACCCCATGTCCGACTTCCATTCGCTTGGGCTCAAGCCCGCCCTGCTGGCCAGCCTGGACACCCACGGCTACGCCACGATGACCCCGGTGCAGGCGCAGAGCCTGCCGCCGATCCTGGCCGGCCGCGACGTGATCGCCCAGGCGCGCACCGGCAGCGGCAAGACCGCCGCCTTCGGCCTCGGCCTGCTGCAGGCGCTGGACGTGGATACCATCCGCCTGCAGGCACTGGTGCTGTGCCCGACCCGCGAACTGGCCGACCAGGTCAGCAAGGCGATCCGGCGGCTCGCCGCCGCCATGCCCAACGTGAAGCTGCTGACCCTGTGCGGTGGCATGCCGCTGGGGCCGCAGCTCGCCTCGCTCAGCCATGATCCGCACATCGTGGTCGGCACGCCCGGCCGCGTGCAGGAGCATCTCAAGCGCGGCAGCCTGCACGGCGGCGGCATCAGGGTGCTGGTGCTGGACGAGGCCGACCGCATGCTCGACATGGGCTTCGGCGAGGCGATCGACGACATCGTCGGACGCATCGCCAGACACCATCAGACGCTGCTGTTCTCGGCCACCTATCCGGAAGCCATCCGCACCGCCAGCCGGCGGCTGCAGAACGATCCGGTCGAGGTCACCGTGGACACGGCGGTCGAGGCCGAGCCGGCCATCGCACAGCAGTTCATCGAGGTGGAGCCAGCGCACAAGCCGGACGCGCTGGCCCAGCTGCTGGCCGCCGGGCGCGACCCGCAGGCGCTGGTGTTCTGCAACATGCGCAAGGATGTCGACGCCGTGGCACAGGATCTCGACCGGCGCGGCTTCTCCGCGCTGGCCCTGCACGGCGACATGGAACAGCGCGACCGCGACGAGGTGCTGGTGCGCTTCGCCAACCGCAGCTGCAACGCACTGGTGGCCACCGACGTCGCCGCACGCGGCCTGGACATCGCCGCGCTGCCGATGGTGATCAGCTACGACGTCGCGCACGATCCGGACACCCACACCCACCGCATCGGCCGCACCGGCCGCGCCGGCCAGTCGGGCCTGGCGATCACCCTGTGCACGCCGCGCGAACGCCCGAAGGCGCAGAACATCGAGCAGGTGCTGGGCGAGGCACTGCCGTGGCGCGCGCTCAAGCTGGCGCCGCCGCGCGGCAAGACGCTGCACCTGGCGCCGATGCGGACCCTGGTGATCGACGCCGGCCGCCAGGACAAGCTGCGTCCCGGCGACATCCTCGGTGCACTCACCGGCGACGCCGGCCTCGCAGCCGAGGCCATCGGCAAGATCGACGTGTTCGCCACCCGCGCCTATGTCGCGATCGCCCGCACCCTGGCCGACGACGCGCTGGAGCGCCTGCGCCGGGGGCGGATCAAGGGCCGCAACTTCCGCGTGCGCACCCTGGGCTGAGCCGGCCGCGGCCATCCGCCGGCGCACGTGTAGGGCGTGCCGCCCGTGGCGGCGACGCGGCCGGCGGCGCGATCAGCGGTGACGCGGACGCGAGCCCTTGCCGGAGGTATCGGGCTTGTCCGGCTGCATCCCGGGGTGGCCCGCATCGCGCTTGAAGTGGTCCGATCGGGTGTAGCTGGCGGGGGCCGGCGGGGTGCTGGCTGCTTCGGCGCGGCGTGCCGTCGGCTTGAGCACGGGCGAGCTGGCGTAGACGGAGTGGACGTCCGCGAGGGACAGGGGCTTGGCGGGTGATTTCATCCTGGCGTCCGGTTCGGAATGACGGAGGGAAGGGTCCCGAGAGGAACGCTCGAGGGCGAAGGCGCGGGGGCGAGGCCCGCCGTGCCGGGACGCCGGCAATGGATGGGCGCCCGCGATGCGCATGGACGCATCGAACCGGTGCAGACGCGGCACCGGCCCTCCCGACTATACACCCCTGGTCGCGGCGGCGACCGGTCCGCTCGCCGGCGGCCGCCGCGGGCCGCTCAGCCGCCGCGGGTCCAGACCGCCACGTAGTCCACCAGCATCGGATGCCCGGGCTCGGTCCCCGCCACCGGCGTCGGCGCCATCGCGTTGAGCCGGTCGGGAAACTCGCCACCGATCGCCACGTTGAGCACCAGGAACATGCCCTCGCGCGTGCTCATGCGCTGCCAGGTGGCCGCCGGCACGTCGGTCTCGTGCAGCGTGTGGTAGAGCCGGCCATCGACGTACCAGCGCAGTACCTGCGGGCTCGCGCGGCGATCCCACTCCACCGCGTACACATGGAAGGCCGCCTGGCAGCTGGACTCCGGACACGGTGCGTTGGCCGACAGTCCGGTCTTCTCGCGGCACGGACCGCCCGGCGAGACGCCGCAGTGCAGCGTGCCCCACACGCGGTCCAGGCCGTTGACGTTCTCGGCCACGTCCACCTCGCCGGTGGCGGGCCAGTCCAGCGCCTTGCGGAAGCTCTTGCCCAGCGCCCAGAACGCGGGCCAGTAGCCGAGCGCAGCCTCGCCGTGCACGTCCGGCATGCGGATGCGCGCCTCGATGCGCAGCACGCCGCCGGCCGGCGCATGGAAATCGTCGCGATGGGTCTCGATGCGGGCCGAGGTCCACACTCCGCGCGCGTCGCGCAGCGGCACGATGCGCAGGTGACCCTGGCCGTCCAGGCTCACGTTCTCCGGGCGTGCGGTGTTTTCCTCCACCTCGTGCGTGCCCCAGTTCGCCCCCGCGCCCGGATAGCCGTGGCCGAGGTCGAACTGCCAGGTCGCCGCCGCCGGCAGCTGGCCGGCGGGGCCATTGAAGTCATCGGCAAACTGCAGCGTCCAGCCCGCGCGCTCCGGCACCGCGGCGCGCGCGGCAGGCGCCGCCACGCAGGCAAGCAGCACCCACAGGGCGGCGGCCCCGGCGACACGTCGGCGCGACGCGGATCCGGCATGGGCGTGAAGCCGTCTGGACGTCCAAAGCATGTCAGTTCCCCCGTTTCGTGGCCGCAAGGCGATGGCGAACGATAGAGGAAGCCGCCCCGCGGCGCACGGATCAACCGCGGCCGGCCACCTGCGGCACCCACGGCGCCGCCTGCCAGCACGCGTGGTAGAACACCTTGAGCTTGGCGTAGGCGCCCCACGGATGGATCGTGAAGCCGTCGCGGAACGCGGCGCTGCGGCCGTCCACCCACGCGCCGATCGACCCGGCGAACAGCAGGTGCACCAGGTCCGACGGCGGGTAGTCGCGGCGGATCACCAGCGTGTCGCCATCCGCGCTGACGCCCCGGTGCGAGGGCAGCACCGTGCGCCCGTCCAGTTGCAGGTAGGAACGGGCGCCGCGCGCGACGATCTGCCGGGCACGCAGCGCACCCACCTTCTCGTAGGCGGCCACTTCGGTGCGCCCGGGGTGGCAGGTCACGGTGAGCCGATGCTCGCCCTTGCGATCGACCTGGCGCAGGTCGAGGCTCGGCGTGGGCGAGGCCAGGTCATAGCTCGCGGTCGGCGGCAGCCGGCCGTTGTTGACCGCGCCGGACGCCTCCAGCCTCTCCGCGACGAGCCACTGCACGGCCCCGGGCGAGGCGTTCGCCGCATCGGCGAGAACGTCCGGGTCGATCCCCATCGCCTTGAGGTAGGCGCGCGAGGAGGCCGCGCCGCGCGCCGCCGGGCTGAAGCCGAGGCGATCGCTGCCGCTCGGTGCCCAGCGGTAGAGCCCGCCGAAGAACGCGAACGCGCAGGCGTCCACGCACAGCGCCGCGCGGCTGTGGCCGGCGCCGGGCCAGGTCTTGCGCGGCGCGCCGAGATGGGTGGCCATGCCGGCGCGGCGGATCATCCGGCCCAGCGCCATGCCGGCGGCGACATCGCCCTGGCGCGAACTGAGATAGACGTCCGACCCGGACGCGATGCGGCCGGCCTCGACCAGCCGCGCGAAGCGCTGCGGCGCCCCAGCGTCGATCACTCCGTACAGATACACCTGCGGATGGCCGGCCACGGCGAGCGTGAGCCGGTCGCGAAGCACGCGGATGCGCAGCTCGCTGCCGCGCGCGTGGACCGGCCCGGCCATGCTCCCCAGCACCGCCAGCAACAGCACCGACCCACGCCGGCCCGCCCGTCGAAGCGTCGCCGCGATCCACCTTGTCCGATCCCCGACCATCCGCACTCCGTCCCATGCAAACCGCGCAATGTGGTCGATGCCGGGTGTCCATGCGATGAACATCCACGCCACGCCACGGCGCACGCGCGCGCCACGACCGATCCCGCCGCGGCTTGCGCCGGTGTCTGCCAGTGGCGAGTATCGCCCGACGAGCCGGCACTACGCGGCGTTCTCCCGAGGCCTGTCCCGCATGCACACGCATCTGCACCGTACCCTTCGACGCGCCACCCTGGGCGCCGCCTTCGCGCTGTCGCTGCTGGCGTCGGCGCCGCCGGCCCATGCCGGGCAAAGCCCGGGCGACGGTGGCCACACCTACACCCTGCCCGCCACCCCGAAGACGGTGGCCTGGGGCCACTACGACGCACGCACGCCGCCGGTGCTGCGGATCCGCTCCGGCGACACGGTGGTGTTCCACACCGTGATCACCAACAGCCCCGACGGGCTGGAAAAGGCCGGCGTCGCGCCGAAGGACGTGGAGGCAAGCCTGCGCGCCATCTTTGCCGGCGTGCCCGCCGCCGACCGCGGTCCGGGCGGCCACATCCTCACCGGCCCGGTCTACGTCGAGGGCGCCGAGCCGGGCGACACGCTGGAGATCCGCCTGGAGAAGATCGACCTGGCCATCCCCTACGCCTACAACGCCTTCCGCTACGGCCTCGGCTTCCAGACCGACGACTTCCCGTATTCGCGGATCAAGATCATCCCGCTGGACCTGGCCACCCGCACCGCGCACTTCGCGCCGGGCATCGACATCCCGCTGCATCCGTTCTTCGGCAGCATGGGCGTGGCGCCGCCGCCCGCGTTCGGCCGCTACGACAGCGCGCCGCCGACGATCATCGGCGGCAACATGGACAACAAGGAGCTGGTGCAGGGCTCGCGCGTGTTCTATCCGGTGTTCGTGCCCGGCGCGCTGTTCCAGATCGGCGATGGCCACGCCGGCCAGGGCAACGGCGAGGTGGACATCACCGCGATGGAGACCTCGCTGGTCGGCACGGTGAAGTTCATCGTGCACAAGGGCATGAAGACCGGCCCCTACCCGCGTGCCGAGACCCCCAGCGATTTCATCAGCATGGGTTTCGACGACGACCTCACCGTGGCCACCCACAAGGCCGTCGCCGGCATGATCGACTTCCTGGTGAACCACGAGCACCTGAGCCGCGACGATGCCTACATGCTCATCAGCGTGGCCGGCGACATCGACATCACCGAGCTGGTGGACCACAACAAGGGCGTGCACGTGATGCTGCCGAAGGCGATCTTCGCCCGCTACCGCACGGCGCACGCCGGCCATTGAGTCGCGGCGGGGGCGACACGCGCCGCCGCCTGCATCGAATCGCCCCGCCAGCGCGTAACGTCGGGCTGATCCGCTCCCTGCGAGGTGTTCCATGCGTCCCGTGCGCGCCCTGATGCTGATGCTCTGCCTTGCCGCCGCCGCGACGGTCCGCGCCGCCGACGCGCCGCCGCTGTTCACCCTGCACGAGGTCGGCCACGGCGTGTGGGCGGCCACCTCCGCCCCCACCAGCAAGGCCGGCAGCAACGCCGGCTTCGTCATCGGCAACGATGCGGTGCTGGTGGTCGACAGCTTCGAGGATCCGGCGGCGGCGCGGGCGCTGCTGGCGGCGATCCACGCCAGGACCTCCCTGCCCGTGCGCTACCTGGTCAACACCCACTACCACCTCGACCACGTGGCCGGAAACGGGGTGTTCCGGGACGCCGGCGCGGTGATCCTTGCCCAGCACAGCGTGCGCGCGTGGGAGCGCACCGAGAACCTCAAGTTCTTCGGCCCCGGCATCACCCCGGCGCAGAAGGCGATGGTGCAGGCCTACGTGCTGCCCACCGTGACCTACCGCGACGGCGTCGACATCGATCTCGGCGGACGCACCGTGCTGGTGCAGGTGATGCCGGGCCACACCGGCGGCGATTCGGTGGTGATGGTGCCGGACGCCCGCGTGGTGTTCACCGGCGACCTGTTCTGGAACCACAGCCTGCCCAACCTGATCGATGCCGACACCGCCGCGCAGATCCGCACCAACGACGCCTTCCTGCGCGAGCATCCCGACGCCACCTTCGTCCCCGGCCACGGCGAGGTGGCGCACGCCGCTGACGTGCGCGCGTTCCGCGACTACCTGGTCACCCTGCGCCAGACGATCACCGCCGCGCAGGCCCGCGGCGAGCACGGCGATGCGCTGCAGCGCGACGTGCTGGCCCGGCTCAAGCGCGACTGCGGCCACTGGGACTACTTCGGCTATTTCGCCGCCAGCAACATCACCCAGACGGTGGCCGAGCTGGCCGGCCACAAGCGCCGGCCGGTGCCGGTGCCCTGAGCCGTGCGGCGCGGTGCGCGCCGGCGTGACCGGTCGCACCGCGTGTCCGCTGCGCAGACGACCATCGGGCTCGTGGCGACCGACACCGCGCGGAACGGCCGACAGCCGCCGACCTGCCCGCCGGCGCCTGTCAGGCCGCGATCCGGTGCTCGTAGTACGGATGGCGCCGGTCGTCGAGGATCGCGTACAGCGCGTCGAGACGGGCCGGGTCCGGACGCAGCCAGGCGTCGATGTGTTCCGGCCGGATGTTGACGATGGTGCGATCGTGGCCGGCGGCGGCGACCTCGGGTTCCGGCTCGTCGGTGATCGCGGCGAACGACAGCAGTGTCTCGCCCGGCCCGTCCCAGCGCGACCACAGGCAGGCCACCAGCATCGGCTCGCGGTCGCGCGGGGTGAACTGCAGCACGCGGTTGCGGCCGTCCGGGCCCGGCACGTTCTCGTAGAAGGTCTCCACCACGATCAGCCCGTGGGTGTGGCCGAACTGCGCCTTCCATGCGCCCTCCAGGTTGTCGCGCCGCGCGTTGTAGGTGCCGGGGTAGCGCTGGTCCCACGACGCCGGCCTGCCCGCCGGGCGGCACTGGTAACGCATCGGCCTGACCACGCGACAACCGCCCTCCCACACCATCACCGGCGCGTAGCTGCCGGGATAGATGCGCGCATCGTCCGGGTCCGGCTCACGGCGTTGCAGGTCGGCGCGGCGGCGCTCGGCGGCCTCGATCCGCCGGGCGGCGATGCGCCGGTCCTCGGCCGCCTTCTTCGTCGGCCTGCCGCCGGCCAGCACGGTTTCGGCCCGCGCCAGCCGCTCGCGCTGAGTGACCAGCTCGGCGTCGAGGGCAGCCAGCTGCGCGCGGTCGCCCTCGGCCACCAGCCGCGCCAGCGCGAAACCGGACGCATCGGCCGGCGTGCGGAAGGCGTCGCGCATGGCCTTGGGCAACCGGTTCCAGTGCCCCGCCTCGCGCGCCGCGATGAAGGTGCGGTGGAACGCCTTGATGTCCATGATCGCGCCGTGCACGCGCACGAACTTGTCGTAGGCCGCCCACACCTGGGCCGAAAAGCACATCGCCGGGGTCCCGTCGTCCGTCCGTCGCGCAGCCTACACCGGCGGGGAAGCGCCCCGCACCGGGCGCGACGCCGGGGGAGGCCGCCCGTGCCGCGCGTCATCGTCGCCGGCCCACGCCATGGAGGACGGCCCGGCGTCGCCTACTTTCCCGCGGTCCCCGCCGGCGCGTGGCGCGCGACGAAGGCCGCCATCGCGTCGTCCGCCTCCACCGAGGCGATCGCCTGCACGTGGCCCTTGCCGGCCACCGGCACGAAGGTCTTGTCGGTGGCGCCGGCCGCAGCGAAATCCGCGCGCCCCTCGGCGATGGGGATGACCTCGTCCACGGTGCCGTGCACCACCAGCAGCGGGCCGCGGTAGTGCCGCAGCTCCTCGGCGTTGCGGATGCCCTGCTTCACGCTGGCCGCGACCGCCACCGGCCGATGCAGCGCGCGGGCGATGTCCTGCGGCAACGCATCGGCGCCCGCCAGTGGATCGAGCAGCACCAGCCCGGCCACCGACGGCCGGCTCGCCGCGACGTGGCTGGCGAAGATCGAGCCCAGCGACCAGCCCACCACGTACACCGCCCGTCCTGCCGCCTTCGTCGTTGCCAGGTCGTAGATCGCCAGCGCATCGGCCCGCGCCTTCGCCAGCGAGACCGCGCCATCGCTGAAGCCGGTGCCGCGGTAATCGAAGGTGACGAGGTTGAAACCCAGCGTGGCGTAGAGAAAGCCGTCGCGGGCCTGCGTCCAGGCGTCGCCGATGGTTTCGTTGTTGCCGTGGAAGGCGACCACGAACGGCGCATCGGACATCGGCGAGGGATAGAACCAGCCGCGCAGGACGGTGCCGTCGGCCGCGATCAGCTGGATCGTCCGGCGCGAATCATCCCGCGTCGTGTCGCGCCACACCCGGCGCGGCAGCCGCGCGGCCGGGTGGAACAGCCGCACATCGTCGAAGCGCAGTGCGCCGGCGGCTGGCGGAGGCGCCTGCGCCGCACTCGCCGCGGCCGCGCCGAACACACACGCCAGGCATAACGCTCGGCACGCGTACCGGACAGCCCGGCGGTGGCTTGCACGGGATACGGTCACAGTCATGGCGGATAGCTCCCCTGGCTTGTGCGGATGGGCACGGCATGCAGCGGCGACCTCCGCGCGGCTTTCACCGCCCGGTCCATCAGGATCGACCGACTCGCCCCGAGCATCCGCCACCGGCCGCGCCGGTCTCGCGACCGTGCCGCACCGGAACCGCGGCGGGCCATGACGGTGCCCTTCCGTCAGCTTACCCGCTCCCCGTGTGCCGATCCCGGAGGCGACATGGCCGGGCGCTACAATTCCCGGCCAACCCACGAGATGCCCGATCGATGCGCAATCCCCTGCAGGACCAACTTCTGAAGGCCGGCCTGGTCAACAAGGCCAAGGTCAACCAGGTGGCGCGCGAGCAGGCCAAGCAGAAGCAGGGCAAGCAGGGCGCGGCCGCGCCGCGCGAGCCGGGCGTGGACGTCGAGCGCCTGAAGGCCGAGCGCGCCGAACGCGACCGTGCACTCGCCGCCGAGCGCAACGCTCAGGCGCGCGCCGCCGAGTTGCGTGCGCAGGTGCGCCAGATCGTCGACACCCACAAGGTCAGGCGCAGCGGCGAGATCGACTACCGCTTCACCGACGGCAAGGCGATCCGCAGCGTGCTGGTGAACGAGGCCCTGCGCAGCCAGCTGGCCAACGGCACGCTGGTGATCGCACGGCACGACCCCGGCTACGAGCTGATCCCGCGCGCCGCCGCCGAGAAGGTCTACGAGCGCGATGCCGACGTCATCGTCGTCGACCACGGTCGCCGCGAGCCCGAGCCGCCGGCGAACGAGGACGACGCCTATTACGCCCGGTTCCAGGTGCCCGACGACCTGATCTGGTAGGTCACCGCCGAGCCTGGCGCTGCGCGCGCCCGGGCTCCCCGGGATCCGTGGTCCGGCGTCCGGCGCGCTTTCACGCCGCCGGCTCGCCGCTCAGGTACAGCACGCCCCACCCGTGCCCGTCCGGGTCGACGAAGCTGTGCGTGTACATGAAGCCGAAATCCTCCGGCTCGTCGTAGGTGCTGCCGCCCGCGGCAAGTGCCCGTGCGACGAGGCTGTCCACTTCCTCGCGGCTCTCGCAGCTGAGCGAAAACAGCACTTCGATCGCCTTGCTGGTGTCGCAGACCTCCTTCGGCGTGAAGTCGCGGAACTTCGCGTGCGTGGCCAGCATGAGCGAGATCATCTCGCTGATCTGGATGCACGCGGCATCTTCGCCAGAGAACGTCGGATTCACCGGAAAGCCGAGCGCGGTGAAGAACGCCCGGGACCGATCGAGATCGGCCACCGGAAGGTTGATGAAGATCTGCCTGCTCACGGGAACCCCCTGCGGCCGGTGGCGGCATGCCACCCGCCGGCGAGTGTACGGTTCCCGTCGATGGCGTGCCCGGCCACCCACGGCGGCGCGGGCACGTGCATCGACGACGCGCTGGCCGCAGCGGATGCCTGCCATCCCGCGGCGGGCGTCGTCGGCGCCCGGCCTGCCCGTCGCGCCGGCGGCTCGGGATCGAGCGACCCCGTACACGGGCCGACACCCGGTGCGCGCAGGCATCGCTGCCGCCCCGCGTCGCCAGCGTGCGCCGGACAGCCGTGCGGCGACGCCTTACATCCCGTTCGCCGGCACGGCCTTTTCGCGGTGCGACAGCTTCGTGATGTCGATCTTCTCGAACGCGCAGAGCTCGGTCATTGCCAGCTCCATCAGCGCGCGGGCGTGTCCGGTGGCGCGGGCGAGCATGGCGTGCACCTTGGCGTCGTCGGCGTTGCGGTTCTTGCATTCGTTCGAGTAGTTCTCGAACGCGTTCAGCGCCAGCACGAGGTCGGCGACCTGGTTGGGGCACTCGCAGTCGACGTTGGGGATGATCTCCTGCAGATGCGCCAGCTGCACATCGTCGAACCGGCGCGGCGGAGGCGGCTCGGTCGGCAGCACGGGCTCGCGGATCACCGGGGCCGCCGCCTTGGCCGGCTCGCCCAGCAGGCTGCGCACGATGAGGTGGGTGAGGTTCGCACGCAGGGCACGCACGCTGATCGGCGCGCGGACCACGTGGCGCTTGTCGGCCCGCAGCGCCTGCACCAGATCCCACTTGGCGAAGGCGTACACGATCATCGTCAGATCGGGCCTCACGGACTCTTCCAGCGCCTTCACCACCGCCTGCGGGTCGTTGCCGAGCAGCGGCAGGTCGAGCACCAGCACCCGCGGGCGCACGCGCTGGAGGCCCTCGCGGAAGCTGTCCAGGTCCGACGCCTTCAGCACCACCTCGAGGTGTTTGTTCTCCTCGGGCGGGTCTTGTTCCATGTACGTCGGCAACGTTTGATGCAGGATCGCGAGCTTGACCACGGCAGTTCCTTCGATGGAGGGGATGGAGGGACGCACGCGCCCGTGCCTTGTCGCGCAGCGAGGTGCGCTGCAGGACCAGCCGGCATCCGGGCACGTTGAGCGCCAGGCGGCGGCGGGTCGACGATTCGCGCTGAACGCGATGCAGCAGGAGTCTGTGCGGGGTGCCGGAGTTTACGTTCGGCGGGGACCACCGGATGCATCCGGGCCGGGACCGCTGGGCAGGTTTCCGTGGCGCGTGGCCGGCCTGAAACAACAGACGCCTCGCCGCGTCGCTGGCACAGTGGACCGCTCCGGCAAGGATCCGCCCGCGGCACGCAGGTCGCGCATCGAGCTCCCCTTCACGTCGACCAGCCAGCGCGGCAACGAGCGCTTCCGCGTCCCCATCGAGGCGCCACGCTTTAGGCCGGCCGGGCCGTTCGGGATCAAGCGGCCGCGCGAGGCTCCGGGCTGGTCGGACAGTCGATCCTGGCCCCTGGTTTTGCCCTTATGATCCGGTGGCCGGTCAAGGGGGCCGGCTGCAATTCCAAACAGGGGAAAATAAGGATGTTCAAGAAGATCGTTGGTGCCGTCACCGTGACGGCGCTCATGTCCGGCTGCGTCTCGGTCCAGAACAAGCCGCTGGCTGCGGATGCGTCCAAGGGGCTTGCGCACAAGTCGCTGGCCTACACCGAATACGCGCGGGCGGACTTTGCCGCGATGACCGCGGGCAAGGCGATGTTCGGCGCGCTGGGTGGCGCCGCAATGGTGCATGCAGGCAATCAGATCGTCACCGACAACCACATCGGTGATCCCGCGCTGGACATCAGTGCCGCGCTCGCTGCCAGGCTGGAGAGTAGCCAGGGCATGACGCTGGCAAGTGCCCCCGTACAGGTACCCAAGGACGATGTGGGAACGCTGGTCGCCCATGCAAACGGCGCGGACTACCTGCTGGACGTGAAGACGCTCAACTGGATGTTTGCGTACTACCCGAGCAGCTGGAGCCACTATCACGTGAGCTATGCGGCTCGCATGCGGCTGATCGATGTGCATACCCATGCCGTGGTCGCGGAGACCATGTGCAAGGCCAACCAGCCCACGAACGAGGCCGAGGCGCCCACTCACGACCAGCTGATCGCGGACCACGCGGCAAAGCTGAAGACCTTCGTGGGTCAGGAAGTGCAGGACTGCGTCAACCTGCTTTCCAGCCAGATCCTCCACATCTGACCGCAGGAACCGGACGGGAC
>JAGWVM010000045.1 GCA_018970895.1 Lysobacteraceae bacterium | reverse complement strand
GGCTCGGTCAAGGACGTGCTGCTGCTCGACGTCACCCCGCTGTCGCTGGGCATCGAGACCATGGGCGGCGTGATGACCAAGCTGATCGAGAAGAACACCACGGTGCCGACCAAGGCCTCGCAGGTGTTCTCCACCGCCGACGACAACCAGACCGCGGTCACCGTGCACGTGCTGCAGGGCGAGCGCGAGCGCGCCAGCGCCAACAAGTCGCTGGGCAAGTTCGACCTGCAGGGCATCGATCCGGCGCCGCGCGGCATGCCGCAGATCGAGGTGACCTTCGACATCGACGCCAACGGCATCCTGCACGTGTCGGCGAAGGACAAGAAGACCGGCAAGGAGCAGCGCATCGAGATCAAGGCCGGTTCCGGCCTGTCCGAGGAAGAGATCGCCCGCATGGTCGCGGACGCCGAGGCGAACAAGGAAGAAGACAAGAAGTTCCACGAGCTGGTTGCCACCCGCAACAAGGCCGACCAGCTGGTGCACGCCACGCGCAGCGCGCTGAAGGAACACGGTGGCAAGGTCCCGGCCGACCAGCTGTCGACGATCGAGGGCGCGTTGTCCGACCTGGAGAAGGTGAAGGACGGCGACGACAAGGCGGCGATCGAGGCCAAGGTCGAGAAGCTCGAGCAGGTGGCCCAGGCGCTGTACGCCGCGGCCCAGTCCGGCGGCGACGCCGGTGCACAGTCGGCGCCGGGCGGCGGTTCGGCGCAGCCGGACGACGTGGTGGACGCCGAGTTCACCGAGGTCAGGGACGGCGACAAGAAGTAAGTCGCGTCGGTCGACGGCATCGACGGAAAACCAGCCCGCGCCGCGCCGCAAGCCGGCGCGGGCTGTTCGTTTGACAGGGCGCCGGCGACTGGCCTGGCGTTGGGGACGTGATCGGGTTTCGGGTGTGATGAATGAGCAAGCGTGACTACTACGAAGTGCTGGGCGTCGAGCGCAGCGTCACCGAGGTGGAGCTGAAGAAGTCGTTCCGCCGTCTGGCCATGAAGTACCACCCGGACCGCAATCCCGACGATCCCGAGGCGCAGGAGAAGTTCAAGGAGGCCAAGGAGGCCTACGAGGTGCTGGCCGATGCGCAGAAGCGCGCGATGTACGACCAGCACGGCCATGCGGCCTTCGAGGGCGGCATGGGCGGTCGCGGCGGCGCCGGCTTCGGCGACATGGGCGATATTTTCGGCGACATCTTCGGCGACATCTTCGGCGGCGGTCGGGGGCGCGCCCGCCGCGGCGCCGACCTGCGCTACATCATGGAGCTGGATCTCGAAGAGGCGGTGTTCGGCATCGAGCGCACCATCGAGATTCCCACCCAGGTCAACTGCCATCACTGCAACGGTTCCGGCTCGGCCGACGGCAAGACGGTGACCTGCAAAACCTGCCACGGCCACGGCCGCGTGCGCATGCAGAACGGCATCTTCTCGATCCAGCAGGCCTGCCCGCACTGCGGCGGCAGCGGCCAGACCATCGAAAAGCCCTGTCGGCACTGCCACGGCGAGGGGCGGCTGGAGGAGACGCGCAAGCTTTCGGTGCGCATCCCGGCGGGCGTCGACAACGGCGACCGGATCCGCTTGGCCGGGCAGGGCGAAGCCGGTCCGGCCGGCGCCGAGTCCGGCGACTTGTATGTGGAGGTGCGCGTGCGCGAGCACGCGATCTTCCAGCGGGACGGCAACGATCTTTACTGCGAGGTGCCGATTCGCTTCTCCCAGGCGGCGCTGGGCGCAGAGCTGGCCGTGCCGACGCTGGAGGGCGAAGTGCCGATCACCATCCCGCCGGAGACCCAGACCGGCCAGCAGTTCCGCCTGCGCGGGCGCGGCGTGAAGTCGGTGCGCAGCGGTCGCCACGGCGACCTGATCTGCCGGGTGGTGGTCGAGACCCCGGTACGCTTGACCAAGGAGCAGCGCGAGCTGCTGGAGCAACTGGAAGCGAGCTTCGTCGAGGGCGATGCCGAAAAGCACATGCCGCGTGCCAAGACCTGGGTCGACGGGGTCAAGCAGTTCTGGTCGCGGGTGACGTCCTGAGGCGTGGGGCGTGCCCGCTCGGGCATGATGCGGTTCTGGCGGGTGCAGACGGATGGGGCAGGTCATGGGTGAAGCGGTTCGGGTCGCGGTCAACGGCGCCACGGGGCGGATGGGGCGCGTGCTGGTCGACCTGCTGCGGCGGGATCGCCGCTTCGAGCTGGTGGCGGCGGTCACTTCGCCCCACGATGCCGACATGGGCACGCCGGTCGCCCCGGGCAGCACGCTGTGCTTCAGCCACGACTGGGCACGGGCCGGTGCGCTCGACGTGGTGATCGACTTCAGTGGTCCGGACGGACTCGATGCCGCCCTGAACCATTGCCTGGCGCACAAGGTGGCGCTGGTGGTCGGCACCACCGGCCTGGGCGAAGCGCGCGAGGCCCGCCTCGATCAGGCCGCATCCGACATCCCGGTGCTCCGCTCGGCCAATTTCAGCCTCGGCGTGGCGGTGCTCTCGCGCCTGCTGCGCCAGGCCGCCGCCGCGCTGGCGGAGTGGGACCTGGAAATCGTCGAGGCCCATCACGGCCGCAAGGAGGACGCACCCTCCGGCACGGCGCTGCTGCTGGGCGAAGCCGCGGCAGCGGGTCGCGGCGTGGTGTTGGGCGAGCGGGCGGTGTTCGCCCGCGAGGGCCGGACGGGCCCTCGCCAGGCCGGTGACATCGGCTTTGCCGTGGTGCGCGGTGGCGACATCGTCGGCGAGCATGCGGCCCTGCTGATCGGCCAGGGTGAGCGCGTCGAGCTGGCCCACCGGGCGACCGACCGCAGCATCTTCGCCCGCGGGGCGGTCGAGGCCGCACACTGGCTGGCCGGCAAGCCGGCGGGGCACTACACGCTCGACGCGATGCTGGCCGAACGCAGCGGCGGCTGATCCGGCCTCCGGATCAGTCGCGATGTGAAGCGTCGCGTGCGCGACCGGCGCCGAAACGGGTGTCGAGACGGCCGAAGATCTTCTTGAACGCGCGGGAGAACTTGCCGCGCCTGGTCTTGCGCAGCTTCTCCTCTTCGCTGGTCAACCAGGCGACCTGGATCACCCGTCGCTCGCCCTCGTACGGCAGGTGGCCGTGGAAGGAGTTGTCGCAGCGCCTGAACACGGCGAACTCGCCGTACAGCGGCTTGAGCTCCGGCACGATCACGTCGTCGATATTGTCGATGCGGTGCAGGAAACGCAGGCAGCCGTCGCTGGTGTCCGGCCACTTCGGGTTGAGGTAGAGCAGGGCGGTGGCGATCTTGGAGCGGCTGTCGGTGTGGATGGTGCCGTGGCGCTTGTTGAGCGAGCGGCAGATCGTCACCAGCGTCGGGTAGTCGCCGAGGTTCTCGATGCCGAGCCGTCGGCCCACCGCACTCGCGAACGGGGGCGAGGTCAGGTGCTCGACCAGGGTGTTGATGGTCGGTCCGCAGTCGGCCGGATCGTAGGGAAAGAAGCCGGCGCTGGCGTACTTCGGAAAATCGCGGTCGAGTTCGCCGCGGGCTTCGTCGGGAAGCTGGCCGTGCGCGATCATGAACGGGAACGGCTCGAGCTTGACCTCGGTATCGGGACGATCGAGGCGGGCGGGGTCGAGCAGCACGACGGCATTCATGGGAAGACGGGTTCCTCTGGGCGGACGCGCAAGTGTAGCGCTCCGCCCACCCGCTTCCGCGTGCGCCGCTTCCGGCTTCGGTTCATCGGAAGTCGTGGACAGGAAAGCTGTCGCGGCCTATCATTTCGATCCGCCCAGACCATCCACGACCTAAGGTCCACAAGCCAGCATCGCTGCGGCTTGCGGGCTTTGCTGCACCTAAAGGCGGCCTCCCCATGCTCATACCTGCTCTGCTTGCTCTCGACGACGGCAGCGTGTTCCACGGTCACGCCGTGGGCGCCACCGGCCAGACCGTCGGCGAGGTGGTGTTCAACACCGCCATGTCCGGCTACCAGGAGATCCTCACCGATCCCTCCTACGCCCGGCAGCTGGTCACGCTGACCTATCCCCACATTGGCAACACCGGCTGCAACGCCGAGGACGAGGAGTCCTCCGCCGTGCATGCCGCCGGCCTGATCGTGCGCGACGTGCCGCGCCGCGCGAGCAACTGGCGCAGCAGCGAAAGTCTGCCCGATTACCTCCGGCGCCACGGCATCGTGGCGATCGCCGGCATCGACACCCGCCGCCTGACCCGCATCCTGCGCGACAAGGGCGCGCTCGGCGGTTGCATCGTGGCGGGCGAATCGATCGACGCCGACGCGGCCATCGCCGCGGCCAGGAGCTTCCCCGGCCTCAACGGCATGGACCTGGCCAGGGTGGTGAGTACCCCCGCCCACTACGAGTGGAACGAGGGCATCTACGACCTGGACCGCACCGCGTTCAACCGTCCGGCGAAGCGTTTCAAGGTGGTGGCCTACGACTTCGGTGTGAAGCGGAACATTCTTCGCCTGCTCGCCGAGCAAGGCTGCGACATCACCGTGGTGCCGGCGCAGACCCCGGCCGCCGACGTGCTGGCGATGCAGCCGGACGGCGTGTTCCTGTCCAACGGACCCGGTGACCCGGCGGCCTGCGACTACGCGGTCGCCGCGACGCGCGAGCTGCTCGACGCGAAGCTGCCGCTGTTCGGCATCTGCCTGGGTCACCAGATCATGGGCCTGGCGCTCGGCGCGAAGACGCTGAAGATGAAGTTCGGCCACCACGGCGCGAACCACCCGGTGAAGGACCACGACGACGGCCGCGTGCTGATCACCAGCCAGAACCACGGTTTCGCGGTGGATCCGGCCACGCTGCCGGCCAACACCCGCGTCACCCACACCTCGCTGTTCGACGGTTCGCTGCAGGGCTTCGCGCTTACCGACCGCCCGGCGTTCTGCTTCCAGGGCCACCCGGAAGCCAGCCCCGGTCCGCACGACATCGGCTACCTCTTCGACCGCTTCGCCGCCCTGATGCAGGAGGCCCGCTGACATGCCCAAGCGCACCGACATCCAGTCCATCCTGATCATCGGCGCCGGTCCGATCGTGATCGGCCAGGCCTGCGAGTTCGACTATTCCGGCGCCCAGGCCTGCAAGGCGCTGAAGGAGGAGGGCTACCGGGTCATCCTGGTGAACTCCAACCCGGCCACCATCATGACCGACCCGGACACGGCCGACGCGGTCTACATCGAGCCGATCAACTGGCAGACGGTCGAGCGGATCATCGCCAAGGAGAAGCCCGACGCCGTGCTGCCCACGATGGGCGGCCAGACCGCGCTGAACTGCGCGCTGGACCTGGCCGACCACGGCGTGCTGGAGAAGTACGGCGTCGAACTGATCGGCGCCTCGCGCGAGGCCATCCGCATGGCCGAGGACCGCGAGCTGTTCAAGCAGGCCATGGCCGAGATCGGCCTGGACTGCCCGAAGGCGGCGGTGGCCAAGAGCTACGAGCAGGCGGTGGAGATGCAGGCTGCCGTGGGTTTCCCCACGGTGATCCGCCCCAGCTTCACGCTGGGCGGCTCCGGCGGCGGCATCGCCTACAACGTCGAGGAGTTCGAGGAGATCGTCAAGCGTGGCCTGGAGCTGTCGCCGGTGCACGAAGTGCTGGTGGAAGAGTCGGTGCTGGGCTGGAAGGAATTCGAGATGGAAGTGGTCCGCGACAAGGCGGACAACTGCATCATCGTGTGTTCGATCGAGAACCTCGATCCGATGGGCGTGCACACCGGCGACTCGATCACCGTGGCGCCGGCGCAGA
Organism: Lysobacteraceae bacterium; assembly: GCA_018970895.1. Lineage (GTDB taxonomy): Bacteria > Pseudomonadota > Gammaproteobacteria > Xanthomonadales > Rhodanobacteraceae > Dyella_A. The sequence goes on along the minus strand of JAGWVM010000045.1, from coordinate 19,045 downwards.
CCCTCACCGACAAGGAATACCAGCGCCTGCGCGACGCGTCCATCGCGGTCTTGCGCAAGATCGGCGTGGACACCGGCGGCTCCAACGTGCAGTTCGGCATCAACGCCGAGAACGGCCGCGTGGTGGTGATCGAGATGAATCCGCGCGTGTCGCGCTCCTCCGCGCTTGCGTCCAAGGCCACCGGCTTCCCGATCGCCAAGATCGCCGCCAAGCTGGCCGTGGGCTACACCCTGGACGAACTGAAGAACGACATTACCGGCGGCCTGACGCCGGCCTCGTTCGAACCGACCATCGACTACGTGGTCACCAAGATCCCGCGCTTCGCGTTCGAGAAGTTCCCGCAGGCCGACGCCCGCCTGACCACCCAGATGAAGTCGGTGGGCGAGGTGATGGCGATCGGGCGCAGCTTCCACGAGTCGCTGCAGAAGGCGCTGCGCGGGCTGGAGATCGGCAAGACCGGCCTCAACCCGACCGGTCTTGACCTGACCAGCGACGAGGGCCTGGCCACGCTCAAGCGCGAGCTGCGCGAGCCGCGGCCCGACCGCGTGTTCCACCTGGCCGATGCGTTCCGTGCCGGCCTGTCGCTGGCGGAGGTCTATGGCCTCAGCCGCGTCGATCCGTGGTTCCTGGCCGCGTTCGAGGACATCGTGCTGGCCGAGAACGCCGTGCGCCAGCAGGGCGTCAGCGCGCTCGACGCATCGCGCCTGCGTCAGCTCAAGCGAATGGGCTTTTCCGACGCGCGGCTGGCCGAGCTGGCCGGCACCGACGAGGCGGCGCTGCGCCACCTGCGCCGCACGCTGGGGGTGCGCCCGGTGTACAAGCGCGTGGATTCCTGTGCCGCCGAGTTCGCCACCACCACCGCCTACATGTACTCCACCTACGAGGAGGAGTGCGAAGCCAACCCGAGCGACCGCCAGAAGGTGATCGTGCTCGGTGGCGGCCCGAACCGCATCGGCCAGGGCATCGAGTTCGACTACTGCTGCGTGCACGCCGCGCTGGCGCTGCGCGAGGACGGGTTCGAGACCATCATGGTCAACTGCAACCCGGAAACGGTCTCCACCGACTACGACACCTCCGACCGCCTGTACTTCGAGCCGCTGACGCTCGAGGACGTGCTGGAGATCGTCGATCTGGAGCAGCCGAAGGGCGTGATCGTGCAGTACGGCGGCCAGACCCCACTGAAGCTGGCACGCGCACTGGAGGCTGCCGGCGTGCCGGTGATCGGCACCTCGCCCGACTCGATCGACCTGGCCGAGGACCGCGAGCGCTTCCAGCAGATGATCCACAAGCTGGGCCTGCGCCAGCCGCCGAACCGCACCGCGCGCAACGCCGACGAGGCGCTGGCGCTGGCACGCGAGATCGGCTATCCGCTGGTGGTGCGCCCGAGCTACGTGCTGGGAGGCCGCGCGATGGAGGTGGTCTATGACGACGCCGACCTCGCCCGCTACATTCGCGACGCCGTGCAGGTGTCGAACGACTCGCCGGTGCTGCTGGACCGCTTCCTCGACCACGCCGTCGAGGTCGACGTGGACATCATCGCCGACGCCTCCGGCGAGGTGCTTATCGGCGGCATCATGGAGCACATCGAGGAGGCTGGCGTGCACTCCGGTGACTCGTCCTGCTCATTGCCGCCTTACTCGCTCTCGGGCGAGATCCAGAACGAGATGCGCCGCCAGGCTGCCGCGATGGCCCGGGAGTTGAAGGTCGTCGGCCTGATGAACACCCAGTTCGCGATCCAGGGCGACACGGTGTACGTGCTGGAAGTGAACCCCCGCGCCTCGCGAACGGTGCCGTTCGTCTCCAAGGCCACCGGCGTGCCACTGGCCAAGATCGCCGCGCGCTGCATGGCCGGGCGTTCGCTGGCCGAGCAGGGCGCGACACGCGAGGTGATCCCGTCGTACTACTCGGTCAAGGAAGCGATCTTCCCGTTCCTGAAGTTCCAGAACGTCGATCCCATCCTCGGTCCGGAGATGCGTTCCACCGGCGAGGTCATGGGTGTGGGCCGCAGCTTCGGCGCGGCCTTCGCGCGCGGCCACGACGCGGCCGGCATCAAGACGCCGCCCAAGGGCAAGGTGTTCGTGTCGGTGCGCGATGCCGACAAGGATCGCCTGCTGCCGGTGGCCCGCGACGCGATCCAGCATGGTTTCAGCCTGGTGGCCACGGCCGGCACGGCGGCGTTCCTGACCGGGCACGGCGTGGTCTGCGAGCGTGTCAACAAGGTGCTCGAGGGCCGGCCGCACATCGTCGACCTGATCAAGAACGGCGAGATCGTCTACATCGTCAACACCACCGAGGGCAAGCAGGCGATCGCCGACTCGTTCTCGATCCGGCGCGAGGCGCTGCAGCACCGCGTCACCTATTCCACCACCGTTGCCGGGGCGCGCGCGCTGGTCCACTCGCTGGATTTCCACGGCTCGGATGACGTGCACAGCCTGCAGGAACTGCACCGGGAGTTGAGCGCATGAGTCGCGCACCGATGACCAGGGCGGGCGCCGAGCGCCTGCGTGGCGAGCTTGATCGCCTGAAATCCGTCGACCGTCCCAAGGTGATCGCCGCGATCGCGGAAGCCCGCGCCCACGGCGACCTGAAGGAAAACGCCGAGTACCACGCCGCCCGCGAGCAGCAAAGCTTCATCGAGGGTCGCATCGCCGAGCTGGAGGCCGCGTTGTCGACCGCCGAGGTGATCGACATCACCCGGCTCGGTGCGGGCTCCCGGGTCGTGTTCGGCGCCACCGTGGACCTGGAAGACGAGGACAGCGGCGAAGCGGTGACCTACCAGATCGTGGGCGACCTGGAGGCCGACATCAAGAAGCGGCTGATCGCGGTGTCATCGCCGATCGCCCGCGCACTGATCGGCAAGAGTGCAGGCGACAGCTTCGAGTTCACCGCGCCGAACGGCGTCAAGCATTACGAGATCGTGGACGTGCGCTACGAGTGATCCGGGATTGCCAGCGCCTCGCCCTCGGGCGGGGCGTCGGCGGTGCGTTTCGCCGGCCCGGTCTCGACTCGGCACGGTTCGGAAGCACAAAAAAAGGCCGCTTTCGCGGCCTTTTCTCGTGACGCGTCGCGCGGGAATCAGCGCTGACGGGCCTTGAAACGAGGGTTGCTCTTGCAGATCACGAACACCTTGCCGCGACGGCGCACAACCTTGCAGTCACGGTGCCGCGACTTGGCGGACTTCAAAGAGGAAAGCACCTTCACGGCCAGCTCCTGGAACCAAAGAAAAATTCAAGTCCGAGATTGTAGCGTGCATTTGTGCTCATCACAAGCCGCCCGCATGGGTCGTTTCCGCCACGACGGCAAGGAACTGGGCAAGCGCCGGCGAGCTGTCGGTGGCCCGACTGGCGACGGCCAGCAGCATGTAGGCGTCGGGGTCCTCGACCGGCACGTACGCCAGCCCGGCCAGGCGTACGGTGCGCATGGTCGCCGGAACCAGCGCCAGCCCGAGGCCGGCCGCGACCATCGCCAGCATGCCGTTGACCTGCTGCACATGGCGCCGGATCTGCGGCTGGAAGCCGGCCTTGTGAGCCAGCCGGAACAGGCGATCGTAGAGCGTGACGGCGACTTCCCGGGGTTGGGCGACGAACGGCTCGTGGGCCACTTCGTCCAGGCGCAGGCTGGCGCGTCCGGCCAGCGGGTGTCCCGAGGGAAGGGCCAGCAGCAGCGGCTCGCGATCGAGCACGGTCATCCGCAGGGACCGGGCGTCGATGGCCCGCCGCGGCTCGTCCCGCACAAAGCCCACATCGATGCGGCCGTCCAGCAACGCCTCGAACTGTGGCTCGGTGTACAGCTCGCTCAACTCCACCCGTACGTTGGGGGCGATCTGGCCATACCGCAGGAGTATCCGGGGCAGGGCGGGGTGAAATGAAACCGATACGGTGTAGGCCAGCCGCAATTGGCCGCTGTGGCCGGCCGCCGCGGCGACCACCTGGGTACGGGCCTCGTCGACCTTGGCCAGGATCTGGCGCGCATGGTCGAGAAAGATCCTTCCCGGACCGGTCAGCGAAACGGAACGTTTGGTGCGCTCGAGCAGGCGGACGCCCAGATCCTGCTCGAGCGACTGGATCTGCTGGGAGAGCGGCGGCTGCGACAGGTGCAGCCGCCGGGCTGCACGGGTGAAGCTCAGCTCTTCGCTGACCGCCACGAAGTAGCGCAGTTGGCGCAGGTCAAACATATAGGCTTTTCATATAAATAGTCCGCCAAATATATATTGGCGGCCGTTTCCCGGCGAGCCTAGACTTCTCCTGTCCGCCACCTACCCCCCTCCCCCGGGTGGCGCGGCCCCGCCCCGCAACGACGCTTCCCCCTCGACCGCCGGCATCCCCCCTGAGCCGCCCGTCGACGCGTCGTCCCGCGGGGCGTTTCTTTTTCCGCGGTTCCGGTCCGCGATCGTGCCGCCGGCGGGATGCGTGGTCGCCCCGCCGGCTCCGGCGTCGGATCAGAGCGTGGCCGCGAGTCGCGTGCCCTGGTCGATCGCCCGCTTGGCGTCCAGTTCGGCCGCGACGTCCGCGCCACCGATGATGTGCGCGGGGATCCCGGCGGCCCGCAGCGCATCCGCCAGGGGCCGGAACGGTTCCTGGCCGGCGCAGACCACGACGTTGTCCACCGGGAGGATCGACGGCTTTCCGTCCGCATGGACGTGCAGCCCCCGGTCGTCGAACCGTTCGTAGGCGACCCCGCCCAGCATCCGGACCTGCTTCGCCTTCAGCGTGGCCCGATGGACCCAGCCGGTGGTCTTGTTGAGCCGCGCCCCGGGCCGGCCCTCGCTTCGTTGAAGGAGCCAGACCTCGCGCTGCGGAGGTTCGGCAACTGCCGCGTCCAGTCCGCCGCGCGCGGCCAGCGACATGTCCACGCCCCACGCGTGCGCCCAGCGCTCGATGTCGGTGCTCGGCGAAGGCGGGTTTTCCACCAGGAACTCCGCCACGTCGAAGCCGATGCCGCCGGCGCCGATGATCGCGACACGGGCGCCCACCGGACGATCCCGGGCGAGTACGTCCAGGTAGCTCAGCACGCGTGGGTCGTCGCTGCCGGGGAAGGTGACGCGGCGCGGCGTGATGCCGGTGGCCAGGACCACTTCATCGAACGAGCCGTCGGCCAGCACGGCCACGTCCACGCAGGTGCCCAGCCTCAGCGTGACCCCGGCATCGGCCAGCCGGTGGCCGAAGTAACGGAGGGTCTCGTGGAACTCCTCCTTGCCGGGAATGCGCTTGGCGTAGTTGAACTGGCCGCCGATGCGCTCGGCCTGGTCGAACAGCGTGACGGCATGCCCGCGCTCCGCGGCGGCGCTCGCGCATGCCATTCCGGCCGGACCGGCACCCACGACGGCGATGCGCTTGCGCGCCATCGTCGGCAGGAGAGCCAGCTCGGTCTCGTGGCATGCCCGCGGATTCACCAGGCAGCTGGCGCGGCGGTTCTGGAACACGTGATCCAGGCAGGCCTGGTTGCAGGCGATGCAGGTGTTGATGCGCGAGGCGCGGTCGTCCATCGCCTTGCGCACCCAGTCCGGGTCGGCCAGCAGCGGCCGCGCCATCGACACCATGTCGGCGTCGCCTCCGGCAAGGATCCGTTCGGCGACCTCGGGCATGTTGATCCGGTTGGTGGTGACCAGCGGGATGCGCACCTCCTGCTTCATCCGCCGGGTCACCCAGGAGAACGCGCCCCGCGGCACCGAGGTGACGATGGTCGGGACGCGCGCCTCGTGCCAGCCGATGCCGGTGTTGATGAGGCTGGCGCCGGCGGCCTCGACCGCCTTGGCCAGGGCCACGATCTCCTCCCAGCTCTGGCCCTGTTCGACCAGGTCCAGCATCGACAGCCGGTAGATGATGATGAAGTCCCGGTCTACCGCCTCGCGGGTACGGCGCACGATCTCGACCGGGAAGCGCATCCGTCGCTCGGCGTCACCGCCCCAGGCGTCGCGTCGATGGTTGGTGCGCTCGACCAGGAACTGGTTGATCAGGTAGCCCTCCGAGCCCATCACTTCGACGCCGTCGTAGCCGGCTTCGCGGGCGAGCTGCGCGCTGCGCACGAAGTCGCCGATCGTTCGCTCGACGCCGCGGCTGGAGAGGGCGCGAGGCGTGAACGGGGTGATCGGCGACTTGATCTTCGAGGGGGCGACGGACAGCGGGTGGTAGCCGTAACGTCCCGCATGCAGGATCTGCATGCAGATGCGGCCACCTTCGGCGTGCACCGCGTGAGTCACCTTGCGGTGCCGCGCCACGTGCCAGGGCATCGACAGGCGTCCGCCGAACGGCTTCAGCCAGCCCTGGATGCTCGGTGCGATGCCGCCGGTCACCATCAGTGCGACACCCCCGCGGGCACGCTCGGCGAAGTAGGCGGCCAGCTTGTCGAAGTCGGCCGCGCGGTCCTCCAGCCCGGTGTGCATCGAGCCCATCAGCACGCGGTTGGGTAGCGTCACGTGGCCCAGGTCGAGCGGGGCCAGCAGGTGCGGGTAGGGCATGGCGGGGTTCCGATCAAACGATCGTATGAATCTGCCCGCAAGCCGGGTGCAAAAGCAAGCGCGGGCGCTTCCGGATCAGGCCAGCAGCTGGTCGACGAGGGCCACGTAGCGGCGCATCGCCTCGTCCTGCGGAATGCCTCGCAGCTGCGCCCACGCCTCGTACTTGGCGGTGCCCACGAAATCGAAGAAGCCCGGCGGGTCGCCGTGAACGTCGCCATCGGAGCCCTGCTTGTACAGGGCATAGAGCTTCAGCAGAGTGTCGTTGTCCGGCCGTGATCCCAGCCGCTTGACGTCCTCGGCCGCACGCTCGAACGCGTGCTGCAGATCGCTCATGAGTCACTTGCCCCCTTGCCCCCGAAACGGGCAGTGGGCGGCTTGATAGCATGCGACCGGGAGGGGGTCAACGCGTTACCATGCCGCCCTTTGTCCGAGGATCCTGCCCATGACCCGAGCCGTCGTCGTCCCCGTGCTGACCATCGACGGACCGTCCGGGTCGGGCAAGGGGACGGTGAGCCGCCTGGTCGCCGAGCGGCTGGGGTGGCGGCTGCTCGATTCCGGAGCCCTCTACCGCGCGGTTGGTTACGCCGCCGGTGCGGCGGGCCTGGACCTGTCCGACGTGGACGCGGTGACCCGCTGCGCCGAGTCGACCCGGATCCGGTTCCAGCCCTCGGTCGATGGCCAGGATACCCGGGTGCTGGTCAACGGCCACGACGCAACCGACGAACTGCGTACCGAAACGGCCGGTGCGGCGGCCTCCGCCATTGCCTCGATTCCTTCGGTACGTCAGGCACTTGTCGACCTTCAGCTGGGTTTTCGCAAGGCGCCGGGGCTGGTCGCGGACGGGCGCGACATGGGGACCGTGATCTTCCCGGACGCGGCCTACAAGGTGTTCCTGACCGCCAGCGCCGCCGAGCGGGCGAAAAGGCGCTATAAGCAGTTGAAGGAAAAGGGGCTCAGCGTTACACTCAGCGGCCTTCAGCGCGAGATCGAAGCGCGTGACGCCCGCGATGCATCCCGGGCCGTCGCGCCGCTCAAGCCTGCAGCCGACGCGGTTCTGGTGGACACCACCGGCATGCCCATCGACGAGGTCGTCGCGAACGTATTCGCCGTCGTGCGTCCCTGAGGGGCGCCTGGCGGCATCAAGCGCCCCTGCCGCGGCATGGGGTTTTGGTCAACGGTGAAGAGGGGCGACCCCGATCACCCACAACCGGTGGGCCGATCCGTTCCTGCGCATTACATCCGACGGCGCGCAGGGGCCACGGCCTTTTCTCATTTCTGGAATCAACATGACTGAAAGTTTTGCCGAGCTGTTTGAACAGAGCCAGCAGGCCATCGCCAAGCTCAAGCCGGGCGCCATCGTCACGGGCATCGTGGTGGAGATCCGCAACGACGTCGTCGTGATCAACGCCGGCCTGAAGAGCGAAGGTATCGTCCCGATCGAGCAGTTCAAGGACGAGAAGGGCGAGCTGGAAGTGCAGGTGGGTGACGAGGTCAAGGTCGCCCTGGACGCCCTGGAAGACGGCTTCGGCGAGACCAAGCTCTCCCGCGAGAAGGCCAAGCGCTCGATGGTGTGGGACGACCTCGAGACGGCTTTCGACAAGGAAGAGACCATCACCGGCATGATCTCCGGCAAGGTCAAGGGCGGCTTCACCGTCGACATCAAGGACGTCCGCGCGTTCCTGCCGGGCTCGCTGGTCGACGTGCGTCCGGTCCGCGACCCGGTGTACCTCGAGGGCAAGGAGCTCGAGTTCAAGATCATCAAGCTGGACCGCAAGCGCAACAACGTGGTGGTCAGCCGCCGCGCCGTCGTCGAGACCGAGTTCTCCGAGGAGCGCGAGAAGCTGCTGGAGCGCCTGACCGAGGGCGCGGTGGTCAAGGGCACGGTCAAGAACCTCACCGACTACGGCGCGTTCGTGGATCTGGGCGGCATCGACGGCCTGCTGCACATCACCGACATGGCCTGGAAGCGCGTGCGTCACCCGTCCGAAGTGGTCAACGTCGGCGACGAGCTGGAAGTGCGCGTGCTGAAGTACGACCGCGAGCGCAACCGCGTCTCGCTGGGCCTGAAGCAGCTGGGCGACGACCCCTGGGTCGCCATTGCCCGCCGTTACCCGGTCGGCAGCCGCATCTTCGGCAAGGTCTCCAACGTCACCGACTACGGCTGCTTCGTCGAGATCGAGCCGGGCGTCGAGGGCCTGGTGCACGTGTCCGAGATGGACTGGACCAACAAGAACGTCAACCCGGCCAAGGTGGTGCAGGTCGGTGACGAGACCGAGGTCATGGTGCTGGACGTGGATGAAGAGCGTCGCCGCATCTCGCTGGGCATCAAGCAGACCCGCTCCAACCCGTGGGAAGCCTTCGCCGCCATGCACAAGAAGGGCGACAAGGTGTCCGGCCAGATCAAGTCGATCACCGACTTCGGCATCTTCATCGGCCTGGACGGCGGCATCGACGGCCTGGTGCACCTGTCGGACATCTCCTGGCAGGCGTCGGGCGAGGACCTGGTGCGCAACTTCAAGAAGGGCGACGAGATCGAGGCGGTGGTGCTGGCCGTGGATCCGGAGCGCGAGCGCATCTCCCTCGGCATCAAGCAGATGGAGCAGGATCCGTTCGGCCAGTTCATGGCCAACCACCCGCGCGGCACCATCGTCACCGGCACGGTGAAGGAAGTGGACGCCAAGGGTGCCGTGGTCGACCTGGGCGAGGGCGTCGAGGGTTATATCCGCGCCAACGACATCGCCAAGGAGCGCATCGACGACGCCACCCAGCACCTGAAGGTGGGTGACAAGGTGGAAGCGAAGTTCACCGGCATGGACCGCAAGGGTCGTCAGCTTGCGCTGTCGATCCGCGCCAAGGACGAGGAAGAGGTGCAGGATCTGCTGGCCGACTACGGCTCGGCCAGCTCCGGCACGACCAAGCTCGGCGCGCTCCTGCAGGAGCAGCTCAACAAGGCCGAGTAAGCCCTGTACGAGCGATTGCAGGATGCGGGACGGCCTCCGGGCCGTCCCGCAGTTTCACGTCACGGACATTGGGGACCCATGACCAAATCCGAGTTGATCGAGGCGCTTGCCAAGCGCCAGCAGCACCTTGCGTTCGGTGATGTCGAACTGGCCGTCAAGAGCGTCATCGAACAGATGAGCCACGCTCTGGCCAACGGCGAACGCATCGAGGTGCGCGGGTTCGGCAGCTTTGCCCTGCATTACCGTCCGCCGCGGATGGGGCGCAACCCCAAGACCGGCGAGGCCGTGGCGCTTCCGGGCAAGCACGTCCCGCATTTCAAGCCGGGCAAGGAGCTCCGCGAGCGGGTCAACCAGACCGCTACGGACGCCGAAGCCTGATTCCGCTCCCGCCGACCTTCGGGCCGGCCATCGAGGCAGGCGACCGTCGGGTCGGTCCTGCCTTTTGTCTTGATGGGTCGGTCGTGACCTGTGCCACGTCGGGACGATCGGTTAAAGTCACGCGATGCGCCTGCTCATCCTGCTCGTGGTGATCCTCTTTGTTGCCCTGGGCATCGTGCTCGGCGCGCTCAATGCCGACCTGGTCCATTACGATTTCGGCTTCGCCGGGCTGTCGCTGCCCAAGGGCGCGGCGCTGCTGGCGGCCCTGTTCGTCGGCTGGCTGCTCGGCGGCCTGACGGCGTGGATCGGCGCATCGGTCCGCCGGTCCGGACGGCGGCGCGCGGCCCCTGCAACCACCGAGGCCTCTCGCGCTCCATGAATCCCCTGTATGCGCTGCTGCTCCTGCCGGTGGCATTCCTGAGCGGGTGGTGGACGGCACGGCGAGCAGGCGTGCGCCGCTCCGGCGCCCGGGTGAGCGAACTGTCCTCGGACTATTTCCGCGGCCTGAACTACCTGCTGAACGAAGAGCAGGACAAGGCCATCGAGGTTTTCCTCAAGCTGGCCGAATACAACCGCGACACGGTCGAGACCCACCTTGCACTGGGCAATCTGTTCCGCCGGCGAGGCGAGGTGGACCGTGCCATCCGGCTGCACCAGCACCTGGTGTCGCGCCAGGGCCTGTCCGATGCGATGAAGACGGTCGCCCTGCTCGAGCTCGGCGAGGACTACATGCGCGCCGGGCTGCTCGACCGCGCCGAGACGCTTTTCTGCGACCTGGTTGCCATGGACGCCCACGCGCCCTCCGCGCTGCGTCACCTCATCGCGATCTACCAGCACGAGCGCGACTGGCACAAGGCGATCGAGCACGCCCGCCGGCTGGAGGCGATGACCGGCGAGGACGAGTCCGCGATGGTGGCGCAGTTCTACTGCGAGCTGGCCGAGCGATCGCGCCAGGCCGGTGCCCGCGCCGAAGCCGCCGACTACCTGCGGCAGGCCTTCGAGTGCCAGCCCGATTGCGTGCGGGCGTTCATGCTGACCGGCAGGCTGCATGCCGAAAACGCCGAGCATGCCGAAGCGATCGCGGCCTACGAGGCGGCCATCGCGGCCGACGTGGCCTTCGTGCCGGAAATCCTGCCGCCGCTGCTGCACAGTTACGCGTGCACGCAGCAGATGGAGCGGGCCGAGCGTTTCCTGCAGGACATTCTCACGCGCTATCACGGCATCTCGCCGGTGCTGGCACTGACCCGGCTCTACCAGCAGCGCGACGGCGAGCGGGTGGCGGTGGACTTCCTCACCGGCCAGCTGCGCCAGCGTCCCTCGGTACGCGGCCTGATGGCGCTGATCGACGCCACCATGGACAAGATCCAGGGCGAGGCCCGCGACAACTTCCTGATCCTGCGTGATCTCACCCGCAAGCTGCTCGAGGGCCAGGCGATGTATCGCTGCAGCCGCTGCGGATTCGGCGCCAAGGCGCACCACTGGCAGTGCCCCAGTTGCAAGAGCTGGAGCACGATCCGCCCGATCCACGGCGTGGCCAACGAGTAGCGGTGGTGGTCGTGCCAGGGTCGGCCCTTTCGCTCGCATTGCTCGGCTTCCTCGTGGCCCTCGCGGTGGTCCGCATGGCGATCGCCTATGCGCATCGTCGCGGCATGCTGGACCAGCCCGGGCAGCGCCGGTCCCACGCCGTTCCGACCCCCCGCGGTGGCGGCGTCGGTATCGTCCTGGCCGTGCTGCTTGGCCTGCTGCCGGGGGCCGTCGGCGTGCCGCCGGGCGAACCGCGCTCGACGCTCGCCGCCGTCTGGCTGGGTCTGCTGATCGTGGCCTGCACGGGCTGGTGGGACGACCATCGTTCGTTGCCGGTGCTCCCCCGGCTCGCGGCCCAGGCGGTGGCCGTCGGCCTGGTCGTGCTCGCCCTGGCGATGCACGGCGTCGCGGTGATCTGGCTGCCGCTTCTGATGCTTGCGGGAATCGGCAGCATCAATCTGCACAACTTCATGGACGGCATCGACGGGCTGCTCGCGCAACAGGCGATGTTCGTGATGGCCGGCCTTGCGGTGATCGCACGGGCGCTGCAGATGCCCTGGGCGACATCGGCGCTGGTGCTGGTGGCAGCGGCGACCGCCGGGTTCTGGATCTACAACCGCCCGCCGGCGCGGATATTCATGGGCGATGTCGGCAGCGGTGCGCTGGGGTTCCTGGTGTTCGCGCTTGGCGCGATGCTCTGGCAGACGGCGCCGTCGACGATCTGGCCGATCGCCGTGCTCTGCTCGGCGTTCGTCACCGATGCCGGCTTGACCCTTCTGGTCAGGATCTGGCGGGGACGGCGCTGGTACAGTGCGCACCGCGAACATCTCTACCAGTGGATGGTCCGCGGGGGACGGTCCCACGGCACGGTAGCCGGGTGGTATACGGCATGGAATCTGCTGGTTGCCGCGCCGGCCGCATGCGGGGCGTGGCGCCTGGGCGGAGCCGGGTGGCGGGTGTGCGTGCCGGTCTACGGCGTGTCGATGATGGTGTGGACGATGCTGAAGCGGGGTAGCCTTCGGCGTGCTAGGGAGCGGATAACCTGATGTCGGTTCGCAAGTTCATTGCAGCGATCCACCCACGTGCCGCCGTCGTGCTCCACGACCTGGCCGTGGCGGCCATCGCCTGGTGGGTTGCCAAGGCGTTGCGCTACGCGCTGAAACCCGACGAAGTGGTCACGTTCTTCGCTCTCGAGTTTCCGCTGGTGCTCTCGGTGCAGGGGTTGCTGTTTGCCTGGACCGGCCTCTACAAGGGCGTGTGGCGCTTCGCCAGCTTGCCGGACCTGTGGAACATCCTGCGCGCCGCCGTGGCCGGCAGCCTGGTGATCGGGCTGGTGCTGTTCCTGTACAACCGGCTGGAGGGCGTGCCGCGGTCGGTGCTGCTGCTGTACCCGGTGATCCTCGCCACGCTGCTGGGCGCGCCGCGGCTGCTGTACCGCTTCTGGAAAGACAGCCGTGTCGACTTGTTCGAGTCCCGCCCCGCCCAGCGCGTGCTGATCGTCGGCGCCGACCGTGCCGGCGAGGCACTGTTGCGGGATCTTCGTCGCGACAGCCGCTACAGCGTGGTCGGTTTCGTCGACGACCTGGGCAGCCTGCGCGGCGCCAAGATCAGCGGCTGCCCGGTGCTGGGCCGGCTCGACGACCTGCCCGAGGTGGCCCGCGAAACCGGAGTGGAAATGCTCCTGATCGCGTTGCCCGGTGCCTCGACCGCTCAGATGCGCAGGGTGGTCGAGCTGTGCGACTCCACCGGCCTGCCGTACCGCACGGTGCCCCGGCTGGAAGACGTCGTCGCCGGCCGCGCGCATTTCAACGAGATCAAGGAAGTCGCGATCGAAGACCTGCTCGGCCGTGATGCGGTGGAGCTGGACTGGACCGCGATCCGCGAAAATCTGACCGGGCAGCGCGTGCTGGTCACCGGCGGCGGTGGCTCGATCGGGTCGGAGCTTTGCCGCCAGGTGGCGCGGCTGGGTGCGGTCGCCCTCACCGTGGTCGACAACGGCGAATTCAATCTGTATCGCGTCACCAAGGAGCTGGCTGCCGATTTCCCGGAGCTGATCCTGGACGGCGTGCTGGCCGATTGCGGCGACCGGGTCGCGATGGCGCAGGTTTTCGTCGACCAGAAGCCGCAGGTGGTGTTTCATGCCGCGGCCTACAAGCACGTTCCGCTGCTGCAGAACCAGCTGCGCACCGCCTTTCGCAACAACGTCCTGGGGACCCGCCAGGTCGCCGAGCTGGCCCACGAGCACGGCGTGGGTTGCTTCGTGCTGATCTCCACCGACAAGGCGGTCAATCCCACCAGCGTGATGGGCGCGTGCAAGCGCATTGCCGAGATCTGGTGCCAGAACCTCGGCGCGCGTTCGTCCACCCGGTTCATCACCGTGCGCTTCGGCAACGTGCTCGACTCGGCCGGCTCGGTGGTGCCGCTGTTCCGCCAGCAGATCCGCGACGGAGGGCCGGTGACGGTCACCCATCCGGAAATGTCGCGCTACTTCATGACGATCCCCGAGGCGTGCCAGCTGATCCTGCAGGCATCCACCCTGGGCCGGGGCGGGGAGATCTTCGCGCTGGACATGGGTGAGCCGGTGAAGATCCGCGATCTGGCCGAGCAGATGATCCGGCTGGCCGGCAAGAAACCCGGCACCGAGATTCCGATTGTCTACACCGGCCTGCGCGCCGGCGAGAAGCTGTTCGAGGAGCTGTTCCACGCGCAGGAAAACTACAGCGAGACCACCCACGCCAAGATTTTTCTCGCGCAGCATCGCGAGGTGGCCTGGGAGCTCCTCGTGGCTGCCATCAACAAGGCGACCGAGGCGGTCGACCGGTTCGACGAGGAAGAGCTGCGGCGCTGCGTCTCGAGCCTGCTTCCCTCGTTCCGCTGGAGCGAGACCGCACAGCCGGCCAACGTCGTTTCGATCCGTCGCCAAGACACTGGAGAAAGGTAAGTGAGCAAGCCGTTGCGCAAGGTCGTATTCCCCGTGGCTGGTCTCGGCACGCGCTTCCTGCCGGCGACCAAGGTGGTCGCCAAGGAGATGCTGCCCGTGCTGGATCGCCCGTTGATCCAGTACGCGGTGGATGAAGCCGTCGATGCCGGTGCCGACACCCTGGTGTTCGTCACCAACCGCTACAAGCACGCGATCGCGGACTATTTCGACAAGGCCTACGAGCTGGAGGCCAAGCTGCAGGAGAAGGGCAAGTCGGACCTGCTGGCGATGGTGCAGGGCACGCTGCCCAAACACGTGCGGGCGATCTTCGTCACCCAGCCGGAAGCGCTCGGCCTCGGCCATGCCGTACTGTGCGCCAGGCCGGTGGTCGGCGACGAGCCGTTCGGCGTGATCCTGCCGGACGACCTGATCTGGAATACCGGTCGCGGCGCACTGGGCCAGATGGCCGACCTTTCCCGGGCGCAGGGCGCGGCCGGGGTGATCGCCGTGGAAGAGGTGCCGCACGACGAGACCGACAAGTACGGCATCGTCGCCGCCACCCCGGTCGACGAGCGCAGCGCCGTGATCCGGCACATGGTGGAAAAGCCCAAGCCGGCCGATGCACCGTCGAATCTCGCCGTGGTCGGGCGCTACGTGCTGCCCGGTCGCATCTTCGAGCTGCTCGAGCGCACCACCCCGGGTGCAGGTGGCGAGATCCAGCTCACCGACGCCATCGAGGCCTTGCTCAAGGAGCAGGGCAAGGTGCTGGCCTACCGGTTCCAGGGCACCCGCTTCGACTGCGGCAACAAGGCGGGTCTGGTGCGTGCCACCATGCACATGGCGATGCAGGATCCGAAGCTGGCGGCCGTGGTGCGCGAATTCGCGGCGAGCCATTGAACGTTTCCGGCAACGCCGCGCCCGGCGTGCCGTGCTGCTGCACGCGGCGCCGTGCCGGTATCCTGCGGTCCATGCTGCTCGCCGG
This sequence comes from Lysobacteraceae bacterium, assembly GCA_018970895.1. Taxonomy (GTDB): domain Bacteria; phylum Pseudomonadota; class Gammaproteobacteria; order Xanthomonadales; family Rhodanobacteraceae; genus Dyella_A. The sequence goes on along the minus strand of JAGWVM010000045.1, from coordinate 3,824 downwards.
CCCGCCGCTTCCTTGACGATCCCCGATCCGGCCATGTCCTACTACCGTGCGACCGCCCACGCCTACGCGCCGTTCGAGCCGCTGCGCGGCCGGCGCGAGGCGCGCGTGGCGATCGTCGGTGGCGGTTATGCCGGTCTGAACACGGCACTCGGGCTCGCCGAACGCGGCGTCACCGACGTGGTGGTGCTCGAACGCGAACAGGTGGGTTTCGGCGCCTCCGGTCGCAATGGCGGATTCGTCTTCGCCGGCTATTCGCTGGGCGAGCAGTCGCTGCTCGACCAGCTGGGCGCCGGGCGCGCACGCGCGCTGTTCGGTCTCACCACCGCGGCGGTCCGGCGCATCCGCGAGCGGATCGTGCGTTACGCCATCGACTGCGACGCGGTCGACGAGGGCGTGATCTGGGCGAACTGGTTCCGTGATCCAGCCGTGCTGCGCGAGCGGCAGGCGCTGCTGGCCGAGCACTACGGCGTGCGGTGGGAGTGGCTCGGGCAGGCGCAATTGCGCGAGCGCGTGTGCAGCACGCGCTACTTCGACGGGCTCTACGAGCGGGATGCGCTGCACCTGCATCCACTGAACTACGCGATCGGTCTTGCCTCGGCGGCGGCGGCGCAGGGTGTGTCGATCCACGAGGGGTCGGGCGCGAAGCGGCTGGAACGCTCCGGCCTGCGCTGGCGCATCGCCACCGCCGAGGGCGAGCTGTTCGCCGACCAGGTCGTTCTCGCCTGCGGGGGCTACCTTGCCGGCCTGCAGCGGACGATCGATCGTGCCGTACTGCCGATCGCCACCTACGTGATGGTCACCGAGCCGCTGGGCGACCGCATGGACGAGTGCCTGCGCACGCGCGCGGCCGTCTACGACAGCCGCTTCGCCTTCGACTATTACCGACCGCTGCCCGATCGCCGACTGCTGTGGGGTGGCCGGATCTCGGTGCTCAACCGTTCGCCGCGGGCCGTGCAGCGATTGCTGACGCAGGACTTGCTGCGGGTGTTTCCGCAACTCAGGGGCGTGCGCATCGACTACGCATGGTCCGGGCTGATGAGCTACGCCCGTCACCAGATGCCGCAGATCGGCAGTGACGGCAACGGTCTGTGGTGGGCGCAGGCGTTCGGGGGCCACGGGGTCGGGCCCACCTGCGCGGCTGGCGAGCTGGTGGCTGCGGCGATCGCCCACGGCGACGACGGCTGGAAGCAGTTCGCCGACTACGGCCTGCCCGGCACGTATCGGCCCTTCGGTTTCGCCGGTGCACAGGCCACCTACTGGTGGCACGAGTTCAACGACTGGCTCAAGACCCGGCTGGAGGGCTGAGCCGGGCACGACCATCGGGCCATGCCGCCGTGCCCGTTCAGCGACTAGGCTCGGGTACCCCGGCTTCCGCGCTCCGACACCATGGTCAATATCCCGTCCACCCCCGAGATCAGCTGGACCGAGTTCGAGCGCGTGCTCATCGTGGCCGGCACCGTCACGCGCGTCGAACCGTTCCCCGAAGCCCGTCGCCCGGCGTGGAGGGTGTGGGCGGACTTCGGCCCGTACGGTGAGCGCAAGACCAGTGCGCAGATCGCGGCGCTCTATCGTCCGGAGGACCTGCTCGGCCGGCAGATCGTGGGCGTGATCAACTTTCCCGAGAAACAGATCGGACCGTTCCGCTCGCAGTTCCTGCTCACCGGCTTCCACACCGATAAGGGCGTGGTGATCACCACGGTGGAGCGTCCGGTGCCGAACGGTGCACGCCTGTCCTGACGACCCCGCCGTGATTCAGCCGGCGCGGCGCTTCTGCGCGTCGAGCCATACCTCCAGGCCCTGGGTGTTGAGGGTGATGTCCATGTCCAGCGCCAGCGCTTCCAGCGCCTCCTGGCTGCGGTCCCAGCCGTGCTGGCGGGCACGCTGGAAGTAGAGCCCGGACAGCGCCTTGCGCAGGCGGTCGTGACGGTCCGGATGCCCATCGGCCTCGCGGGCCAGCGCCACCATCGCGTCGATCTGTTCGTGCAGGTCGGCGGCCAGCCGGGGTACCGACTCCACTCGTCCGTAGTGGGTCAGGTACATCGCCTCGGGATTGAGCGCGAGCAGGCGGTCGATCGATGCGTGCAGGGCCTCGGGCTCGAACTGCACCGGCGAGGTGGTGGGGATGATGAACGGGCCGCGCGACGTGTCCAGGTCGCGATACGAAAGGCCGAAGGTGTCGCCGGTGAAGCAGGTGTTGGACTGGCGGTCGTAGACGGCCATGTGGTGCCGGGCGTGGCCGGGCGTGTGGATGCAGCGCAGCGGCCGGGCGCCGACATGCACCACGTGCTCGTCTTCGGCTTCCACCACGCGCCCGGCGGGCACCGGGCGCAGCCGGCCGTAGGTCTCTTCCATCACCGACTCGCCGTACACCGCGCTGGCCCCGGCCCACAGCTGGGTCGGATCGATCATGTGGCGCGCCCCGCGCGGATGCACCAGCAGGTGGGCGTTGGGCAGCTGTGCCATCAGCTCGCCGGCGCCGCCGGCGTGGTCCAGGTGCACGTGGGTGAGGATCAGCCAGTCCACGTGACCGGGCGTGAGTTCGGCGGCATCCAGTGCGGCCATCATGCGCGGCATCGCGTAGTTGGTGCCGCAGTCGATGAAGGCCGCGCGGCCACTGTCCACCACGAGGTAGGCGGCGTCGAACTGTTGCCGCACGAAGCCGGTGTCGATGGTGTGGATGCCGTGTTCGTTGCCCATGTGCGCCTCCGCTGAGATCCAGCCCGCGAGGGTAGCAAGACCGGGCGTGACGGGCAGTTGAACCTTTGTCGGATGCGCGCCCGGTGTTGCCGGAAGCGAAACGGCCGACGGCCGGTTCCGATGCCGGGAAGGGGATCATCCCGGCCATTCCCCCCTGGAGCCAGACGCATGCAGAGGACATACACGGGCAGCTGTCATTGCGGCGCGGTGCGCTTCGAGGCGGACATCGACCTGGCCGCGGGCACCAACAAGTGCAATTGCTCGATCTGCACGAAGACCCGCAACTGGAACGTCATCATGCGCCCCGACGCGTTCCGTCTGCTGGTCGGAGAGGACGCGCAATCGGCTTACCAGTTCGGCCGCAGGGCCATGCACCACCTGTTCTGCCGCAACTGTGGGGTGCGCAGCTTTGCACGCGGCTACGTGGAGGAAATCGGCGGCCACTACGTGGCGGTGCAGCTGGCCTCGCTCGACGACGTGGATCCGGCCGAGCTGATCAACGCGCCGGTCCGCTACGCCGACGGGCGCCACGATGACTGGCATCACGCTCCGGCCGAAACCCGGCACCTCTGACCGGCAATGGAAACGGCGGCCCTGCGGTCGCCGCTTTCTATTGCCAAGCGCGCGCGCGCCTCAGGCCGCGGCGTCCACCAGCACCAGCTCGGCGTCTTCCAGCGCCGTCACGCGCAGGGCCGGTTCGTTGCGGATGGCCGCGCCGTCGCGGGTGTCCAGCTTCACGCCGTTGATCTCCACCGAGCCGCTCGACGGCACCAGGTAGGCATGGCGCCCGTCGCCCAGCGCATAGGTCGCGCTCTCGCCAGCTTTAAGCGTGGCGCCGAGCACGCGTGCGTCGGTGCGCAGGGGCAGCGCGTCGGCATCATCCGCGAAGCCGCTGGCCAGTGTAACGAAGCGACCGGCGCGCTCGCCGCGCGGGAACGGCTTGGCGCCCCACGACGGCGGGCGACCGTGCTCGGTGGGGATGATCCAGATCTGGAAGATCCGGGTGGTGCCCGGCTCGCGGTTGTACTCGCTGTGGGTGATGCCGCTGCCGGCGCTCATCACCTGCACGTCGCCCGCTTCGGTGCGGCCTTCGTTGCCCAGGCTGTCGCGATGGGTGATGGCGCCCT
>JAGWVM010000044.1 GCA_018970895.1 Lysobacteraceae bacterium | reverse complement strand
GGAGGAGCAGGACGATGGTCACCCTGGCCGTGCTGGTGATGGTGGTGGGTTTCCTGTGGCTGGCGGCATCGCTGGTCGGTTTCGTGTTCAAGCTTGCGTTTGCCGTGGTGGGCGGCGTGATCGGCCTGGTGGTCGGACTGCTGGGCCTGCTGATGGGCGCGCTGGCCTTGCTGCTGGTGGCACCGGTGGTGCTGCTGGCGCTGTTGCCGGTGATGCTGCCGGCGCTGGCGCTGGTCGCCCTGGTGTGGCTGGTGGTGCGCGCCTCGCGCCGTCCGGTGCCGACGCCGGTCAACACCGGACGTTGATCCATGAAGCCCCCGGCATCGCGCCGGGGGCTTCTTCGTTTCCGCTACTCGCTGCGCAGGTCGAAATTTACCGGCACCCGTGCCCAGGCGCGCACGGCCTTGCCGTCGACCATCGCCGGCTGGAACGACCAGCCATCGAGCACCTGCGCGCGCGCGCTGCGATCGAGCAGCACGTAGCCGCTGCTCCGCTCGACCTGCACGTCGATCGGCTTGCCCTGCTCGTCCACCAGCACCCGCAGCAGCACGATGCCGTGCATGCGCTGGCGCACCGCCTGCGCGGGGTAGCTCAGGGGCGCGCGCCGGTAGGCCAGGCTGGCCTCGATCGGCGCGGGTGCGGCCGTGGCGTCAGGCGCCGTCGGAGCGAGTGTCGGCGTGGTGGCGGGCGGCGCCTGCACGTTGCCGTCTTCGATCGGCGTCACCACGGGCGGCGCCACCGGGGTGGGCTTGACCCGGGTGACCGGCGCCGGCGGCACCGGCGCGGGCAGCGGCTTGACGTCGAGCACGGGCGGCTGGGGCGGTATTGGCGGGGGCGGCTCGCGCCAGCGGATGGCGAGCGTCTTCGGCTCCGGCACGGGCGCGGTGAAGGGGGGCGCCAGGGGCCGCATGGCGGCCACCAGCACGACGAGGTTGAAGGCGATGGCGGCACTCAGTGCGGCGACGCGCAACTGGTCCGGACGGTGACGCGGAGCAACAGCCAGGCTTGCGGACGACATGGGCGACCTCCTGACGATCGATGCGGGTTGTGTGGCGCCGCCGCGCTGCCGGGGAAAGCAGTGGGGATCGCGGGGGCGCGAGTCGAGCCTATGCCGGAAGTCATGGGTCAGGCAAGCGGACGTCTGGACGTCCAAAGGTTGCAGCTGCAACGCTTCGCCGTGCCGCGGCCGCGCACGAGGTCGCGCCTGGGCGGCCGGGCCGGGTCGCGCCACGTTCATCCGCGGGGGCGACAATGCGGGGGTTGCCGGCCGCCGGCCGGTCCTTCCGAGGGAGCACACCCATGACGATGCGAACCTACCTGGCCGCCGCGGCCCTGCTGGCCGGGCTGGCCGTCCTGCCGACCACCGTGCAGGCGCGGGACATCTCCTGCCGCATGACGTTCCAGATGTCCGGCTGGTCGGTGTTCTACAAGACCGCCACCGGCAGCGGCACCGTCACCTGCAGCAACGGCCAGAGCATGCACGTGAAGCTGCGCGCCAAGGGCGGCGGACTCACCTTCGGCAAGACGAAGATCGACCACGGCGTCGGCCGCTTCACCGGCGTCAACAGCATCGCCGACATCAAGGGCCACTACGCCAACGCCGAGGCCCATGCCGGGGCCGAAAAGTCGGCCGATGCGCAGGTGGTGACCAAGGGCAGCGTCTCGCTGGCCCTCAGCGGCAAGGGCGAGGGCTGGAACCTCGGCATCGCGTTCGGCGCCTTCATCATCGAGTGACGGTCGCCGGCGGTGGCGCGTGTGCGCTGCCGCCGGTTTTCCGTGCGCGGGCGTATGCAGACGGGTGCGTCCGCGCTATGGTGCGCTGCAGTAGCGGCCTCGTGGCCGCTTCCCGGAGAGCCCGCCCGTGAGCGCCCACCCCCTCATCACCGTCCCCCGCTACAGCTTCGGCGACGAGCTGGCCAGCAGCATCGTGCACGGCATCGGCATCGTGCTGAGCATCGCCGGACTGGCCGCGCTGGTGGCGTTGTCGGCTCGCCACGGGGAGGCCCGCGACGTGATCGCCAGCGCCATCTACGGCACCACCCTGGTGCTGCTGTACACCGCCTCCACCCTCTACCACGCGGTACCGGTGGCGAAAGCCAAGCCGGTGCTGCGCACGCTGGACCACATCGCGATCTACCTGCTGATCGCCGGCACCTACACGCCCTTCACCCTGATCGCCCTGCCCGGGCGCTGGGGCTCGAGCCTGTTCGCCGCGGTGTGGACGCTGGCGGCGGTGGGCAGCGCGCTGGAGTTCGGGATGTTCCGCCGCTACCGCAAGCTGTCGGTGCTGCTGTACGTGGCGATGGGCTGGATCGGCATGGTGGCCTTCCGCCCACTGGTGGCGCACCTGCAGGGCGGCGGCATGGCGCTGCTGATCGCCGGTGGCGTGGCGTATACCGCCGGCGTGCCGTTCTACCTGTGGCGCCGGCTGCCGTATCACCACTCGGTGTGGCACTGCTTCGTGCTGGCCGGCAGCGTGCTGCACTACCTGGCGATCCTGCTCTACGTGATTCCCGCTGCGGCCTGAGCGTTCAGCCCAGCAGCATCCCCAGGGCGAACAGGCCCAGCATCGCGAACGACACCACCAGCTTCAGCAGGGCCCCGAACAGCAGGCCCAGCCAGGTGCCGGCGCCGACGTGTGCGGAGCGCAGCACGCTCTGGCCGGCCATCAGCTCGCCGGCGAGCGCACCGGCGAACGGGCCGAGCAGCAGGCCGGGCACGCCGAAGAACAGGCCGGCGAAGGTGCCGATCGTGGCCCCCCAGACGGCCTGGCGGCTGGCGCCGACCCGCTTCGCGCCCAGCGCACCGGCGATGAAGTCCACCGCCACGCCGAACGTGCCCAGCGCACCGAGGCCGAGCAGCCACCACAGGCCGAGGTGACGGTAGCCATCCACCGCCGCGGCCAGCCAGATGCCGCCGAAGATCATCGGGATGCCGGGCAGGGCCGGCAGCACGGCGCCGGCGAGGCCACCAAGCATCAGCAGGGCGGCAAGCACGTACAGGGCGATCTCGAGCAATGCGGTGTCCGGGTCCGGCGCGGCCGCTCGCCGCCCGGTCACGGTAGCGCGGCCGCGCGGCCGGCGTCAGGTCACTTCTCGACGAAGGCGCGCTCGATCACGTAGTCGCCCGGCTCGCGGGTGCGCGGGGAGACCTGGAAGCCGCGCGCATCGAGGATCGCGGCGGTGTCGTCGAGCATGTGCTGGCTGCCGCAGAGCATGGCGCGGTCCACCGCCGGATCCAGTGGTGGCAGGCCGATCGCCTCGGCCATGCGGCCGTCGACGATGGCGTCGGTGATGCGGCCTCGGTTGCGGAAGGGCTCGCGCGACACGCTGGGGTAGTAGATCAGCTTCTCGCGCACCATCTCGCCAAGGTACTCGTGCTGCGGCAGCGCGTGCTGCAGGTAGTCGCCGTAGGCCAGGTCGCTGATCTCGCGCACGCCGTGGGCGACCACCACCTTGTCGAAGCGCTCGTAGGTTTCCGGATCGCGCACCAGGCTCATGAACGGTGCCAGGCCGGTGCCGGTGCCGAGCAGGTACAGCCGCTTGCCGGGCTTGAGGTCGTTCAGCACCAGCGTGCCGGTGGGCTTGCGGCTGACGATCACCTCGTCGCCCGGCTTCAGGTGCTGCAGGCGCGAGGTGAGCGGCCCGTTCGGCACCTTGATCGAGAAGAACTCCAGGTGCTCCTCCCAGTTCGCGCTGGCGATCGAGTAGGCACGCATCAGCGGGCGACCGTCCACCTCCAGCCCGATCATCACGAACTGGCCGCTGTCGAAGCGGAAACCCGGATCGCGGGTCGTGCGGAAGCTGAAAAGCGAGTCGTTCCAGTGGTGCACGTCGAGGACGCGCTCGGTCGCGAGAGCCACCATGGCGGGTACCGTTGCCTGTCGCTGGGGGGATAAGGGGTGCCGGCTGCGAAGCTCGGGCCCGGCGAGCCCGCCATTATGGCATTTCGCCGCGAAACCGTCAGACGACTGCGTCACACTGTCTCCGGCTGGGTGACAGGCAGTCGTTCCGGGCCGCTATGATTCGGCAATTCAAGTGTCAGGGGGGCGGTATGCGGCAGATCGACCAGGCAAGGATCGCGATCGTGGGGCTGGGCTATGTCGGCCTGCCGCTTGCGGTCGAGTTCGGCAAGCACTTTCCCACCGTCGGCTTCGACATCAACCGGGGCCGCATCGACGAGCTGCGCGCCGGGCGCGATTCGACGCTGGAGGTCGACGGGGCCGAACTGGCCGCGGCGACCCGGCTGCGCTACAGCGCCGACCTGCCGGACCTGGCCGGCTGCAACTTCTACATCGTCACTGTGCCGACCCCGATCGACGCCGCCCGCCGGCCGGACCTGACCCCGCTGGTGAAGGCCAGCGAGATGCTCGGCAAGGTGATCAAGGCCGGCGACATCGTGGTGTACGAGTCCACCGTCTACCCGGGCTGCACCGAAGAGGTCTGCGTGCCGATCCTGGAGCGGGTGTCGGGGCTGACGTTCAACCGGGACTTCTTCGCCGGCTACAGCCCCGAGCGCATCAATCCGGGCGACAAGCAGCACCGCGTCACCACCATCCTCAAAGTGACCTCCGGTTCGACGCCGGACGTGGCCGATTTCGTCGACCGCATCTACGGTTCGATCATCACCGCGGGCACCCATCGCGCCAGCTCGATCAAGGTGGCCGAGGCGGCCAAGGTGATCGAGAACACCCAGCGAGACCTCAACATCGCGCTGGTGAACGACCTGGCGATCCTGTTCAACAAGCTCGGCATCGACACGCTTGAGGTGCTGCAGGCGGCCGGCACGAAGTGGAACTTCCTGCCGTTCCGACCGGGTCTGGTCGGTGGCCACTGCATCGGCGTCGATCCGTACTACCTCACCCACAAGGCGCAGGAAATCGGCCACCACCCGGACGTGATCCTTGCCGGCCGCCGCACCAACGACGGGATGGGGGCATATGTGGCCAACGAAGTCATCCGGCTGATGGTGCGCAAGGGCATCAATCCGGTGCATGCGAAGATCCTGATCCTCGGCCTCACCTTCAAGGAAAACTGCCCTGACCTGCGCAACACGCGCGTGGTCGACATCGTGCAGGCACTGAACTCCTACAACGCCGACGTGGACGTGTACGACCCGTGGGTCGACGCCGACGAGGCGCAGCACGAATACGGCCTGCGGCCGATCGCCGAGCCGGCGCGCGGCGGCTACGACGCGGTGATCGTGGCGGTCGCCCACCACCAGTTCGTGGCGATGGGCGCCGAGGGAGTGCGCGCACTCGGCTGCGATGGCGCGGTCATCTACGACGTGAAGTATGTGCTGCCGCGCGAGGCCGTGGACGGGAGGCTGTGATGGAGCGTAACGAGGTGTTCATTCCCGCCGCCCTGCAGGCGCGCGTGCGGGCGGCCCGGGGGCCATGGCTGGTGACCGGCGCGGCCGGCTTCATTGGTTCCAACCTGGTCGAGACGCTGCTGCGGCTCGACCAGCCGGTGATCGGCCTGGACAACTTCGCCACCGGCTACCAGCACAACCTGGACGAGGTGCGTGACGTGGTGGGGCCGGAGGCCTGGACGCGCTTCCGCTTCATCGAGGGCGACATCCGTTCCGTCGACGATTGCCGCGCCGCCTGCGACGGCGTCGCCCACGTGCTGCACCAGGCGGCGCTGGGGTCGGTGCCGCGCTCGATCGAGGATCCGCTGGCCACCCACGCCGCCAACGCCACCGGCTTCCTCAACATGCTCACCGCGGCCCGCGATGCGGGTGTGGCGAGCTTCACCTACGCCGCCTCCAGTTCCACCTATGGCGACGAGCCGACCCTGCCCAAGGTGGAGGATCGCATCGGCCGGCCGCTGTCGCCGTATGCGGCGACCAAGCTGATCAACGAGATCTACGCCGAAGTCTACGCGCGCTGCTACGGCTTCCGCGCGGTCGGCCTGCGCTACTTCAACGTGTTCGGCCGCCGGCAGGATCCGGACGGCGCCTACGCGGCGGTGATCCCGCAGTGGATCGCGGCGCTGATCCGCGGCGACGACCTGTTCATCAACGGCGACGGCGAGACCACCCGCGACTTCTGCCACGTCGCCAACGCGGTGCAGGCCAACCTGCTGGCGTCGCTGGCCGACGACGATGCGCGCGATCGCGTCTACAACGTGGCGGTGGGCCAGCGCACCAGCCTCAACCAGCTGTTCGACCTGCTGGTGGCCGGGCTGCGCGAGCAGGGCGTGCACTACGACCGTCGGCCGGTCTACCGCGAGTTCCGCGCCGGCGACGTGCGCCACTCGCTGGCGGACATCGGCAAGGCCGCGCGCCACCTCGGCTACGCCCCCACCCATACCATCGCGGACGGCCTGCATGACGCGATGCCCTGGTATCTGCAGTTCATCGCCCGGCGCAGCGGCTGATTCAGTTCGGACCCCCAGCGATGGAGGTGACGGAAGGATCGTTTGCCTGGCGGATAGACCGCGCCCTGGAGCGGGTTGGCGTGCGAGCGCTCGGAGAGCGGCAGGCATGCGTGGTGGTGTTCGACACCGCCGAGTGGTCGGGCGACGGGGACCGACTTGCATCCTTTCTGGACGCATGGGAGCTGACCCGTGCAGCACGCTTCCGGTTCGAGGGCGACCGTGGCCGCTACGTTCTGGCCCACATGCTCTGGCGGCGGGTGCTTCGGATGTGCCTCGGGAAAGGGGGTGAGTTGCCTCGTGTGCTGCCTGACGCGCTGGGGCAGCCGCTGCTCCCCGATCACCCCGGTCATGTGACCAGTTTGAGCCGATCCGGCCCATTCGTGGCAGTGGCGGTAGCCCGGTGGGCGGCCGTGGGGATTGATATCGAGTGTTTTCCGCCGCTGCACGCCATGGACGATGTGCTGGAGGTGGTCGGCACGCCGGCCGAGCGGGAGGCACTGGCCCGACCGGTTGCCGAGGCGCGGCAGCGCGCAGCACTTGGCCTGTGGACAGCCAAGGAGGCGGTACTCAAGGCCTGTGGCGTCGGACTCCAGATTGATCCGGCCAAGGTGGACACGTCGCTCCACCCGATTCCCGACCCGTGTGGAAGGCCGTTGGCATGGAGGCTGCTCCAGCTGAAGCTGCCGGGTGGCCTTATGGGGGCCCTGGCTGCGCCCGGCGAACCCGGGCCGCTCAGCGTCTTTTGGCTTGGTGCCGGCGAGGGACCCATCGGCAGCGCTGACTGGACGCTGTAACAGAATCGTGCCTACCATGTCGGTCCGGCATGTGTAAAGCGAACTGAGTCACAGTACAGGGGATAGTGCGATGTTCCGCTCAACAAAGAATAGTGCCCTTCGATGGCTGCTGATGCTTGCTGCTATCGAAGTGCTGTTGCTCAGCGTGTCGCTCTATGTGGCTGCGTGCCTGCGTTATCCAGGGGCGCCAGAGGATCTCGCGCGCTTCACCCGCTCGTTGGTCCTGCGTTCGCTCGTGTTTGCCGCGGTGCTCATGCTGGGCCTCGCCGCGCTGGGCCAGTACCAGTTGAACATGCGCACCAGCTGGTTCGGTCTGCTGGCCAGGCAAGCAGTTGGCTTCTGCTTCGGTGCGGTGATGCTGGTGGTCGTGTACTACGTTTTCCCTCAGGCTTACGTAGGCCGTGGTGTCTTCGGAATCGGACTGGTGGTCGGCTTCGGCCTGGTCACCGGATTCCGCCTGGTATTCCAGCGCCTGACCGAAGTTGAAGGTCTCAAGCGTCGAATCCTGATTTTGGGCGCGGGCCAGCGTGCGGCCGAGGTGCACAGCCGCATGCGCCGGCGCTCCGATCGGCGTGGTTTCGTGGTGGTTGGCTTCCTGCCGCGAGCCAACGAGGAGGTCTGTGTGCCGGCCGAGCATCTGCTCGCACCCAAGCGTACGCTGCTGCAGTGGGTGAACGAGCGCCAAGTGGACGAAGTCGTGGTCGGCGTGGAGGATCGTCGCGGCAACCTGCCGATGTCCGATCTGCTGGAACTGCGGCAGCTTGGTGTCGATGTGACCGATCTCACCACCTTCGTCGAGCGCGAGGCAGGTCGTGTCCATCTCTCGTTCACCGACCCGTCCTGGCTGGTTTTCTCCGGCGGCTTTGATTCGACCCCCCTGCGCCGCTTCAGCAAGCGATGCTTCGATTTGCTCGCCGCCGTGGTGGTGCTGGTGCTGACATGGCCGTTCATGCTGCTGACCGCGCTCGCGATCCGCATGGAGTCCGGGGCTGGCCAGCCGATCCTGTACCGGCAGGAGCGCGTGGGCGCCCGTGGCAAGACCTTCTGGCTGACCAAGTTCCGCAGCATGGCAACGGATGCCGAGCGTGACGGTATTGCGCGCTGGGCCAGCAAAAACGATGACCGTGTGACCCGTGTCGGTCGCTTTATCCGCAAGACGCGGCTCGACGAGCTGCCGCAGTTGTGGAACGTGGTAAAGGGCGACATGAGTTTCATTGGTCCGCGGCCGGAGCGTCCTCAGTTCGTGGCCGACCTCAGCCGCAAGATCCGCTACTACGAGGTCAGACACTGCCTTAAGCCCGGGCTTGCCGGCTGGGCGCAGCTGCGTTATCCGTACGGTGCATCAGACGACGATGCGGCGGAAAAGCTCAAATACGACCTCTACTACGTCAAGAACCACAATCTTTTGTTCGATCTGCTGATCCTGATACAGACCGTGGAGGTTGTCCTGTTCGGTCGTGGAGCGCGTTGACAGCCGCCTCATGGCCATGGATGGAGTGCAGGGGAGGGCATGCGCAATATCGGGAAGCGACGCCTGCTGCCCGGGCGCTACCCATGATGTCCCGCCCTTCTTGATCCGGGAACGCTTGCGCGCACCCAAGGAATGACCCACTAGATGAATGCCAATGACGTCGAATCCACCGTTGCCGGCGGCACTTCCCGGACTCGCCGCTGGCCCCGCGGCCTGCGCATGGGGGTGACGATCGTGCTGCTCCTGTCGGTGGCATTCGCGATTGCAGGTATGGTCAGGCCCGACCTTTTGACGCCACTGGGCGTGGGTGGAGCTGGGTACGGAGTGGCCAAATCCAGGCCGGTTGATGCAGCTTCGGATGCCGCAACGGGTGAAGGGGAGGGGGCTGCCGGGAACGATCGGACGGTCGGAGCGGTGCATGGTGCCTCGGGAGGCGAGGCCGGGCTCGGCTTCTTTGCCCGTACGGGGCATCTGCTGCAGCGTTATGCCGATGCCGTCACGCCGGGCCATCCCGGTGCCGGGTGGCCCTGCACCCCGCGCGATCGGGCGATCGGATTCTCTCCGGTCGGCAATGGTGTCCTGAGGCGCGGTCAGGCGGGTGGCTGCCCGTCCACTGTCACCCTGTTTCGGGCGCTGTTTCCCACCACGGAGAGAAACCTGGGTACGGCGCGTTCGGCGAGGGTGATGGTCTCGGGTGGAGTTGCTGGCACGCCAGGCTCGCCCGGTACGGCGGGCGCTGCCGGCGGAACAGGCGCAGGCATCGTTGCCGCCTCTGTCGGTGGCGCCGTTCCCGCCGCCGTCGGACCCGCGATCGGTGCCGCTCACCCGCGAATGATCCTGGACTCCACAACGCTGGCCACGCTGCGTCAGTACGTGACCAGCAACACCGCCGAATGGCAGGCGCTCAAGACGACCTGCGACAGCTACATCGGCGGTACGGTGGAATATCCGAATGGCAATGCCTATCCGAACCTTCCCAACCTCGGTTCGGGCTACCAGGGGGAGGACTATCTCCCCGCGCTGCTGGCAGAAGCCATGTGCTATCAGGTGCTTCGCACTACCAACGCCAGTCAGGCGGCGACCTATGGCGCTAAGGCGGTGGACATCTTGATGAAGATGTCCTCGCCCTTCGGCACAGGGCAGGGTGTCGATCCCTGCACCGACAGCGGTTATGGCATTCGCTTCTACGGCGTGGGCTTCGGTCTCGGCTACGACTGGCTGTACGACCTGCTCTCTGGCAGTCAGCGCACGCAGGTCTACACCACGGCCAATGCCTGGCTCACCGCATGGGAGCAGCCCGGAGGCTGTGCGGCATTCGAGTACGCACACCCCCAGAGCAACTATTACGCGGGCTACTTCCACGCCAAGGCGGTGATCGCGATCGGTACCTACGGCGAGAACCCTTCGGCACCTGCCGAGTGGGACGACTGGTATGGCAACCAGTTCACCGCGCGCGTGTTGCCTTACTACCGCCTCCATCTGGCCGGTGGTGGTTGGCCGGAGGGCTTCGCCAACTATGCGCCGCTGGGCATCCTCAACATGAGCCTGCCGGCGCGCGAGGTGAAGACCGCCACGGGCGTCGATCTGGTGCATGCCTCGACCGGATACACCTTCCCGACCGACAACGCGGCGTACCTGATGCACTTCACCTGGCCATCGCGCGGCTACATAGACGACCGTGATACCAATCGATCATCAGGTAGCCTTCCGGATCCGGGGACGGCCCAGCTGAGCCTGTTTCAGGAGGTCTATGGCGAGGCGGCCTACTGGGGGTCATCGCTGGCGCCGGTGCTTTTGCAGTATCTGGGTCAGGTATCCAGCGCCACGTCCGGTTACAGCCCCGCAGCCTCTTGGCTGGCCTTCCTGGAGAGCGCTCCCGGCGGAGCAACGGCGGCGATCGATACGCTGCCCCTGTCTTACTTCGCCAGCGGCCTGAATGCGGTGTCCGCACGCTCAGACTGGACTACCGCCGCGGTGTGGATGTCGTTCCGTGCCGGTCCCTACGTCAATAATCCCGGCCAGGGTGAGGAGTACTTCGACCAGGGCTCGCTCGCGCTGGTGCGCGGTGCCACGCCACTGCTGCTCAACGCCACCGGATGGCTGGTGCACAGTCCGAACGGCAGTGCCGAGGAGACCCGCATCTACGACGACAACTACGGCAGCTTCGACGGCACGCCCTACAAGGGCAACCGGCAGATCTACAACGTCTTCTACGTACGCAGCATGAGCGGCTCGACCGTACAGAGCGCCTATGGGCAAGGCGCCTACACGACCGAGAGCGATGGTGTGCGGACGGCCGTCAGTTCCTACGAGGACGGTAGCGACTACGTCTATGTGCTGGCGACCCATCTGGAGGACATGTACCGCTCGTCCGGCGGTTCGCTGGGCAAGGGCGTCACTGCGTGGTCGCGCGAGGTCACGTATCTGCGACCCGGGCGCTTCGTCGTGCACGACCGCACCACCGCCAGCAGCGCCTCGCTGGACCAGTACATGGCCTGGCACTTCCCGGCCAGCCCGACGAGTCAGGTCACATCGTCCGGCGGCACCCGCTTCGATGTCACCTACAACGGCACCTACGCCGGTGCGATGACCGTCGTGACGCCGGTCAACCCGGTGACAACCACCCTGGCCATGTATCCGGCCAGCAGCCCGACCAAGGCATGGCAGGTTCAGGTGCGGCCGGCGACCGCGGCAGCCAGCAACCAGTGGCTCACCGTATTCGATCTCTCCGGCACGGCTGCCGCGGTGGCTGCCGCGTCGCCGGTGACGATCAACCAGGGCAGCATCGTCGGCGTGAGGCTGGCGGGCTCCGACGGCGTCAGCGTGGTTATCAACAACGCCGGCACCCCGGGCACGCCGATCAGTGGGACGATCGCCTACTTCGTTCCGGCGGAATCCGCACACCATGTGGTCACCGGCCTGGCACCGTACACCGGCTACAGCATCACTACGGCGGCCCAGGGAAGCGGGCGCGTGGTGACCATCGCCCCGGGTGGAACGTTCACGAGCAGCGGCAAGGGTGTCCTCGATTTCTTCATCAGCGGCACCGGTGCCGTGCAGATGAACAAGCCAAGCTACGTCAACCTGCCGATCAGCACGATCCCGGTCGGCAATCCGACGCCCTACACGCCGGGGGGCTGAACAGCCTGCGGCGTGCGGAGTTGAGGGGAGTGGGCGATGGTGGCGGTCATCGCCAGCCAGCGAAGGTCGCCATCGGTGCACTCCCTGCGCTCCATCAAAGTGAAGCCGGACTGGGCCAGCAGCCAGGGATAGTTGTGCGACAGTGACAGCTCATCGCCATGGGGGCGGGAGTGGAAGTCCCGCTCAAGGTCGTGTCCGAGGGCGATCGGCTCGATCAGCACAACGGCGGCCGGCGCGAGCGAGGCGATGTCCTGCAGGAGTGCGCGCATCGCGGACTCGGCGAAATACTCGAACACGCCGCCGTAGGTCATGAAGATCGTCCCCGGATGGGCATGCCGCGGAATCCACTGGCAGGCGTTGCCGTGAGCGAACGCGAAACGCGGGTCGCGATGGCGCGAACGATTGATCGCGGTCTGCTCTGCCGACAGGTCCAGGCCGATCAGCTCCCGCAGTTGCGGCAGTGCCGAACCGAGCGCGGCGAGGACTACGCCCGAACCACAGCCGATCTCGCAGATCGAGCGCAGCCCCGTGGCTTCCGCCAAACGACCGAGCATGTCCGGGACGAAGCCGTGCACGCGGTGGAACTCGTCCCGGCAGCGAGCTTCGGTCACCGCATGGAACAGCACGGCCGATTCGCCTTCCCAATAGCGGCGGTGCTGCGGCATCAGGCGATCCATGCTCCCCGATGACCGATAGCGGGCCACCAGTCCCGCCAGCACCAGCCGCTCGATCCGGTTGCAGGGTGCGGCTCCCTCTTCCAGTTTTCGTGCGATATCCGGACGAAGGATAGACAGAACGCAGCCGGCGGCTGCCTTGGTCAGCCGGCGCGGTTGCGAATCATGGGACTGCAGAGGGAAATCCCATGGCGAGGCTCGAGGTCTTTTCATTTACAAAGGTACGGCCCTTCTGGGAGGCGATTCCGGCATGTTGCTGGATGGAACCCGAGGTTGCGCTATCGCTCCCGGGTCCATTGGGTGATAGCGCGCCCTGGGCATGCGGAGGCTTTGGTATCAGAGGGCGCTGGCGGACCTCACGGGAAGCGGGCGCGGCGGGCCGCTGTGCCTGTCGCGTACCGATCGCCGCATCGAAACGGCGACGTACTAGAATGAGACGTGCAACACGGTTTCATACCGGCTGCTAATGTAGCGCTTCTTGGCTTTCGGGGCGGTCAGCTTCAGGGGGATTCGTGACGAGGGAATGGTCGCCCACGCTGCGTGAGGTGGCGGGGTGCGGGGGGGCGCTTGGCGTCGGCTCCGGTCTCCTGCCATCTCGCTCCAGCCAAACCGGAGATGTCCGGATCGGTCGGGCTGGCGCAGTGTCGGTATGGATCGCCATTACGACGGTCGGCACGGCTTCCCGCCACGGCCACACTCTCCACCGCCGGGCCGCCGCCGACGTCTCTGCTGCCGGATCGGCATCATGACCTCCGACGACCGCGCGCTGGACTTCCTCGATTGGGCAGGCCGATCACCCGGTCGTGTTGCGTTGGCGGACGAGAATCACGAGCTCGATTACGCCGGGTTGTGTGTCAAGGTCATGACATTGGCGGCGCGACTCGGCGCGATGGGAGTAGGTCCGGGCGATGTGGCCGGCGTGGCATGTGACCGCTCCCTGGACAGCGTCGTTGCGATCCTTGCCGTGCTTGCCGCCGGCGCCGCCTACCTTCCGCTGGACCTGGGCTATCCCTCGACGCGTCTGGCCCAGATGGTCGAAGACGCGCGACCGCGGGCCATATTGTTGCGCCACTCGTCGGCCACGGCGAAGCTGGCCGGCCTCGGCGTGGCGATGTTCGAGATCGACGCGCCGGCGATGGTCGAGCCGCTGGCGGCACCGGTGACCGTCGATGCCTCGCGCGCCGCGTACGTGCTGTTCACCTCCGGCTCGACCGGTCGTCCCAAGGGGGCCGTGTTGTCGCGGCGGGCGCTCGGCCACATGGTCGCCTGGCATCTGCGGCATCCGCGCCTGGCCGCGCCGGCGCGCACCCTGCAGTTCGCCACCCTGGGCTTCGACTCCTCGGTGCGGGACCTGTTCGCCACCTTCGCCTCCGGTGGGACGCTGGTGCTCGCCGGCGAGGCCGATCGTCGCGATCCGTTCCGTCTGCTCGCGATGATGCGCGAGCAGCGCATCGAGCGGGCGTTCCTCCCCTACGTGGAGTTGCGCGCCATCGCCAATGCGCACGCCGGGGGCGGACCGCTGCCCGCCGCGCTGCGCGACCTGATGACCGGCGGCGAGGCACTGGCGATCACGCCAGCGATCCGCCGGCTGTTCGCCGGGCTGCCCGATGCGGTGCTGTACAACGAGTACGGCCCGACCGAGTCCTGCGTGTTCGTGACCAGCAAGCCGCTGTCGGGCGATTCCGCCGTCTGGCCGGATCGCCCGGACATCGGCGATCCGCTGGATCACGTGCGCCTTTACGTGGCCGACGACGAGCTTCGGGTGCTGCCCGATGGAAGCGAGGGCGAACTGCTGATCGGCGGCGAAAGCCTCGCCGATGGCTACGCACACCGCCCCGACCTGACCGCCGAGCGTTTCGTGCAGGTTCGCACCGGTGGCGGGTGTGACGAGCGGGTCTACCGCAGCGGGGATCGCGTGCGGCGGGAAGCGGATGGCCGCCTGGTATTTCTCGGGCGCGCGGACGACCAGGTAAAGATTGCCGGTTACCGGGTCGAGCTGGGCGAGGTCGAGGCCGCTCTGGCCGCGCATCCGCTGGTCGCCGAAGCGGCCGTGGTCGCGCCGGCCGGTGCCGAAGGGCGCCGACTGGTCGCCCACGTGGTCGCCAGGCCCGGAGCGCCGGTCGACTCCGAGCTGCTCGACGTGCTGAAGCAGCACATGGCCGAGCGGCTTCCCGCTTTTGCGTGTCCGCAGCGACTGGTGCTCCACGACCGACTGCCGCTGACGCCCAATGGCAAGGCGGATAGACAGCGACTGGAGGTGGAGTCCTTGGTGGCGCACGCACCCGCCGCGGCGACGCTGCCTGAGCATGCGACCGCGGAACAGCGCATCCTTGCCGCGTGGCGCGAGCTGCTCGAGCTCCCCTCGCTTCGAGCCGAGGACAACGTGTTCGACCACGGCGCCGATTCGCTGCGGGTGATGGCGGTGCTTCCGCGCCTGCAGGCGCTGGGCGTGGAGGGGTTGTCGGCCACGCGGGTCTACGAATTCCCGACCGCGCGGCAGCAGGCGCAGGCGCTGGTCGGCCATGCAGCCACCCGGCCCGTGCCATCACCGGTCAGGGGAGCCCAGCAGCGCGATGCCCTTGCGCGATTGCGCGACCGTCACAGGAAGACGACCGGATGAATGAAAAGGACGCCATCGACGGCATCGCCATCGTCGGCCTGGCCGGGCGGTTTCCCGGCGCGGCCTCGGTGCGTGAGCTGTGGGACAACCTGCTCGCCGGCCGGGAGGGCATCACGCGCTTCGGGCCCGGCGAGCTCTCGCCCGGGTTGCCGGCGGTACAGACCCGGCATCCACGTTACGTGCCGGCGCGCGGCGTGCTGTCCGATGTCGATCGCTTCGACGCCGGGTTCTTCGGCATCGCTTCGCGCGAGGCGGTGCTGATCGATCCCCAGCAGCGGGTCTTCCTCGAGCTGGCCTGGAATGCACTGGAGGACGCCGGTATCGACCCGGCCCGTTTCCCGGGGAGCATCGGGGTCTATGCGGGCACCTCCAACAACACGTATCGGAAGCTGGTCGAATCGCGGACCGACCTGCTGGAGGCAGCCGGCGAATTCGCCGCGGCGATCGCCAGCGAAAAGGACTACGTGGCCACCCGCGTGGCACACCGCCTCGATCTCACCGGGCCCGCGCTGAGCATTCACTCCGCGTGCTCCACCTCGCTGGTGGCGGTGGCGCAGGCCTGGTGGGCGCTGATGAGCTACCAGTGCGATCTCGCACTGGCCGGCGGGATAAACATCGTCGTGCCGCAGGAGTCGGGCTATGTACCGGTGGACGGAGGCATCGAGTCGGAGGACGGGCATTGCCGGCCATTCGACGCGGCGGCCACCGGCACGGTGTTCTCCTCCGGCGGCGGTGCCGTGGTGCTCAAGCGGCTGGCCGACGCTGTCGCCGACGGCGACACCATCTACGCGGTGATCCGCGGCGTGGGGGTCAACAACGACGGTGGCGAGAAGGCCAGCTTCGGTGCGCCCAGCGTGCGCGGACAGGCCGCGGTGATCCGCCAGGCGCTGGACAGTGCGGGGGTCAGCGCCGCATCGATCGGTTACGTCGAGGCGCATGGCACCGCCACGCCGCTGGGGGATCCGATCGAGGTCGCCGCGCTCGACCGCGCGTTCGCCGAGGACGGTGCGGCACCGGGGAGCTGCTGGCTGGGCTCGGTGAAGAGCAATTTCGGCCATCTCAATGCCGCCAGCGGCATCGCCGGACTGATCAAGGCGGCGCTGGCGCTGCACCACGAGCGCATTCCGGCGACGCTGCACTACCGCGCGCCGAATCCGCAGATCGATTTCGCCGCCAGCGCGTTCCGGGTGGCCGACCGCCAGGTCGCCTGGCCTCGCGGCGGCGAGCCGCGGCGTGCCGGTGTCAGCTCCTTCGGTGTCGGCGGCACCAACGCCCACGTCATTCTGGAGGAGGCGCCGCCGATGCCGGCGTCCGGGCCGGGGCGGCGCCTGAACCTGTTGCCGCTCTCGGCACGCGACGAAGCGGCGCTGCAACGCCGCGCCGAGCAACTGGCCGGGGCCCTGGCGGGCGACGATGCCCCGGCGCTGGCGGATGCGGCCTGGACGCTGGCGACCGGGCGCCAACCGATGGCCGCGCGCGGCTTCGTCGTCGCCGCCGATGCAGTCCAGGCGGGTGAGCGCCTGGCACGCCTCGCTGTCCATGCGGCACCGGTGGAGCCACCCTCGCTGGTGATGCTGTTTCCCGGTCAGGGCGCCCAGCACGCAGGCATGGCGCGCGAACTGGTGGAGCATGAGCCGGTGTTCCGCCACACCTTCGAGCGCATCTGCACGATCGCGGGTGCGCTGCTCGGCGAGGACCTGCGCGCGCTGATCCTGCCGGCACCGGGCGCCGAGGACCAGGCCGCACGACGTTTAGCCGAGACGCGATTCACCCAGCCGGCACTTTTCGCCGTCGAGTACGCGCTGGCCGAACTGTGGGCGGGCTGGGGTCTCCATCCCGCAGCGATGATTGGCCACAGCATCGGCGAGTACGTGGCGGCCTGCCGGGCCGGCGTATTCCCGCTGGAGGATGCGGTGGCCCTGGTGGTCGCCCGTGGCGCGGCAATGTTCGCGCAGCCGCCGGGTGCGATGCTGGTGGTCCGGGCCGGTGCCGGATTGCTGGACGGGCGCCTTCCGGACGGCGTGGAGATCGTCGGCCGGAATGCGCCGTTGCAGACCGTGCTCGGCGGTACCGATGCGGCCATCGACGCGCTGGCCGCCATCCTGGCCGGCGAGGACATCGCCTGCACCCGGCTGCGGGTCAGCCATGCCTTCCACAGCCACATGATGGAGGGAGCCCTGCCGCTGTTCCGCCGGGCGTTCGAGGGTGTCGTGCTGCGCCCGCCGGAGCGGACGTTCTATTCCTGCGTCAGCGGCCTGCCGGTGACCGCGGAGGAGGCCACCTCCATCGATTACTGGTGCCGGCAGTTGCGCGCGCCGGTGCGCTTCGCCGATGCCGTGACCCACGTACTCGGACAGGGTCCGGCGCTGCTGCTGGAGGCCGGGCCGTCCCAGTCGCTCGCCGGGCTGGTGCGCGGCATGCTCGACGGTCAGGGCCGGGTCGTGTCCAGCCTGGGGCCCGCGGCGCGTGCCGGCGATGCCCAGGAGCAGGTGCTGCGGGCGTTGGGCGAGTGCTGGTGCGGGGGCCTCACCCCGGACTGGCAGGCGTTCCATGGCATCGCGCCGCGGCGTCGCGTGTCGCTGCCTGGCTACCCGTTCCAGGGCAAGCGCTACTGGGTCGAGCCTGCCATCGCGTCGCCCTCCGCCATCGGCATGACACCGGCCGCAGCGATCCTGTCCATGCCCACGTCGCACCCGGAGGAAACCGCAAGCATGCCGTCCGCCACGTCTTCCCCGGATGCAGCGCCGCGATCCGCGCGGCTGTCCGCCGAGCTGCGTGAGCTGTTCGGCGACCTCGGCGGCGAGCTGCTGGAGCCGCAGCATGATGGCGACAGTTTTCTCGACCTCGGTTTCGACTCCCTGGCGCTGACCCAGGCCGCGCTCGCGGTCGAACAGCGCTACGGGGTGAAGATCAAGTTCCGTCGCCTGATGGAAGACGTGGACAGCATCCGGAATCTTGCCGGCATGCTCGATGCCACTCTGGCGCCAGAGGTGGCGGCGCCACCGGCGCCGACCGTGGCGATGGCGCCGGCCGCCGCCCCGGGAGCGGCAGTGCCGGCCACGCTGGCCCAGCTGATCCAGAGCCAGATGGCGTTGTTGCAGCAGCAGAGCGCGCTGCTGGCGAGCCTGTCCGGGCAGACGCCGGTTTCACTGCCTGCCGTGCCGCCACCGGCCGCGGTGCCGGCAGTACCGGCGGCTGCGGGTGACGACGCCGCTCCGGCCAACCTGAAGGAACGCCCGTTCGGCGCGTCCGCGCGCATCATCACCGACCGGCATGGCGATTTCTCGCCGGCCCAGAAGCACTGGCTGGTGGCCTTCACCGAGGCATACTGCCGGCGGACCCGGAGCTCGAAGGACTTCGCGCAGAAGCATCGTGCGCTGATGGCCGATCCGCGCGTGGTGACCGGCTTCAATCCGCAGTGGAAGGAGCTGGTCTACCCGATCACCGTCGAGCGTTCCCTCGGCGCGCGGCTGTGGGACCTGGACGGCAACGCCTACATCGACCTGCTCAACGGCTTCGGCGTGAACTTTCTCGGCTACCAGCCGGCGTTCGTCACCGCGGCGCTGCATGCGCAGGTCGACACGGGCGTCGAGATCGGACCGCAGCATCCGCTGGCGGTCGAGGTGGCAGAACTGATCAGCGACATGACCGGCATGCAGCGCGTGGGCTTCTGCAACACCGGTTCGGAAGCGGTGATGGGGGCCATGCGCGTGGCTCGCACGGTCACCGGCCGCAAGACCATCGTGGTGTTCCGCGACTCCTACCACGGCATCTTCGACGAGGTGATCGTGCGCGGTACCCGCACGCTGCGTTCGATCGCCGCGGCGCCGGGCATTCTCGCCAACGCTGTGGAGAACGTGCTGGTGCTGGACTACGGCACCGACGAGGCGCTGCGCATCATCGGCGAGCGTGGCCATGAACTGGCCGCGGTGCTGGTCGAGCCGGTGCAGAGCAAACATCCGGAGCTGCAGCCGAAGGCGTTCCTGCAGTCGCTGCGCGGCCTGTGCGACCGGGCCGGCTGCGCGCTGATCTTCGACGAGATCATCACCGGCTTCCGCATGGCCCCGGGTGGCGCGCAGGAGGCGTTCGGCGTGCGCGCGGACCTGGCCACCTACGGCAAGATCATTGGTGGTGGTCTGCCGTTCGCCGCGATCGCCGGCAGCGCGAAGTGGATGGATGCGCTGGACGGCGGCTTCTGGCAGTTCGGCGACGACAGCTATCCCGAGGCGGGTGTCACCTATTTTGCCGGCACCTTCGTCCGGCACCCGCTGGCGCTGGCCGCGGCTAAGGCCGCACTGCAGTGGATTCGTGAGCAGGGACCGCAACTGCAGGCTTCGCTCAACGCGCGCACGCAGGACATGGTGGCTCGGCTCAACGCGGTATTCGACGCACGGCAGGCCCCGGTGACGGCCGTGGGCTACAGCTCGTTGTGGAAGCTGCGCGTCGACGACGGCCAGCCTTTTGCCAGCCTGCTCTGGTATCGGCTGCGCCACGCCGGACTGCATGTGTTCGAGCAGTTCAACTGCTTCCTCTCCGTGGCGCACGGTGATGCCGAGGTGGAGAGCATCGTCGCTGCCGTCACCGAGTCGGTGGACGATCTGCTGGCCGCCGGCATGCTGCTGCCACGTCACGCCGCGGCCATGCCTGCTCCCGGGCCGGCGGCGGAGACCGATCGGCTTCCGGCCAAGGTGCCGCTTACCGACGCGCAGCTCGGGCGCTGGCTGGGCATGCATTTCAGCGACGGGATCGCGCCGGCCTTCAACGAATCGACGCAGCTCAGCTTCCGGGGTCCATTGGACGTCGATGTGCTGCGGCGCGCTTTCGATTCGGTGGTGGCACGCCACGAAATCTTCTCGATGCGCTTTGCCGAGGACGGCAGCGGGCAGATGCTCGAACCGCCCGCCTCGGTGCGCCTCGAGTCGCTTGATCTCAGTTGTGGCGGCGATCGGCAGCAGCGGCTTGACGCTTTTGTCGCCGAGCAGTCGGCACGTCCGTTCGACCGCTTGCAGCCGCCCCTGCTGCGCGCCTGGCTGATCAGGCTCGCCGACCAGGAGCACGCCCTGGTGATGGTGTCCCACCACATCGTGATGGACGGCTGGTCGCTCAGCGTGTTCCTGCGCGAGCTGGCCACCGGTTACAACGCCTTCCGCCAGGGCGCGGCGCCGGCGTGGCCGTCGGTGGATGCCTGGCGCCGGTTCGTGCTGGACGAACGCGCGCGCCGCGACGGCGCGGAAGGTCGCGAGTCGCTGGACTGGTGGCAGGCGCAGTACCGCACGCTGCCCGATCCGCTGGCGCTGCCGCTGGACCGTCCGCGCGGGCGCGATGGCGGTTTCCGCGGCGCGACCCTGGCGGGTCATCTGGACGGCGACGTGGCCAGGGCCCTGCGTGAGACGGCACGGGCGCAGCGGGTCACCCTGTTCGCGCTGCTGCTCGGTGGCTTCTACGCGCTGCTGCAGCGTTTGTCCGGACAGGACGACCTGGTCTGCGGCATCCCCTTCGCCGGGCAGGCGGTGAGCCGTTACGGCCAGACGGTCGGCGATGCGGACAACACCTTGCCGCTGCGCATGGCGGTGGATCCGGACGAGTCGTTCGGCGTGCTGGTCAAGCGTGTGCAGGCCGGGCTGCTGGATGCGGGCGAGCACCAGGATGTTTCGATCGCGCGCATCGCACAGGCGCTGAAGCTGCCGCGCGACACCGGCCGCCTGCCGCTGACCGAAGTGCTGTTCAACTTCAACCCGGCCACGGCGGACACGCCTTGGGACGGCGTGTCTGTGGCGCACAGCGACCTGCCCAAGAGTCACATGAACTGGGACATCGAGTTCCACTTCACCGAGCACGCCGGGCGGCTGGACTTCCTGTTCCACTACAACCCGGACCTGTTCGACGCGACGACGATCGAGCGCTGGAGTGGCTACCTGGTCGGGATCCTGCGCCAGGGCGCGGCGCGACCGGAGCTGGCCCTCGGCGACCATGTGTTGATGGACGAGGCCGAGCGCCGTCTGGTGCTGGAGGGCTGGAACGACACGGCGGTGCCGCTGGATCGCCAGCAGTCGCTGGTCGACCTGATCGGCGCGACCATGCGCGAGCATCCGTTCCGCATCGCGGTCAGCGGCAACGGCTTGTCGGTGGACTACGCCGGCCTCGACGCGGCTTCGCGGTCGCTGGCGCTGGCGCTGGGGCGCCGCGGTGTCGGCCGCGGCGACTACGTCGGGGTGTGCGTGCCACGTACCGTGGACATGCTGGTGGCGGTGCTGGGCGTGCTGCGCAGTGGTGCCGCCTACGTGCCGCTGGACCCGGAGTTTCCGCCCGAGCGGCTGCAGTACATGGCTGGGAAGGCGAGCGTCCGCTGCATCCTGTGCGGTCCGGAAGATGCCGTGCCAGCGGTGCTTGCGCAGGCGGCGCAACGGCTCCCGGTGGCGCAGCTGATGCGCGAGCCCGACGATGGCCGCGAACTGCCGGCCGTCCATGGCGACGATCAGGCCTACGTGCTGTTCACTTCCGGCTCGACCGGCCAGCCCAAGGGCGTGCGCATCCTGCATCGCAACCTAGTGAACTTCCTGCGCTCGATGCAGCGCGATCCGGGATTCTTGGCCGACGACGTGCTCTGCGCGGTGACCACGCTGTCGTTCGACATCGCCGGGCTGGAGATGTACCTGCCGCTGATCTGCGGCGGCCAGGTGGTGGTAGCCACCGAGGCGGACCACCGCGATCCGCGGGCGCTGTGCGAACTGATCGAGCGCAGCGGCTGCACCGTGCTGCAGACCACGCCGTCGCTGCTCAAGCTGGTCGAGGAGATCGGTTACGACCGCGTCTTCGCCGGGCTGCGTCTGCTGGTCGGGGGCGAGGCATTGCCTCTGGCGCTGGCCCGCTCGCTCGCCGCGCGTTGCCGTGGCATGTGGAATCTGTACGGTCCCACCGAGACCACGATCTGGTCCACGGTGGCACCGATTGATGCCGGCTTGGAGGTAGTGCCGCTGGGCCGGCCGATCGCCAACACGCGCATCTACGTGCTCGACCGTCGTGGTCATCCTGTACCGCCCGGTGTGATCGGGGAGATCATGATCGCCGGCGACGGCGTAGCCGAGGGTTATCTCGGCGAGCCGGCGCTGACCGCACAGCGCTTCGTGCCTGAACCCTTCCACGCCGGGGGCGGGCGCATGTACCGCACCGGCGACCTGGGTGCCTGGCGCGATGGCGTGCTGTATTTCCACGGCCGCGTCGACCACCAGATCAAGATCCGCGGCTTCCGCATCGAGCCCGGCGACATCGAGGCGGTCGCCGGCAGCGACCCTGCGGTGCGCGAATGCGTGGTGGTGGCGCATCGCTTCGGGGATAACGATCTGCGCCTGGTGCTCTACGCGGCGGTCGAAGGCGACACGTCGGAGGTGGTGGCGCGCCTGCGTGGCAGCTTGCGCGCCAGGCTGCCTGCCTACATGCAGCCGCAGCATATCGAGATCCTCGACCAGCTGCCGAAGACTGCCAACGGCAAGATCGACCGCAAGGCCCTGCCGGCTCCCACGGCGACCCACGAGACGCCGGCGGGCGAGGCGGCACCGGCCGGTTTCGACGATCCACGCCAGGCCTACGTCGCCGCGCTGTGGTGCGAGATGATCGGCGTGCGGTCGGTGCGGGCCAGCGACAACTTCTTCGATGTCGGCGGGCATTCGCTGCTGGCGGTCACCTTTACCAGCCGCGTGCAGCGCGAGACCGGCGTGCGCATCAACCTGCTCGATGTGGCCACCAGCACCCTGGCGGCGCTGGCCACCGCGCTGCCGGAGCAGGCCGCAGCCGAGACCCCGGCCGCGCCGTCGGTTGGCTTGCTGCGTGCCCGGATGTCGCGCCTTTTCGGTCGCGGCAAGGACGGTGGGAAGCGCGCTCCATGATCTATCTGCACGGGCTGTTCTGGCTGAGCGCCGTGGCCCTCGGACATACCTTCGTCGGCTACCCGCTCTGGGTGGTGTTGCGGGCCCGGTGGCGCCCCAGTCCGGTGCGTCGCGGCCAGTGGACACCGACGGTCTCGGCGATCGTCGCCGTGCACAATGCCGGGGCCCAGATGGAGGCGCGGCTGGCCAACCTGGCCGCACTGGATTATCCGCCGGGCCTGATCGACATCGTCGTGGTCTGCGACGGCTGCGAGGACGACTCGGCCGCGCGCTGCCGTCGTTTCGGCGACGAGCGGGTGCGCGTGCTGGAGTTCATCCGCCGGCGCGGCAAGGCGGCCTGTCTCAACGACGCCATCGCAGCGGCCCGGGGCGAGGTACTGCTGATGCTCGATGTGCGCCAGCGCCTGGAGCCGCAGGCCTTGCGCGAGCTGGTCGCCAACCTGGCCGATCCGGAAGTAGGTGTGGTGGGCGGCGAGCTGTGTTTTGAGGATCCGGAGACGGGCTTTGCCCGCAGCGTGGATGCCTACTGGCGCTACGAGACGCTGATCCGCCGCAGCGAGAGTACGTCCGGGTCGATGATCGGCGTCAGCGGCGCGCTGTACGCGATGCGCCGCGAGGTGTTCCAGCCACTGCCGGAAGGGACGGTGCTCGACGACGTGCTGGTGCCGATGCGCGCCGCTCGTGCCGGCTGGCGCGTGGTCTTCGAGCCGGGTGCCCGTGCCTGGGATCGGCCGTCGACCGAACCGGTGCAGGAGCAGCGTCGCAAGATCCGCACCCTGGCGGGCAACTTCCAGCTGGTGCAGCTGTCTCCCTGGCTGCTGCGGCCCGGGCTCAACCCGCTCTGGTTCCGGTTCCTCAGCCACAAGCTGCTGCGCCTGGCCGCGCCATGGCTGGTGCTGGTGCTGGGGCTGACCGCCGCCGCGCTGGCCACGCGCCATGTGTGGTGTGCACTCACCCTGGCCGCGCTGCTCGCCGGAGTGGCGATGGTGCTGGCGTGGCG
The DNA here is from genome assembly GCA_018970895.1 of Lysobacteraceae bacterium. Taxonomy (GTDB): domain Bacteria; phylum Pseudomonadota; class Gammaproteobacteria; order Xanthomonadales; family Rhodanobacteraceae; genus Dyella_A. The sequence goes on along the minus strand of JAGWVM010000044.1, from coordinate 959 downwards.
TGTGTTGCCGGCACTGGGTCGCTTGCTGCCGGTGCGCCTGAGCGTGGCGTTTTTCTACATGAATGCGTATGCGGCGATGGCCCTGCTGACGTTCGCCCGCAACCGGCGGCTGCACCTATGGTGAGCTGTCGCAAGGTGCTTCCCTGGCGTGGCGACCTGCGGGTGCGCCTGGGCACGTGGTGCCACCGGACCGGTCTGCTCGGGCCGCTGCGGCAGGTGCGCGCCTGGCATACCCGGGACCTGCGCATCCTGGCCTACCACCGAGTGCTCACGGTACCGGATCCAGACCGCTTCGAGTTCGACCTCGAGGTGATCAGCGCGTCGGCCGAGCGATTCCGCGAGCAGATGCAGCTGCTCCGGCGCAAGTTCCATCCACTCTCGCTGGGCGAGGTGGTCCGGCGCATCGAGGCAGGCCAACCGATGCCGCGCAATGCGGTCGCGGTGACGTTCGACGATGGCTACGACGACAACTACCGCATCGCGTTCCCGATTCTGCGCGAACTCGGCGTACCAGCCACTTTCTTCGTTTCCACCGGGCACGTCGACGACGGCCTGCCGTTCGCCTATGACTGGCTGGCACACATGGTGCTGCATGCGCCCGAGTCGCGGTTACAGCTACCCGAAGTGAAGCTCGATGTGCGGGTACCGACCCGCCCCGGGCTTCGGCGCAAGCTGGTCGAAAACCTGCTCGACCGACTGAAGAGCCTGGACGATGCCGCACAGGCGGCATTGATCGCGGGGCTGGAAAAGGCCTGGAATATGCCGCGCGACCGCGCGGTGGCTGACTGTCGTCCGATGGGCTGGGCCCAGCTTCGCGAGATGCACCAGTCCGGCTTCGAGATCGGATCGCACGGAGTCACCCACCGCATGCTGGCCAAGCTGCCGCAGGATGAACTGGAGTGGGAGTTGTGCGAGTCCAAGCGGGTACTGGAGCGTGAACTGGGTTCTGCCCCGGAGCT
>JAGWVM010000195.1 GCA_018970895.1 Lysobacteraceae bacterium | reverse complement strand
TCGGCGATGTGGTAGCCGGAGATCGACACCGAGTAGAAGTTGCGCACCTTGTGGTCGACGAAGTACTGCTGGATGTCGCCCATCATGCGCAGCGCGAACTCGGTGGAGAAGATGCAGGTGTTCTGCGCCTGGTCTTCCTTCAGGATGTCCGCCTGCACGGTGCCGCGCACGCTGGCCAGCGTCTCGGCCTTGATCTTCGCGTAGGTCTCGGCGTCCACCAGCTGGTTGCCGGTGACGCCGAGCAGGGCCAGGCCGAGGCCGTCGTTGCCGGCCGGCAGTTCACCCGAGTAGCGCGGGCGCTCGCGGCCTTCGAACAGCTTGGCGACTTTCTTTTCCGCCTCGGCCCAGCGCGTGGCGTCGGCCTTGAGGTACTTCTCCACGTTCTGGTCGATCGCGGTGTTCATGAACATCGCGAGGATGATCGGCGCCGGGCCGTTGATGGTCATGGAGACCGAACTGGTAGGCGCGGACAGGTCGAAGCCGGAGTAGAGCTTCTTCATGTCGTCGAGCGTGGCGATGTTGACGCCGGAGTTGCCGATCTTGCCGTAGATGTCCGGGCGCGGCGCCGGGTCTTCGCCGTACAGGGTGACCGAGTCGAACGCGGTGGACAGGCGCGTGGCCGCGCCGCCCTGGCTGAGGTAGTGGAAGCGGCGGTTGGTGCGCTCGGGCGTGCCCTCGCCGGCGAACATGCGGGTGGGGTCTTCGCCGCTGCGACGGTACGGGTACACGCCGCCGGTGTAGGGGTAGTAACCCGGCAGATTCTCCTTGCCGAGGAACAGCAGCTGGTCGCCCCAGTCGCGGGTCTTGGGCGGCGCCACCTTGGGGATCTTCTGGTGGCTGAGCGACTCGCGGTAGTTCTCCACGCGGATGGTCTTGCCGCGCACCTGATACTCGTTGACCTCGGCGGTGACCGACTCGCGCAGCGCCGGCCAGCTGCGCAGGAGTTCGAGGGACTCCTTGTTCAGTTCGCCGAGGGCGGCGTTGTAGCGCTGGCGGAGGAGGAGCAGTGAGCGGTCGGCGCCCTCGCCCGCCTGCAGCGCGTCGCTGGCGTAGAGATCCAGCGGCTTGGGCAGCTTGTCGTCACCCAGTTCCTTCAGCGCCTCGTAACAGTGCTGCGCCTTGCTGGCCTGCTCGGCCTGCCTGGCGATGGAGGCGTTGATGCCGCGGCCCTGCTCGGCGATCTCGGCGAGGTAGCGCACGCGGTTGCCGGGGATCAGCACGGTGGCGCGCGGTTCCTTGAGGCTGGTGTCGAGGTTCGGCGTCCACTTGGCCGTTTCGAGCGAGAGCTTGGTGCTCATCAGCCGGCACAGGTTGGTGAACATCCAGGTGACGCCCGGATCGTTGAACTGGCTGGCGATGGTCGGGTAGACCGGCACCTCCTCGTCCTTCAGGGCGAAGGCGGTGCGGTTGCGCTTCCACTGCTTGCGCACGTCGCGCAGGGCGTCTTCGGCACCGCGCTTGTCGTACTTGTTCAGCACGATCAGCTCGGCGAAGTCGATCATGTCGATCTTCTCCAGCTGGCTGGCCGCGCCGTATTCGCTGGTCATCACGTAGACCGGGAAGTCGACCAGGTCGACGATCTCCGAATCGCTCTGGCCGATGCCGGCGGTCTCCACGATCACCAGGTCGTAGGGCTGGCTCTTGAGGAAGTCGATGCAGTCGTGCAGCACGGTGTTGGTGGCCGCGTGCTGGCGACGCGTGGCCATCGAGCGCATGTAGACGCGATGGCTACGCAGCGAGTTCATGCGGATGCGATCGCCCAGCAGCGCGCCGCCGGAGCGGCGACGGGTCGGGTCGACGGCCAGCACGGCGATGCGCATCTGCGGGAAGGCCTGCAGGAAGCGCAGCAGCAGTTCGTCCACCACGCTCGACTTGCCGGCGCCGCCGGTGCCGGTGAGGCCGAGCACGGGCGTCTGCTGGCCGGCGAGCTTCCACTCCTTGCGCAGGCGGGCCAGCTCGGGCTCGGCCAGGCCGCCCTCTTCGATCGCCGAGAGCATGCGGCCGATGGAGATCTCGTCGTCCACGCGCACGGCGGGCAGCCCTTGCGCCTCGGCGGCGCGCCTGGCGGCCGCGGCGCCGGCGCGGGCCATCACGTCCTCGATCATCTCGGTGAGGCCGAGCTTCATGCCGTCGTTCGGGTGGTAGATGCGCTCCACGCCGTAGGCCTGCAGCTCCTTGATCTCTTCCGGCGTGATGGTGCCGCCGCCGCCGCCGAACACGCGGATGTGGCCGGCACCGCGCTCCTTCAGCATGTCGACCATGTACTTGAAGTACTCGACGTGGCCGCCCTGGTAGGACGACAGCGCGATGGCGTCGGCGTCTTCCTGCAGCGCGGCGCGCACCACGTCTTCCACCGAGCGGTTGTGGCCCAGGTGGATCACCTCGGCACCCTGCGCCTGGATGATCCGGCGCATGATGTTGATCGCCGCGTCGTGCCCGTCGAACAGGCTGGCCGCGGTGACGAAACGCAGCGGCGAGGCCTCGCCCGGGGTACGCGCCTGCTGGGTGTCGCCGGCGGTGGGGACGTGCTTGGGCTGGGAACTCATGGCTACTCCGAACGGCTTGAGTGAACCGCACGATTCTAAAGGGGAGCGCCGGTGAAAGCTCGGCGCGGCGCGGCATGGCACATACGCCGGCGCACGGCGGGCGGATCGCCCGCGGCCGCGCATGCACGCTTTTTAGCCGGCTTTCGGGCTAGGCTCCGCCCGGTTCACCGATGGAGAAACCGCCATGCACCGAGTGATTGCCACGCTCGCCCTGGCCGGCCTGCTGGCCGGCTGCGCCACCTCGCCCACCGGGCGCTCGCAGCTGATGATGGTGTCCGACGCGCAGATGAGCCAGATGGGCATCACCGCGTTCAACGACATGCGCAAGCAGGGCAAATTCGTCGACGCGCCGCGCGAGCGCGCCTACGCCACCTGCGTGGCCAACGCGCTGGTCGCGGTGCTGCCGCCGCCGTGGAACGCGAACCAGTGGGAGGTGCAGATCGTCGGCGACGACAGCGCCAACGCCTTTGCTCTGCCCGGCGGGCGCATCGGCGTGAACCGCGGCATGTTCAAGGTGGCCACCAACCAGGACCAGCTTGCCGTGGTGCTGGGCCACGAGCTGGCGCACGTGGTGGCACGCCACGGCGCCGAGCGGGTGTCGGACAACTACCTGGCGCAGGGCGTCGTGGCGGCCGGCACCATCTACGCCGGGACCCGTGGCAGCAACGCCGGCTATGCGGCGGCGGCACTGGGCATGGGCGCGGAGGTCGGCATCCTGTTGCCGTTCTCGCGCACACAGGAGAGCGAGGCCGACGTGCTGGGACAGCGCTACATGGCCGAGGCCGGCTTCGACCCGCGGGCCGCCGCCACGCTGTGGCAGAAGATGGGCGCCCAGGGCGGCAGCAAGCCGCCGGCGTTCCTGTCCACCCACCCGTCCAGCAGCAAGCGCGAACAGACCCTGCAGCAGCAGGCACAGCAGCTGATGCCGGTGTACCAGCAGGCGCGCGCGAATCATCACGATCCGGAGTGCCGGCTCTGAGGGCAGCCCGCCGCAGCGGCGCGCCCGGCGTCGGGAGGCGCTGCTTCTGCTCGTGACGGCTCTTGCTCGTCATACTTGCCAGAGCCTGCGGCGCTCCATCGACGGCCGCAGCGCGGGTCATCCCGTGATGTCCACCTCCAGAGGGCAGAGTCGCTGGATCCCAGCCTGCGCTGGGATGACGTGAGGGAGCCTGGACCATGCCGCGGCTCACCCGGGCGGAAAGGCGTTCCCGTGGAAGTCCCGGGAATCACCGGAGTGGGTGGATCTCGGTACGTCATTCCTGCGGAGGCAGGGATCCAGTGCCTTTGCCGTTGGGGCGGCAGTCGAAAGCCGACGGTTAGCCCCTCGAGGATGGCGTGACCACTCCTCGCCCCGGCCCGCCCCCGACCGCCGGCTGAACGTGCCGGCCGCGGCGACGTCAACAGCGCGACGGCTGGGTCGTTCTCCCGCCTGCCGCCGCGATACGGCGATGACGGAGACCTGCATGATCACGATGACCCGCAAGCTTGCCCTGCTCGCCGCTCTCGGCCTCGCCGCGGGCGCCGGTGTCGGCTTCACCCCGCCGGCCCATGCCGCCCAGGTGGCGGTGGGCATCTCCATCGGCGTCCCTCCGCCGCCGCCGCGCTACGTCCGCGTGCCGCCGCCGCGGGTCGGCTACGTCTGGGCGCCGGGCTACTGGCGCTGGGACCACCGCCTGCACCGCCATGTGTGGGTGACCGGCTACTGGGTGCGCGTGCGCCCCGGCTACCGCTACGTGCCGGACCACTGGGTGCACCGGCGGGGCGGCTGGTACTTCCGCCCGGGGCATTGGGTGCGCTGACCACCCACCGGAAGACCGCTTGCTGCGCCGCATCAGCACTCGCCGCGGCGACGTACTAAACTTCGCGCCCTGAAACAAAGCCCCGGCCCCCGCTGGGGCTTTGATTTTCAAGCTGTTGCAAGCGTGTCCGACGGCCCGTGGCGCCCCTGTGCGGCGCGGGCCACCCCGAACGGCCGCCATCCCCGGGCGCCGTCCCACCTGGAGTCATCGTTCGAATGATCTTTGAAACCATCGCCCAGACGGATCACGAGGAAGTCGTGTTCTGCCAGAACAAGGACGCCGGCCTGAAGGCCATCGTCGCGATCCACAACACGGTGCTCGGCCCCGCGCTGGGCGGCCTGCGCATGTGGCCGTACAAGACCGAGGCCGAAGCGGTGAACGACGTGCTGCGCCTGTCGCGCGGCATGACCTACAAGAACGCCGT
>JAGWVM010000194.1 GCA_018970895.1 Lysobacteraceae bacterium | reverse complement strand
GTTAGACGCGATCGAGCCGCGGACGATCTGGATCATCGTGATCCTGGTGATGGCGATCGGCGCCGGCGCCCACGTACTGCTGCGCTGGCTGGGCAGCGCCCTTGCGCTGCCGCTGGCCGGGCTGCTGTCCGGCTTCGTCTCCAGCGCCGCGACGATCGGCGTGATGGGCGCGCGGGCGCGCAGCCAGCCGGACCAGCGCGCACGCGCCGTGGCGGCCGCGGTGCTGTCGACCGTGGCCACCTTCGTGCAGATGTCCGCCGTGCTGGCGGTGGCCGACATTCACGTGCTGCAGCAGCTGGCCGTGCCTTTGCTGTGCGGCGGCGTGGCGGCGGCACTGGTAGGCGTGCTGGTGCTGTGGCGGACCCGCGACGCGAACGATGGCCGATCGGTGGAGGCCGGCACAGCGGCTTTCAGCCTCAAGGGCGCGCTGCTGCTGGGGGCGACGATCGCGGTGGTGCAGCTGGTGGCGGCAGCACTGCGCGCCTGGCTGGGCGAGGGCGGATTGCTGCTTGCCGCCGGCGTGGCCGGACTGGTCGATACGCATGCGCCGGCGGTCGGATTCGCCACGCTCTCCGCGCAGGGCAGCATCGCGCCTGCCCAGGCGGTGGTGCCGGTGCTGGTGGCCTTGACCGCCAACACGGCGACCAAGGCCGCGGTCGCCGTGGCGTCCGGTGGACGGGCTTTCGCCCGTCCGGTCATCGGCGGACTGCTGGTGGTGCTTGCCGCCACCTGGGCGGGCGCGCTGCTGGCCTGACGCCGGTCAGCCGGATGCGGCGGTGTGCCCCATCGAGCGCTCTGCTGCCGACAGCCAGGGTAGCGGGCTGATCCTCATTGCGTTCGCGCCCATGACCGACCGTTACGACGACCTGCAGGCCAGCTACCGACGCTGCCTCCGGCAGGGCCACTTCATCGAACGGATCTACAGCCGCTTCATGGACAGTCATCCGGAGATTCCTCCGCTGTTCGCCGGCACTGATTTCAGCCGGCAGTCCATGGCGCTGCGGCGCGGCATCAGCTCGGCCATCGCGCATGCGGCGGGAAGCCGCCTGGCCGAGCGCACCATGCTCGCAATGGCACAGGTGCACGGGGCGCTCGGACGTGCGCCGGTGCCGCCCCGGCTCTACCCGTTCTGGGTCGACAGCCTGGTGGCTGCGGTGGCGGAGACCGATCCGGAGTTCACCCCGCGGCTTGGCCAGCGCTGGCGCCAGGCCATGGAAACGACCACGGCATTCTTCATCGGCCATCACTGAGCGCGGCCTGTCCCGTCCGGACGGTGGCCGTGCGACCATTCCGACCATGGACACGCTGCGTTACCTCCACGGCTATCCCGATCACCTGCAGCAGCAGGTGCGCGATGCGCTGGCCGCCGGCCGGCTCGGCCGCTGGCTGGCCGCGCGCTATCCCGAGCGCCACCAGGCCACCAGTGACCGCGCGCTCTATGCCTACGCCATGGGGCTCAAGCAGTCCCACCTGCGCCACGCGCCGGGCATCGACAAGGTCTGTTACGACGCCAAGCTCGACGTGGTGAAAAACGCGCTGGGCCTGCATACCGCGATCTCGCGCGTGCACGGCGGACGGCTGAAGGCGAAGAAGGAGATCCGCATCGCCTCGGTGTTCCGCGACGCGCCGGCGGCGTTCCTCGAAACCATCGTGGTGCACGAGCTGGCCCACCTGAAGGAAACCGAGCACAACAAGGCCTTCTACCAGCTGTGCGAGTACATGCAGCCGGAGTACCACCAGCGCGAGTTCGACCTGCGCGTGTACCTCACCTGGCGCGACCTCGCGCCGCCGGCCGATGCCGCCGACCAGCAAAGGGAATGACGATGGATGACTCCGCCGTGCAGGTTGCCCTGCGCCGATTGTTCGAACGCCACGAGGTGGAACTGGAGCCGGATGAGGACCGCTGGCTGCTTACCGACGGCGACTTCCCCGCGATCCGCGCGCACTGGCAGGCTGGTGCGGCCGGCGAGCCGGGGCGACTCGATGTCGACGTGGTGGTGGCGGAGGATCGCTGCATCGAGGACAGCTTCGCCGGCGCCGACGCACGCGAGGCGCTGGCGGCGTTCGAGCAATCCAGCTTCCACCTGTTGCTGGCCGCCTGCTGGTATGTCACCGATGACCGGCGCATGCGCATCGCCGCGTGGGACATCGGCGTGCGCAGCTGGGACGCCTTCATCGGTCCGCTGGTGACGCGCCCCACGGCCGGCGAGCCGCAACCGATGCCGGTCGACGCCGCACTGGCCCTGCAGCAGGCAGTGACCCACCTCGCGCTCGTCCCTCAGCTGCACTGGATCCACCTGCTGCATCGGCGCGAGGGCGACGGCGCCGCCACCCACGAAGCGCTGCTCGACGGTGAACCGTGGGCCGTGGGCACGGCGATGCTGGGATCCAGCGCGTGGCCGGCACTGTTGCCGGACACCGCCGCGCGGCAGCTGGTGCTGCTGGACGTGCGCGACTACTGATTCCCGCCCCTGTAGGAGCCCGCTCGCGGGCGATGCTTTTCGGCTTTATGTGCATCAGGAGCAGGAGCCTCGCCCGCGAGCGTGCTCCTACAACAGAGCGGGGGCCGCAGAAACGCAAAAGCCCGGGAGGCTCGCGCTTCCCGGGCTTTTTCAGACCACTACCGATGGCTCAGTTCGGCTGCGCCATGTCGTCCAGCAACGCCTTGAGGAAGCGCGCGGCTTCGCCGCCGGTGGCGGCGCGGTGGTCGAAGGTCAGGCTGATCGGCATGCGGCGGTGCACTTCGATGCCGCCGATCACCGCCACCACGTCATGGCTGAGCTTGCCCGCCCCGATGATCGCCACGGTCGGCGGCACCACCACCGGGGTGGCGTAGCGGCCGGCGAACATGCCGAAGTTGGACAGGCTGATGGTGTAGCCGGACAGCTCCGTGGACGGGATCGAGCGGTCTTCCACCTGCGCGCGCAGGCGCTTGATCGCGGCGCGCACGCCGTGGCCGTCGAGCATGTCGGCGTTGCGCAGGGCCGGCACGAACAGGCCGTCGTCGGTGTCCACGGCGATGCCGATGTCCACGTGCGGATGCAGGGTGCGGGTGAGGTTCTTGCCGTCAAACCAGGCGTTCAGCGCCGGCACCGCCTTGCAGGCGGCGACGATCGCGCGCACCAGGCGGGCGGTAATGTCCTGCTTGCCGATCCAGGCGTGCAGGTCGGCGTCGTCGACCAGCGTGGTCGGCACCACGTTGGCGTGGGCCTCGGCCATCACCCGGGCCATGTTCCGGCGCACGCCCTTGAGCTGCTCCGGCTGGCCGCTGGCGGTCTGCGACGGCGGCGCAGTGCGCACCGGCTTGCCGGCCAGCGAGACCGCAGTGCGCGAGGGCGCCGGGCCCGGTTCGGGCAGCGACGGGGCCAGGTGGCGCCCGGCCGAGTCCGGCACGGCGCGCGTCGGGGAGGCGCCGAGCGGCGCGCTGCCGTCGGCGGCGGCCTGCTTCACATCCTGCAGGGTGACCACGCCACCGGCGCCGCTGGGGCGCACGCGGCTCAGCTCGACCTTGAGCTTCTTGGCCAGCGCGCGCACCGCGGGCACCGCCTTCACGCCGCCGACGTCGGCGGCCTGCTCGACGTGCACGGTGTTGCCGCTGACCATGGCGCCGACCACGGTGCCCTCGTCCTCGCGGTCCGCACCGGCAGCGGCCGGTGCCGGCGCGGGAGCGGGGGCAGCCTTCTTCGGCGGCGCATGGTGGTGCCCGGTCGGCTCGGCCTCGGCGCGCTGCCTGGCGTTCGGGTCGGGCTCGAAGTCGGCCAGCGCGGCGCCGGTCTCGATGATGTCGCCGGCAGCGCCGTGCAGCTTCGTCACCTTGCCGGTGTAAGGCGAGGGCACGTCGACCACCGCCTTGGCGGTTTCCATCGACACCAGCGGGGCGTCGAGCTTGACGGTGTCGCCTTCCTTCACGTGCCACTCGACGATGGTGGCGTCGGGCAGGCCTTCGCCGAGGTCGGGCAGGTGGAATGTCTTGATGTCAGCCATGGGGTCCGATCCGTTGAGGGGTTAGCTGGCAGCCAGCGTGCGCAGGGCGGCGTCGACGATGCGCGAGGTGCTCGGCAGCTGCTTCATTTCGAGGCGGTAGAGCGGCGTGTGGATGTCGTAGCCGGAGACGCGCTCGACCGGAGCGAGCAGCTCGTACAGGCACTCCTCGGCCACGCGTGCGGCGATCTCGGCGCCGAAGCCCGCGGTCTTCGGGGCCTCGTGCACGATCACGCAGCGTCCGGTCTTGCTCACCGACTCGGCGATGGTGTCGAAGTCCAGCGGGGTCAGCGTGGCGACATCGATCACCTCGGCGCTGATGCCCTGCTCGGCCAGCGCGTCGGCGGCCTCCAGGCATTCCTTCACCGGTGCGCCCCAGGTCACCAGGGTCACGTCGGTGCCGTCGCGCAGCACGAAGCACACGTCCAGCGGCAGCGCCTCGCCGTCGTCCGGCACCTCTTCCTTGTACTGGCGATAGATGCGCTTGGGCTCGAAGAACATCACCGGATCCGGATCGCGGATCGCCGCCAGCAGCAGGCCGTAGGCACGCGCCGGCGACGAGGGCATCACCACGCGCAGGCCGGGGATGTTGGTGAACAGGTGCTCGTTCGCTTCCGAGTGATGCTCGGGCGCATGGATGCCGCCGCCCCACGGGGCGCGGAACACGGCCGGCACGGTGAGGCGACCGCGGGTGCGGTTGCGCATGCGCGCGGCGTGGCAGGCGATCTGCTCCATCATCGGGTAGATGAAGCCCTCGAACTGCGCCTCGGCGACCGGCTTCATGCCCTGCACGGCCAGGCCCAC
>JAGWVM010000043.1 GCA_018970895.1 Lysobacteraceae bacterium | reverse complement strand
CAGCCGCGTGTTGGTGTGCGAGAAGTTCTGCACCAGCTCGCCCAGCAGCATCAGCCAGGCGAAGTCGGTCGGTGCCACGCCGATCGCCAGGCCGACCACGGCCAGGATCATCGACTGGATGAAGCCGTCCACCAGGCTGCCGCGGTCGTTGGTCCAGCAGCTCATCTGCCGCGTGCTGTGGTGCATCGAGTGCAGCGCCCACCACCACGGCAGCGCGTGCTGCACGCGGTGCATGGTGTAGTACACCAGGTCGTAGATCACGTAGTAGACGAGGAACAGCGCCAGCGGGTGGTGGTCCAGCACCGGGAACCAGTGGGTGATGCCCAGGATCGAATCGCGGCTGGAGGTGTCCGGTCCGCTCGACACGCCGCCGAAATAGTTGGCGATCGGCGTCAGCACCAGGTAGGAGAACAGCGGGAAGATCCCGATCAGCATCCACAGCGTGTACTGGAAGTCGACCCGGGTCAGCTTGCGGTCGCTCCAGCGCTCGGCCGGCCAGAAGGTTTCCAGCGGGCGGAACAGGCAGGCGATGATCGCCACCTGCACCACCGCGATCATCAGCGATTCGGCGATCTCGCGCGGGTCGCCGGCAAGCCGGTCGATGTGCAGCCACTGCAGCAGCGGCAGGATGCCGTGCTGCGCGAAGGCATCGACCAGATGGGACCAGGCGTGGGCGAGGGAGGGCATCGCGGTACTCGGACGAAAGGCGACAGCCAAGACTGTCGCATGCGCCTTTCCCACGGGTTTCAGGCGCCGCGCTAGAGTGCTGGACCGTCCGCTTGCGGAGCGAGCCATGCAACGTTGTTCCTGGGCCGGTACCGACCCGCTGATGTGCGCCTACCACGACCACGAGTGGGGCGTGCCGCTGCACGACGACCGCGCGCTGTTCGAGTTCCTCTGTCTCGAGGGCGCGCAGGCCGGGCTGTCGTGGCGCACCGTGCTGGCCAAGCGCGAGCGCTATCGCGAGGTGTTCGAAGGCTTCGAGATCGAACGCGCCGCCGCGATGACCGATCGCCAGCTGGAGGAACGGCTGGCCGATCCCGGCATCATCCGCAACCGCCTCAAGGTGCTCTCGGTGCGCGACAACGCGCGTGCCGCGCGGGAGGTGCTCGAGGAGTACGGCAGCCTGGATGCCTACCTGTGGTCGTTCGTTGACGGCCGCCCGGTCCACCATGCGTGGAAGACGCCGGCCGAGGTACCAGCCAGCACGCCGGCGTCCGATCGCATGAGCAAGGCGCTGAAGAAGCGTGGTTTCCGCTTCGTCGGCAGCACGATCTGCTACGCCTTCATGCAGGCCACCGGCATGGTCGACGATCACCTGGTGGACTGCTTCCGGCACCGCGTGCGCTGACCGGGCGACAGTGCAGGTGCGTGCGTGGCGGTGGCGGCGAGTCCGCTTGCCCGCTGCACCGCGGCAGGACCCTGCAGGCTCCTGCCGCCGACAGCACAGTCGATGGAAGTTCTTGCGTTTTGCGCTGCGCAACCCCGCATTGTGACGGCGTTCACGCTGGCGAGAACGGACGCCTGCCGAAACCCTAATCAGTTGTGAACAATCGAATGAAATGCGCTTGATCCGGGCGTGTCGCTGCGGAATGATCCCCGGGGTTTTGCTGCACGCAGTCGGGTTCGGCACGCGATCACCGGCGGGGGTACAGGGGCGTGGCATGGATGGTGGTTTGCAAGACCTTCGATCATCCATTTCCGGGAGAACCCGCATGAAGACCAAGCAGCTTGCGCTTGCCTGCGCGATCGCACTGTCGACGGTGATGGCGGCACCCGCCTTCGCGCAGACCGACTCCGGCTCCACCGACACGTCGACCTCCACCGGCAGCACCACCGAGGCGACCCGGCTGAGCACCGAGTTCTCGACGTTCGCCGGTTCCGACGCCAACGCGACGGCGCTGGTGAACGGCCTGCGTGACGGCACCGCCATCACGCTGGACCAGACGGTGACGAACACCGATGGCACCACCAGCACCACCCAGGTCAGCATCCAGCCGGCCACCGGACCGCTCGGCTACGGCAACGTGCGCATCGCGCTGGCGCTTGCCGAGGCGAGCCTGGCCAAGCAGGGCATCACCGATCCGACCGCCAACGAAATCGCGGCGGCGCTCAATGGCGGGACGCTCACGCTGGCCGACGGCAGCACGGTCGATCTCAACGGCGTGCTGGCCGCCCGCGCCGCCGGCCAGGGCTGGGGCCAGATCGCCCAGACGATGGGTTTCAAGCTCGGCGACCTCATGCGTTCGCCGGAAGCGACCGCACATGCCGCCGCCGCTGCGCACGGCCATGACGAAGTGGCCAGCGTCGAGCTGAGCGAGCACGGCAAGGCCGACGGGCACGACGCGATGTCCGACCATGCCGATGCGGCCATCGCCGGCATGGAGCACCCCGAGCACCCCGCCATGCCGGAGCATCCGGCGATGCCGGAGCGTCCGGACCGGCCGACCCTGCCGGAGCGTCCGGACCGCCCGACCTTGCCCGAGCGCCCCGAGATCCCGGATCACCCGACCCAGGTCGGTCGTCCGGGCGGTTGACCGGGCCGCGCTCTTCCGCGGGCCCGGCCGATGCCGGGCCCGCGCCATTTCCCTCAGTTAAGGAACCCCACGGTATGCGCAACTCACCGTACTGGTTGGCCATGGGCTCGCTGCTGCTGGCAGCTGCTCCGGCCGCACACGCGGCCGACGGCAACGGTCAGTTCAGCCTCAGCGCCGGTGCCAACTACACCAGCGGCAAGTACGGCACCAGCGTCACCACCGACATCTGGTCGGTGCCGATCACGGCAGCCTTCCAGACCGATCGCTGGACCTTCAAGCTGATCGTGCCGTACATCAGCATCAGCGGCGCCGGCAACGTGATCCCGGGTGCCGGCCCGGTCAAGAACGGCAATCCGATCGGCCGCGGCCTCGATCGCCTGCTTGGCAATCCCGGAGGTGGAACCACCACGCCGACGACCGTCAGCGGCTCGGCGTCGGGCCTGGGCGACGTGGTGGCGTCGGCCGGCTACCAGCTCTACACCAGCCAGGACCGCACCTTCGGACTGGACCTGACCGGCAAGGTCAAGTTCGGCACCGCCGACGAGAACAAGGGGCTGGGCACCGGCAAGAACGACTACGGCGTCTCGGTGGACATGTACAAGGTCGCCGGCAACTGGACGCCGTTCGGCGGCGTGGGCTGGACCAAGTACGGCAGCTCGCAGTACATCAAGCTGAAGAGCGCGCTCAACGCCAATGTCGGTGTCGACTACAGGCTCGACAGCGCAAACAACATCGGCACGTACTACTACTACCGCCAGCGCATCGTCGCCGGCGGCCCTTCGCAGAGCGAGCTGACCGGCTACTGGAATCACAAGATCGGCAACCGCTGGCGCCTGCAGGCGTACGCGCTGGCCGGCTTCACCAACGGCAGCCCGGACTGGGGCGGCGGCGCCTCGCTCAAGTTCAACTTCTGAGCCCTGCATCGCGGGCCCCTGCCCGCGATGTACTTCGCACCCGCCGGCCTTCGGACCGGCGGGTTTTTTGCGTCAGCGTCCGGTGCCGGACGTGCGCCCCGCGCAGGCCCCGTGCATGGCGTGAAGCGGATCCTCGTGCAGCAGCCGGCGGGTCACGCCGTTGGTCCAGCCGAAGCCGTCCTGCAGCGGGTACTCGCCACCGCCGCCACCGTGGGCGCCATCGTCCTCGTGCACCAGCACGTACTTCTCCACCAGCTTGGATTCGCGCTGGTAGAGGCTACCGACCGTGTGCAGCCAGCGCGAGGCGATGTCCCGTGCCAGGTCGGTCTCGCCATGGCGCGCCAGCCCGCGAATCGCCATCCACTGCAGCGGCGCCCAGCCGTTGGGACGGTCCCACTGCTGCCCGCTTTCGTCCTCGCTGGTGGCGATGCCCCCCTGCAGCAGCAGTCGATCGCGCACGGTGGCGGCCACCCGCGCCGCCTGCACCGGCGCGGCGGCGCCGACGAACAGGGGCGCAGTGGTCGCGGCGGTGAGCCGGGGGCTGGCGCGCCCGCGCTGCCAGTCGTAGTCGACGTAGTGCCCGCGCCCGCTGTCCCACAGCCAGCGTTCCATCGCCGCCTGCCGTGCCCGCGCGCGTTTCCCGAGCGCCTCGGCGGCGCTGCGATCGCCCGCCAGCGCGGCCAGGCGGCTGATTTCGTGCTCCAGCTTGTAGAGGAAGCTGTTGAGGTCCACCGGCAGCATCGCCGTCGTGCGGATGGTCGGCAGCGCGTCGCTGTCGTCGCACCAGCGCGCGCTGAAGTCCCAGCCGGAGGCCGCGGCCGCGCGCAGGTCGCGATAGACCTCGGCGGCCGGCCGGTTGCTGGCTGCCGCGGTGGCCTCGTCCTCGCGGAATGACTCCTCGCGCGGCGTCTCGCGGTCGTCCCAGTAGCGGTTGAGCAGGCTGCCGTCCTCCATCCGCACGCAGTGCCGGTGCACCTCGCCGGGTTTCAACGCATCGGCGCCGTGCATCCACCACGCGTACTCGCGACGCAGCTGCGGCAGGTAGTCAATCGCCTCGCCCAGCCGGTGCCGTTCGAACAGTCCGACCATCAGCGCGAACACCGGCGGCTGCGAGCGGCTGAGGTAGTAGCTGCGGTTGCCGTTCGGCACGTGACCGTAGTGGTCGATCAGCCACGCGAAGTTGTCCGCCATCGCGCGCAGCAGGTCGTGCCGGCCGCTTTCGGCCAGGCCGAGCATGGTGAAGTAGGAGTCCCAGTAGTACAGCTCGCGGAAGCGCCCGCCCGGCACCACGTAGGCTTCCGGCAGGGGCAGCAGCGAGCCGTTGGCCGGATGCTCGCGCGGCTCGCGGGTAAGCACCGCCCACAGGCCGTCGATGTGCTGCTTCAGCGACTGCCCCGGGTCGGAGGTGTAGTGGTGGTCGGGTGTCTTCTCCTCGCGGAAGTGCGCGTGCACGAAGGCCGCAAGGTCGAAGCCCGGCTGGTTGCGGTCCCTGCGGTAGCTTTCCAGCACGCGGGCGGGGGAGGCGAGTGGCACGCAGTCGACGAAGCTCTTGCTGTCCTCGAACACGCGCCCGCGCTGCACGGCGACGAACAGCTCGCCGTAGCGGTCGGCCGGGCTCAGCGTGTCGGCGACCGGCACGTGGGCGACGCGGGCGGCGGTATCGGTCGGAGGCAGGCCGTCGGGGGTCATTGCTCGGCGTAGTTCCACAGCAGGCCGCCGTCCACGAACAGCGTCGTCCCGGTGACGTAGGCCGCCTCGTCGCTGGCCAGGAACAGCGCAGCGTCGGCCACGTCTTCCGGCCGGCCGAGGCGGCGCAGCGGGATGTTCCCGAGCAGCGCGTCGAGCGCTTTGCCGTTCGACAGCAGCGCCGCATTGATGGGAGTCTTCACCGCGCCGGGGGCGATGTTGTTGACGCGGATGCCCAGCGGCGCCAGCTCGATCGACATGTTGCGCATCAGCATTTTCATCGCGCCCTTGCTTGCCACGTAGCTGGCGAAATGCGGAAACGGCAGCTCCTCGTGTACCGAACTGATGTTCACCACTGCACCGCCGCCACCGCGGTCCTGCACGTGCCGGGCGAACGCCTGCGTCGTGAAGAACGTGCCTCGGAGGTTCACGCCGAGTACGGCGTCGAAGTCCGCCTCCGTCACGTCGAGAAAATCGGCCCGCTTCTCGATGCCGGCGTTGTTCACCAGCACGTCGAGCCGGCCCATCGCCTCCACGGCCTGCGCGATCACGCGGGCGTCCACCCGCGCATCGCCGATATCGCCGCCGATCACGCAGCCGTCGCTCCCGGCCTGGCGGATCCGGGCGAGCGTCTCCTCGGCAGCGGTGTTGTCGCTGCGATCCTCGACCACCACGCGCGCGCCTTCGCCGGCCAGCCGCACCGCAATGGCACGACCGATGCCCTGGCCGCTGCCGGTGACCAGCGCCACCTTGCCCTGCAATCGCATGTCCGCTCCTTGTCCGGATCACCGGTTCCCGACGATGGCAGCACGCCCGTGAAGGGCACGGCAGCGAAGCGTCAGCAGCGCCGCGCGAGGCGGCGAAAAAGCTTGCGACGATGCCACGCCGATATGCCGGACACGACTGCTGCCTTCTGATGTCAGCCGCCTGCCGGCGAGGGCATGGGCGCGGCACGTGCAACCTGACACCATGCGGCTCCCGCCCCCGCGCGATGTCCCTGCATGTCCGAGTCCTCCCGCCAGACGCCCCTGTGGGTGGCGATTGCCGCGCTGTTGGTGGCGATGGGTTCCTACCAGTGTGGCGCGGCCATCGCCGAGCGCCTGTTTCCCGCGGTCGGCGCGCAGGGCGCTACCGCGTTCCGGCTCGGCCTGGCCGCCACGGTGCTGCTGCTGTGGCGGCGGCCGTGGCGACGCTGGCGCCGTGGCGCGGACTGGCGCGTGCTGTGGGGCTACGGCCTGGCGATGGGCGCGATGAACCTGGTGTTCTACCTGGCCCTGCGCACGATCCCGCTGGGCATTGCGGTGGCGCTGGAATTCACCGGGCCGCTGGCGATCGCGCTGTTCGGTTCTCGCCGCGCGCTGGACGTGGCCTGGATCGGGCTGGTGATCCTGGGCCTGGCGCTGCTGCTGCCGCTGCACCGCCACGAGCATGCGCTCGACCCGGCCGGTGTCGGCTACGCGCTGGCGGCGGGGCTGGGCTGGGCGCTGTACATTCTGTTCGGCCAGAAGGCCGGCGCCGCCTACGGCCACGACGCGGTGACCTGGGGCATCGCGATCGGCGCGCTGCTCGCCGTGCCGGCCGGTGTGGCCCATGCCGGCCCGGCCCTGCTGACGCCGTCGCTGCTGCCGTTCGGGCTGGGCGTGGCGGTGCTCAGCTCGGTGCTGCCGTATTCGCTGGAGATGATCGCGCTGACCCGCCTGCCGGCGCGACACTTCAGCGTGCTGCTGAGCCTGGAGCCGGTGATCGCCTCCCTGGCCGGCAGCGCTTTCCTGGGCGAGCGGCTCGGACCTTTGCAGTGGTTGGCGGTCGCCTCGATCGTGGTCGCCTCGGCGGGCACGGCATACACCGCGCGCAAACCGGTGATCGAACCGCTGCCGAACTGACGAATCATCGTTCGGGCCACGCGCCGCTCTACCAACGCGCATCGGGCATCCCGAATGCCGGCGACATGCACGGCCGCCGACGCCAGCCGAAGGTCGCGTCAGCGCCAGGGACGGCCGGGGCGACGTGTTAGTGTCCGATCGTCAGGAAACCATTCGGGGAGGGAGTTCCATGTTTTCACGACGCGTCCTTGGCGCATGTGCGGTGCTGGTGCTGTCCGCTCCTGCATGCGTCCTGGCGGCCAGCCAGGGCCACCTGATGAAGCTCACCACGACCACCACCCTGCACATGCAGGGGATGGCGATGCCACCGCGCGTGATGAGTCGCGAGGTGTGCACGGCGCCGGCAGGGTTCGATCCGCGCCAGCTCGTCGCTCCCCGCAATGGTTCGGATTGCAAGGTCAGCGATTACCGCCAGCGCGGCCACACCATCACCTTCCACGTGGCCTGCACGCGGCCGCAGAAGGTCAGCAGTGACGGTACGTTCCACCAACGGGCCGACAGTGGCTTCGACGGCGAGATGCGCACGACGACCGCGGTCGCCGGCCACGATGCCACGCTCGATACCCGCTACGTCGGCCAGCACGTGGGCGACTGCAGCTACACGCCACCGCCGCACTGACGGCAGGGCGCGGACTCAGCGCCGGCGCGAGCCGCGCAGGCTGTCCACCGAGAAGGTGGCGATCTCGCCGCCGCCGGCGCCGCGGCGCGACTGCCCCGGCGGCGGGCCCCAGGCGTGTGCGGTGACCACTTCCCAGGTGGCCGGGATGCGGCCGTCCACGCGCATCGCCTCGTACGCCTCGAGCATGCGGCGATAGTGGCTCTTGCCGGTGAGGTGGCGTTCGCGCGCGGCGTCGGCGTGGGTGGCGCCGAGGCCCTTGAGTTCCTTCAGCAGCATCGCCGGCGAGCTGTAGGTGAGGGTGAAGCGGTCCACGTCGAGTACCGGATCGCGCAGGCCGGCGCTGATCAGCGCGTCGCCGACGTCGTGCATGTCGAGGAAGCGGCTGACGTGCGATTGCTCATCGGCGCTGGCCCAGGCCGCGCGCAGCTCCTTCAGCGTGTCCGGGCCGAAGGTGGAGAAGGCGAGCAGGCCGCCCGGCTTGAGCACGCGCGCACACTCGCCGAACAGTGCGCCGAGGTCGTCGATCCACTGGAAGCACAGGTTGGAGTGCAGCACGTCGACGCTGTGGTCGGGAAACGGCAGCGCGGTGGCGTCGGCGCAGACGCGCTGGAAGGGCTTCAGCCAGCGGTTGTGCTTCTTCGCCGCCTGCAGCATCGGCACCGCCAGGTCCACCGCGATCACCTCGGCCTTGCCGTAGCGCTCCTTCAGCAGCGCGCTGCCGCGGCCGGTGCCGGCGCCCACGTCGAGCACCCGCTGCGGCGTTTCCAGATAGAAGCCGAGACGCTCGAGCAGCAGCTTCTGCACTTCCTGCTGAAGCGCGTCGTGCTGCTCGTAACTGCGCGCGGCGCGGGCGAAGTTGCGCCGTACGCGGGCGCGGTCGAGGTGGAAGGTGTCGCTCATCGGAAGGGCTCCAGCAGCGGGCGCAGCGCGTCCACCACGGCATCGACGTGGCCGAGGAAGGGCGCGTGGCCGGCATGCGCGATCTCGTGGAAGTCGCCCTGAGCCCGGGCGGCCGACCAGCGCATCGCGTCCGGATGCACCAGGCGGTCGCGGCGGCCGGCGATCCAGGCGTTGGGCAGGCACAGCGTGGCCAGCTCGCCGCGCCAGTCGGTGTGCTCCAGCAGGGCGATGCCTTCCTGCAGCACGCGCAGGTCCGGCTCGCCGTGGGCGAACACCGCCTCGCGCAGCCGGCGCAGCTCGGTGCGCGGATCGGCGCTGCCCATCGCCTCCAGCGCGAGAAAACGCTCCAGCGTGGCGTGGTAGTCGGTTTCCAGATCCAGCGCCAGCTGGTGCACCAGCGTGCCGTCGCTGCCCTGCGGCCAGTCCTCGCCGCGCACAAATTTCGGCGTGGCGCACAGCATGGCCAGGCCGCGAGCGGGGATGGTGGGCTCGCGCGCGGCGGCCAGCGCGACCAGTCCGCCCATCGACCAGCCCAGCCACACCGCCGGCGGCACCGCCTCGGCGATCGCGCGGGCGATCGCGAACGGTTCCAGCGGCAGGCCGCAGTCGCGCGAGCGGCCGTGGCCGGGCAGGTCGACCACGTACAGCGTGCAGGTGTCCTGAAGCGCCTCGGCCAGCGGCGCGAACACGCCGCCGTGCATGGCCCAGCCGTGGATCAGCACCAGCGGCACCGGGCCGCGGCCCCGGGTCTCGATGAACAGGCTCATGGGGTGGCGGCGTCCGTCGGCGGGGCAGGGGCCAGCGTGGGGTCCACCGCGCCGCGCTCGTCGAACACGAAGCAGTCGCCCTGCCAGTGCGCGCCGCCGGTCTCTTCGAAGTACTTCAGGATGCCGCCCTCGAGCTGGAAGACGTGGTCCATGCCCTGCGCCTGCATGTACAGCGCGGCCTTCTCGCAGCGGATGCCGCCGGTGCAGTACGACACCACCGTCTTGCCCTCGTAGCGCGCGCGGTCGGCGGCCAGCGCCCCGGGGAATTCGGTGAAGCGGGCGATGCGGTAGTCCACCGCCTGCGGGAACTTGCCGACGTCGGTCTCGTAGGTGTTGCGGGTGTCCAGCAGCAGCACCTCGCGGCCTTCGTCGTCGTGGCCCTGGTCCAGCCAGCGCGCCAGCGTGGTCGCGTCCACCGCCGGCGCGCGGCCTTCCACCGGGCGCAGCTGCGGCTGGCGCAGGGTGATGATCTCCTTCTTCAGCCGCACGCGCAGGCGGCCGAACGGCGCGTGGTCGGAGGGCGAGGCCTTGGCCTCCATGTCGGCGAAGCGCGGGTCCTCGCGCAGCCAGTCCATGAACGCGTCGGCAGCCTCGCGCGGGCCGGCCAGGAACAGGTTGATGCCTTCCGGCGCCAGCAGCACGGTGCCTTTCAGTGCCAGCGCCTCGGCGCGCTCGCGCACCCGCTCGCGCAGGGCGGGCAGGTCGTCCAGCGGCACGAAACGGTAGGCGGAGAGATTGACGATCGACATGGGAGGAAAGCCGGGCAACTGCCCATTATAGGCGGCCTAGGAATTTGTCCCCTTCCGTCGACGCGGCCGATCCGTAGACTGCCGTGCGGGGACGACAGGGAGGGGACACCGTGGCCGACTGCCACCACTGCGGCACGACGATCCTGTTCGGCGGACGAGCGATCGACGGTGCCCGCTACTGCGGCACGGCGTGTGCGGCCCGGCATCCGCTGCTGGCGCGGGCCGAACTGGTGCCCGAGCACGTGCTGCAGAAGCACGTCGACATCTGGCATCGCAGCGCCTGTCCGCGCTGCAATCGACCGGGGCCGATCGATGTCTACCGCCACCATCGCGTGCATTCGTTCGTGCTGCTGACCCGGTGGCATACCCGGCAGAGCGTGTGCTGCCGCCGCTGCGGCCGTCGCAGCCAGATCGCCAGCGCGCTGTACTCGGCGGCGCTCGGCTGGTGGGGCCTGCCGTGGGGCCTGGTGGTGACGCCGGTGCAGGTCGGGCGCAACCTGGTGGCGGCGTTCCGCGCTGCGTCCGCAGCACCGTCGGAGCCGCTGCGCCGGCTGGTCCGCCTGCAGCTGGCGCAGCAGACGCTGGCGCCACCCCGGCCTGAGTGATCATCGGCCGCGCACCGTCGGTCCGACACGTTCGAGCGCGGCCAGCAGTCGGTCCACGTGGGACTCTTCGTGTGCCGCGCTCAGCGTGATGCGCAACCGCGCCTGACCGACCGGCACGGTCGGCGGACGGATCGCGGTCACCAGCAGGCCCTGCGCCTCCAGCGCCTGCGAGGCGGCCAGCGCCGCGTCGGCGTCGCCGAGCAGCAGCGGCTGGATCGCGGTGGTCGAGGCCATCAGCGGCAGCCCGAGCTCCGCCGCGCCGCGTCGCAGGCGCGCGATCAGGGCGGCGAGTTTCCCGCGCCGCCAGTCCTCCTCACGGGCCAGCCTCACGGCCGCGAGCGCGGCGGCGGCCAGCGCCGGCGGCATGGCGGTGGAGTAGACGTGCGGGCGGGCGAACTGGGTCAGTCCCTCGATCAGCGCGGCCGACCCGGCGACGAAGGCACCGGCGCAGCCCAGCGCCTTGCCCAGCGTGGCCATCAGCACCGGTACGTCGGCTGCGCCGAGGCCGGCGGCCGCGACGCTGCCGGCGCCCTGCGCGCCCAGTACGCCCAGGCCGTGCGCGTCGTCGACCATCAGCGTGGCGCCCTCGCGCGCGGCGAGCGCGGCGAGCGCGGCCAGCGGCGCGACGTCGCCGTCCATGCTGAACACGCCGTCGGTGGCGAGCAGGGCCGGCGCGCCGGCACGGCTGGCCAGCTGCCGCGCCGCGCCCTCGACGTCGGCGTGCGGATAGCGCTTGAGCTCGCCGCCGGCCAGTCGCGCGCCGTCGATCAGGCAGGCATGGTTGAGCTTGTCCTGCACGCACAGCGCCCCGTCGACGCCGCCCAGCAGCGCCTGCAGGGCGCCGAGGTTGGCGGCGTAGCCGGTGGAGAACAGCAGGGCCCGCTCGCGCCCGGTCCAGTCCGCCAGCGCCTCCTCCAGCATCGCGTGCTCGCGGCGGTGGCCGCAGACCAGGTGCGCCGCCGTGCTGCCGACGCCCTCGTCGTCGGCGATGCGCTTGAACGCGGCGATCAGCTGCGGATGCTGCGCCAGCCCCAGGTAGTCGTTGCTGCAGAAGCCGAGCAGGCGGCGGCCGTCGATCTCCAGCCACGGGCCTTCGGCATGCTCGATCGTGCGCGCGCGGCGCAGCAGCGCGGCGCGGTCACGCTCGGCCGTCTGGACGGCCAGACGGTCGAGCAGGTCGGGACGGGTCATCGGTTCGGGATCAGGCGGCGCAGTCGCAACCCCGGCCGCAGCCCGCGGTGTCCGCCTCGAGGATGTCGGCGTGCACGGTGCCGGACTCCTCCACCACGTCCAGCGCGTGCAGGTCGAGCCGGCGGAACAGCTTGCGGTCGGCTTCCACGTCGGGGTTGCCGGTGGTCAGCAGCTTTTCGCCGTAGAAGATCGAGTTGGCGCCGGCGAAGAAGCACAGCGCCTGCACCGCGTCGTCCATCTGCTGGCGACCGGCCGACAGCCGCACCATCGACGCCGGCATCAGGACGCGCGCCACCGCGATCGTGCGCACGAACTCGAACGGGTCCAGCGCCTCGGTGCCGTGCAGCGGCGTGCCCTCCACCTGCACCAGCTGGTTGATCGGCACCGACTGCGGGTGTTCGGGCAGGTTGGCCAGGGTCTGCAGCAGGCCGGCGCGCTGGCCGCGCGTCTCGCCCATGCCGACGATGCCGCCGCAGCAGGTCTTCAGGCCGACCTCGCGCACGTGCTCCAGCGTGTCGAGCCGGTCCTGGTAGTCGCGGGTGTGGATGATCTCGCCGTAGAACTCCGGCGCGGTGTCCAGGTTGTGGTTGTAGTAGTCCAGTCCCGCCTGCTTCAGCGTGGCGGCCTGTTCGCCGCTGAGCATGCCCAGCGTGGCGCAGGTCTCCAGGCCCAGGCCCTTCACCGCGGACACGATCTCGGCGACCTTGGCCACGTCGCGGTCCTTCGGGCTGCGCCAGGCCGCGCCCATGCAGAAGCGGCTGGCGCCGGCGGCCTTGGCCGCCTGGGCGCGGGCGAGCACGGCGTCCACGCTCATCAGTTTTTCCGCCTGCACGCCCGTGCTGTAGCGCGCCGCCTGCGGGCAGTAGGCGCAATCCTCCGGGCAGCCGCCGGTCTTGATCGACAGCAGGGTCGACACCTGCACCGCGTTCGGATCGTGGTGCGCGCGGTGCACGGTATGCGCGCGATGCAGCAGTTCGTTGAACGGCAGGGCGAACAGCGCGGCGACTTCCTCGCGGGTCCAGTCGTGGCGCAGGACGGGTGCGGTCATGGGAGGGGCTCCATCGGGCAGGCCGCGAGTGTGGGAAGCCGTCCCCGGAGTGTCAACCCGATGCGCTGGCGAATGGTTGACGGTGGCGCGCGCAGCGGTCCGTTACCATCGCCCGGTCACCATGGGGAGATTCCGTGCATGAGCGCAGGACAGGGCAGTACCGGCAACGTGATCGCGGCAGTGTGCAGTTTCTTCATCCCGGGGCTGGGCCAGCTGGTGCAGGGACGCGTGCTCAAGGCCGCGGTGATGTTCGTGCTGGCGGCGGTGCTGTGGTGGTTCCTGCTGGGCTGGATCATCCACCTGTGGTCGATCCTCGATGCGGCGATGTTCAAGCCGTCGAACTGACCGGTCCCGACCGCGCATGGAGGCGCTCCGTTCCCGATTGGCCGAGCTCGGCCGCTGGTTGCTGCCGGCGCGCTGCCTGCTCTGCGGTGCGCCGGGGCACGACGACCTGGATCTGTGCCGCGACTGCGCCGCCGAGCTGCCGCGCAACCGGTCGTGCTGCGCCCGGTGCGCCCTGCCGCTGGCCATCCCGGCGGCGTTGTGCGGACGCTGCCAGCGGCGCGCTCCGCCGTGGGACGCGGCATGGGCGCCGTTCCGCTACGGCTGGCCGCTGGACCGGCTGGAGTCGCGCTTCAAGTTCGGACGCGATCTCGCCGCCGGACGCACGCTGGCGGCGCTGTGGCTGCGCGAATCCTGCCCGGTGCCGTTGCCGGACCTCATCCTGCCGGTGCCGCTGCATCGCGGACGACTGCGCCAGCGCGGCCACAACCAGGCACTCGAACTGGCGCGGCCGCTGTCCCGGGGGCTCGACGTCCCGCTGCGCCACGACCTGCTGCAGCGTCCGCGCGACACGCGGGCACAGAGCGAGCTGGATGCCGTCGCCCGTCGCCGCAACGTACGCGGCGCGTTCGCGTTGCGCCGAGGGGTCGCGCTTCCGGCCCACGTGGCGATCGTCGACGATGTGATGACCACCGGCTCGACGCTCGCCGAGTGCGCGCGCGTCCTGCGGCGGGCGGGGGTCGGCCGGGTCGATGCATGGGCACTGGCGCGTGCACCGGCGCCACGCGGCTGACTGCCCGGCACCCGCGTGCGGAAACTTGACCTGCGTCAATCAAGTTGTTCCCGCGCAGCGCCGATACCCGCACGGAACGCCCGACGAAACGGGCCTGCGGTGCCATCTGCCATGCGCGTCAACCTCCCGGTCACCCAGACCAACTACGAGCTGCATCCCGGCGATGCGCTGGTCTCCACCACCGACCTGCGCGGGCAGATCACCTACTGCAACCCGCCGTTCGTGACCGTCAGCGGCTTCGAGCGCGACGAGCTGATCGGCAGCCCGCACAACCTGATCCGCCATCCGGACATGCCGCGCGAGGCGTTCCGCGACATGTGGGAGACGCTCAAGGCCGGACGGCCGTGGACCGCGCTGGTGAAGAACCGCCGCAAGAACGGCGACCACTACTGGGTCCGCGCCAACGTCACCCCGGTGGTGACCGCCGGCGGCGCCATCACAGGCTACATGTCGGTGCGCACCTGGGCCTCGCCGGCGGAAATCGCCGAGGCGTCCGCCATCTACGCGCGCATGGCCGGGGCCGAGCGCGCCAACCAGCCGCTGCCGCTGCGCCTGCGCGAGGGCCGCATCGAGCGTCCGGGCGCCGTCCGCGCGCTGGTCCGCCGGGTGGTCGGTTCGACCGCGCTGCGGGTCCTGCTGGGCATGACGGCGATCGTCGCGCTGCCGCTGGTGGTGGCCCGCAGCCCGTGGACGGCCGCATACGCCGCCTGGCTGGTGCCCCTCGCGGTGGTGCTGGAGGCGGTGGGCGGACTGGCGCTCTACCGCAGCTCGGTCCGGCGCACGCTGGAAGACCTCGCGGCGAATGCGCGCGCGGTGGCGGCCGGCGACCTGTCGCGCCCGATGTTCAGTCGCGACAGCTTCCTGGCCCGGGCCGTGGGCCGCGAGCTGACCCAGCTCAGCGTCAATCTGCAGGCGGTGGTCGGCGACGTGCGCGAGGAGGTGACGCGTTTCGGCGGCACCGCGCAGTCCATCGCCGGTTCGGTCAGCGACCTGGCCGAACGCACCGAGTCGCAGGCGGCCAGCCTGGAGGAAGCTGCCGCGACGATGGAGGAGTTCACCGCCACGCTGCAGCAGAACCGCGAACGCTCGCGCGAGGCCTCGCATACCGCCGATACCGCGGCGGACGCCGCCAGCCAGGGCCGGGTCGCGATCGAGGGCGTGCGCGCGGCAATGGTCGCGATCCAGCAATCGTCCGACGACATCGGCGAGATCATCGCGCTGGTCGACGAGCTGGCCTTCCAGACCAACCTGCTGGCGCTCAATGCCGCGGTCGAGGCGGCCCGTGCCGGCGAGCACGGCCGCGGCTTCGCGGTCGTGGCCGGGGAGGTGCGCCAGCTGGCGCAGCGCAGCGCGGGCGCCGCGCGGGACATCCGGCGCCTGATCGGCACCGCCGGCGAGCACGTGCAGCAGGGTCGTCGCTCGGTCGCGCATGCCGACGACCAGGTCGGCTCCATCGTCGAGGCGGTGGCGCGCACGCGCACGCTGGTGGGGGAGATCCATGCCTCCGCCGACGAGCAGGCGGCGGCCATCGGCCAGATCAACGACACCATCGCCAATCTCGACGTGGTGACCCAGCGCAATGCGGCCATGGCGTCGGAAATCCGCGCCTCGGCCGGCGGCCTGCTCGACCAGTCCCGGCTGCTTGGCGAGGCGGTCAGCGTGTTCCGTGTCGCCGGCAAGGAAGCGACGCCGACGGATACCCCGGCCCGCCCCCGCGCCGCGGCGGCGGACGCCGCGCCACGGGAGCGGCCGCCGCACGGGGTCAAGGCGGCGGGTCGCCCGCGTCCGCTGCCGTCAGCGCAGCGCCAGCGCTAGGACGATCCCCGCCCACAGCACCAGGCCGAGCCAGTTGTTGTGGCGGAACGCAGCCAGGCAGGCCTCGCGCTCGCGTCCGCGGATCCGCCACAGCTGGTGGCCGAACAGGCCGAGGCTGCCCAGCAGCGCCAGCCAGTACGGCCAGCCCAGATGGGCGCGCTGGCCGACGAACAGCATCGCCAGCGCGAAGGTGGCCATCAGGATGCCGAGGATCGGCAGGTCCGCGTCGCCGAACAGGATCGCGGTGGACTTGGCGCCGGCCTTGATGTCGTCGTCGCGGTCCACCATCGCGTACTCGGTGTCGTACACCACCGACCACACCACGTTGCCCAGGAACAGCAGCCAGCCCAGCGGCGGCACGGTGTCGGACACGGCGGCGAAGGCCATCGGGATCGACCAGCCGAACGCGGCGCCCAGCACCACCTGCGGCATGTAGGTGTAGCGCTTGGTGAACGGGTACAGCGCGGCGAGCGCGGCGCCGGCAAAGGACAGCTTGATGGTCAGCGCATTGGTGAACAGCACCAGCACGAAGGCGAGGGCGAGCAGCACGCCGAACACGACCAGTGCCTCGCGCGGCGAGACCCGGCCGCTGGCGATCGGCCGCCCGGCCGTGCGTGCCACCTGCGGGTCGAGCTTGCGGTCGGCGTAGTCGTTGATGGCGCAACCGGCCGCGCGCATGGCGAACACGCCCAGCGTGAAGATGACCAGGGTCGGCCACGGCGGGAAATCGTCCGCGGCCAGCCACAGCGCCCACCAGGTCGGCCACAGCAGCAGCAGGGCGCCGATCGGCCGATCCATCCGGGTGAGCACGAGATAGTCGCGCGCCTTCGTGCGCAGCGCCGGCGGCAACGGGGCAAGCAGCGCGTCCAGTACGCGGCTCGCCCGCTTCGAGGCATCGGCCGGCCGCGGCGCGGCGCGCGGCGATGCCTGCCGCAGGCGGACGGGTGGCGAGGGCGGGCCGGGGCGGCGGGGGCGTTTGCGCGAGGTCGGAGCCATCGCCGAAGTCTAGCGTGGGCGGCGCCGCCCACGCCGGGCGCAGTCGCCGCCGCCGTGACCACCGCCTCAAGTTGCCCGGCGCAGGGTCGATAGCGAATCAACGGGCGTGGCCCGACGTCGGGCATCGGCCAAGGGGGCCGACCCGCAGCCAACCGGGTCTGCCGTGCCGATCGATCCCATGCCATCCGCTGCCGCCGTCCCGTCCCCGTCCGCGGATGCTCCCGACTGGGTGGCCAGCGGCGAGGATACCCAGGCGCGCCTGGTCGACACGGTGGCGCACTTTACCCATCAGCGCGATACCGAGGCGCTGGATCACAGCCTGACGCTCTCCCTCGCGGAACTGGCCGATGCGCGCGCGGTGACGCTCTACAAGTACGCCGGCGACCGCGCCGTTCCGCAGGACCTGCTCATCCGCTGCCGGCGCAACGCGCTGGGTCGCTACAGCGTCGAACCGGTGCCCTGTGCGGACGATGCCGACGCCGGCCGGCTGCTGCGCCAGGGCGAGCGCGACGGCGGTTGCGTGCGGCTGCGCGACGGCGGCTACGGCCTGCTTGTGCCGATCCGCCACGACGGAAGGATGATCGGGGCACTGATGCTCGAATCGGCCCACCCGCTGGAGATGCTGCGGCCGCTGGTGGAGGGGTTCGCGCGGATCTACGCCAACTACGTCGGCCTGATCGACGAGAGCGAGCGCGACAAGCTCACCGGGCTGTACAACCGCCGCAGCTTCGAGCGCCACCTGCAGCAGCGGGTGCACGCGCCCCGGCCGCGCGCCGGCGAGGAAGGCAGCCGGGCCTGGCTGGCGATCATGGACATCGACCACTTCAAGCGCATCAACGACACCTGGGGGCACCTGTACGGCGACGAGGTGATCCTGATGATCGCCCAGCAGATGCGGGCGAGCTTCCGCCACGGCGACCCGCTGTTCCGCTTCGGCGGCGAGGAGTTCGTGGTGCTGCTGGCGGCGGTCGACGCCACCGCCGCGCAGGCCGCGCTCGACCGGTTCCGCACGCGGGTCCAGGAGCACACCTTTCCCCAGGTCGGCCGGGTCACCGTGAGCGTCGGATTCGCCGCGATCGGAGCCGGCGACTATCCGGCCACGGTCCTCGACCGGGCCGACAAGGCGCTCTACTTCGCCAAGAACCACGGTCGCAACCAGGTCCACAACTACGACTTCCTGCGCGCCCGCGGCGCGCTGGAAGGGGAGCTGGCGATCGGCAGCGTCGACCTGTTCTGAGCTTCGCCCCGCCGTTCAGACCGCGCTCGCGGTCCCGATCCGGCTGACCGGCGACGGTCCGGCCAGCAGCAGGCGGTAGGCCGGGTTGGCGCTCTCGTCGCGATGCGGATAGCCCAGCGTGTCCAGGAAGCGGGCGAACAGGTCGCGCTCGGCCGGCGGCACCTGCAGGCCGACCAGGATCTGGCCGTGGTCGGCGCCCTGGTTGCGGTAGTGGAACAGACTGACGTTCCAGTCCGGATGCAGCTGTGCCAGGAAGCGCAGCAGCGCGCCGGGGCGTTCGGGGAAGTCGAAGCGGTACAGCCGCTCGTCCTGCGCCAGCGGCGAGCGGCCGCCGACCATGTGCCGCAGGTGCAGCTTGGCCAGCTCGTCGTCGGACAGGTCCAGCACACCGAAGCCCTGCGCGCGGAAGGCGCGCGCCAGCGCCCCGCTCTCCTCGCGCCCGCCGGTGCGCACCCCGACGAACAGGTGTGCCTCGCGGGTGTCGCCGATGCGGTAGTTGAACTCGGTCAGGCTGTGCCCGCCCAGCACCTCGCAGAAGCGGCGGAAGCTGCCGCGCTCTTCCGGGATGGTGACCGCGAACAGCGCCTCGCGCCGCTCGCCCACCTCGGCGCGCTCGGCGACGAAACTGAGCCGGTCGAAATTCATGTTGGCGCCGGAACACACCGCCACCAGCGTCTGGTCCTGCAAGCCGTGCGCGGCGGCGTACTGCTTCAGGCCGGCGATGGCCAGGGCGCCGGAGGGTTCCGGCACCGTACGCGTGTCGGCGAACACATCCTTGATCGCCGCGCAGATCGCGTCGGTGTCGACG
Source organism: Lysobacteraceae bacterium (assembly GCA_018970895.1). Taxonomy (GTDB): domain Bacteria; phylum Pseudomonadota; class Gammaproteobacteria; order Xanthomonadales; family Rhodanobacteraceae; genus Dyella_A. Next base: position 6,549 of record JAGWVM010000043.1, on the reverse strand, counting down.
CAGATCATGTCGTCCACGAATTGGCGGCAGATCGCGAAGGTGAGCGCGCCGACCTGCTTCACCGCGGTACCGTCGGCGAACAGGCCGACCTCGTCCAGCACCACCCGCTCGTCGGCGGCCAGCGACCGGGTCATCGCGTTCGCCGCCGTGCTCTGCACGCCGATCACCTTCACCTCCGGCCGCACCGCCTTGACGAAGGCGGCCACGCCGGCGAGCAGGCCGCCACCGCCGACCGGCACGAAGATCGCGTGCAGCGGGCCGGCGTGCTGGCGCAGCACCTCCATGCCCACCGTGCCCTGGCCGGCGATCACGTCGGGGTCGTCGAACGGATGCACCAGGGTGTAGCCGTGTTCGGCCTGCAGGCGGGCGGCCTCGGCCTGCGCCTCGCTGTAGGAGTCGCCGATCAGCACGATCTCCACTGCCGTCCCGCCGATCGCGCGCACCGCATCCACCTTCACCTGCGGCGCGGTCTGCGGCATCACGATGGTGGCGCGCACCCCGAGCCGCGCCGCGGCCAGCGCCACGCCCTGTGCATGGTTGCCGGCCGACGCGGTGATCACGCCGCGCGCGCGGGCCGGCGCGTCCAGGAAGACCATCTTGTTGTAGGCGCCGCGCAGCTTGAACGAGAACACCGGCTGGTTGTCCTCGCGCTTCAGCAGCACGGTGTTGCCGAGCCGCCGCGACAGCGCCGGGGCCGGATCGAGCTCGGACTCGCGCGCCACCTCGTACACGCGCGCCGTGAGCACGCGGCGCAGCAGGTCGAGGCCGGCGTCGCCCATCGCGTTCACGCGCCTGCGGCCGGATCGGACGGCACTGCCACCGGTGACGGCAGCTCCACCGCCTCGATCACGTCCACCAGCTTGCGCGCCTGCTTGAGGATCTGGTCGATCGAGTCGTCGCCGCCGTGGGTGACCAGGGTCAGCCGCGATACCTCGATGTCGGTGGTCGGCGCCACGTTGAGCGAGTCGATGTTGTAGCCGCGCGAGGAAAACAGGCCGGCGACGCGCACCAGCGCGCCGGATTCGTTCTGCAGCAGGATCGAGAGGGTGTGCTTCATGGGGATTCCGTAACGCGCTTGTTGCCTGGATGTCGGTGGTCTGGCGCAGGTGGGCACCGGGCCTGGACTGGAGAGTCACTGGATCCCAGCGTGCGCCGGGATGACGGGCTGGAGGTTTCGGGCAGACCCGGCAACCCATCCGCAGCTGCATCACGGCCTGACATTTCGTCATCCCGGCGAAAGCCGGGATCCAGCGACTTCGCTCTTCGTGCCGTCGGTCGCCCTCTCAGAACATGTCCGCCGGCGCGCCGTCGGCGGCCTCGGGCGGCGTGCGCGAGGCGATGTGCTCGCCGGTAATCATCTGCGCGTAGGTCATGCCGGGGCCGACCATCGGGTAGACGCCGGCATCCGGATCGATGATCACCTCGAGGAAGGCCGGGCCTTCGAACGCGAGGAAATCGGCGATCACCCGTTCGATGTCGGCCGGCTGGTCCAGCCGCTGTGCCCAGGCGAAGCCGTCGGCCTGCGCGGCCTTGACGAAATCCTTGGTGTGCAGGGTCTTGTCCGAGGAGGCGAAACGGCTCTCGAAGAACAGCTTCTGCCACTGCCGCACCATGCCGTCGCCGGCGTTGTTGAACACCACCACCTTCAGCGGCAGGCCGTAGGTGGTGACGGTTTCCAGCTCGCCGAAGTTCATGCGGATGCTGGCGTCGCCGTCGATGTCGATCACCAGCGCGTCCGGCCGCGCGAACTGCGCGCCGATCGCCGCCGGCAGGCCGAAGCCCATCGTGCCCATCGAGCCGGAGGTGAGCCACTGCCGGGGCTGGCGGAAATCGAAGTACTGTGCCGCCCACATCTGGTGCTGGCCGACGCCGGTGGAAATGATCGCGCGGCCGTCGGTGATCCGGTTGATCGCCTCGATCACCGCATAGGGCTGGATCATCGCGCTGGCGCGGTCGTAGTTCATCGCATGCACGCGCTTGAGTTCGGCCACGTGCCGGTGCCACGCCGCGTAACGGCCGTCGGACTGCGGGCGGAAGCCCTGTGCCTTGCCGTAGCGGCGCAGCCGGTCCAGCGTGCGCACCAGCGGGCCGCAGTGGTGCCAATGCACCGCCTTCACCTTGCCGATCTCGGCCGGGTCGATGTCGACCTGGGCGATGGTGCGCGCGCGGGGCGCGAATTTGCCCGGCACGCCGGCCACGCGGTCGTCGAAGCGCGCACCCAGCGCCAGCACGAAGTCGCAGTCCTCCACCGCGTAGTTGGCGTAGGCGGTGCCGTGCATGCCCAGCATGTGCAGGGCCAGCGGCGCGGTGGTGTCCACCGCGCCGATGCCCATCAGGGTGGTGGTCACCGGCAGGCCGAAGGCTTCGGCGAACGCGCGCAATGCCTCGGCGGCTTCCGCGGCGATCACGCCGCCGCCGGCGTAGATCAGCGGCCGCTTCGCCTGGCCCAGCGCGGCGAAGAAGGCGGCGCAGTCGGCGTCGGTGAGGTGGGCCTGTTCCACCGCGCGCATCCGCGCGCGATAGCCGGGAATCGCCAGCTGGCCCTCGCCCTGGAAGGTCAGCGCAGCGTTCTGCACGTCCTTGGGGATGTCCACCACCACCGGGCCGGGCCGGCCGCTGCGGGCCAGTTCGAACGCGGTGCGCAGGGTGGGTTCCAGCCTCGCCGGGTCGGTGACCAGGAACACGTGCTTGGCGCAGCCGCTCATGATGCTGCTGATCGGCGCCTCCTGGAACGCGTCGCTGCCGATCGCCGCGGTGGGCACCTGGCCGCAGATCACCACCATCGGGATCGAGTCGGCCATCGAGTCGCGCACCGGCGTCACCGTGTTGGTGGCGCCGGGGCCGGAGGTGACCACCGCCACGCCGACCTTGCCCGACGCGCGGGCGTAGCCGGCGGCCATGAAGCCCGCGCCCTGCTCGTTTGCCGGCACGATCAGCGGCATCGCATCGCGGCCGTCCTCGCGCGGGTGCTCGGCGTTGTAGCGGAACACTGCGTCGTACACCGGCAGGATGGCGCCGCCGGAGTAACCGAAAAGCACGTCCGCACCCTCGTCGGCGAGCACCTGCACCACGATCTCGGCGCCGGTCATCGGAGTGCCGGCGAGCGGGTGCACGCCGGGCGGCGGCAGGATGGGTGCGGGGTCGGGCTTCACGGTCTGCACGTTCACGGGACGGTTCCTCAAGCGTTGCGTTCGGTCCGGCCGCGCGCGGTCACGCGCGGCCGGGGGATCGGCGACTTCAGCCGACCTTCTTCAGCGGTTCACCGGCGGCGGCCGGCTGGGCGTTGCCGGTCTGCAGCCACGGCATGCGTGCGCGCAGCCTGGCGCCGACCTGCTCGATCGGGTGGTCGAGGTCGGCCTGCTTGATGCGCTTGTAGTTGGGCAGGCCGGCCTTGTATTCCTCGGTCCAGTTCTTCGCGAAGGTGCCGTCCTGGATGTCGGTCAGCACGTCCTTCATGCGCGCCTTCACGCCCGCGTCGATGACCCGCGGGCCGCTGACGTAGTCGCCGTACTGGGCGGTCTCGGAGACGAACTGCAGCATCTTGGTGAGGCCGCCTTCGTAGAACAGGTCGACGATCAGCTTCAGCTCGTGCATCACCTCGTAGTAGGCGATCTCCGGCTGGTAGCCGGCTTCCACCAGGGTCTCGAAGCCGGCCTTCACCAGCTCGCTGGCGCCGCCGCAGAGCACCGCCTGCTCGCCGAACAGGTCGGTCTCGGTCTCTTCCTTGAAGTCGGTCTTGATCAGCAGCGCGCGGCCGCCGCCGATGCCGTCGGCGTAGGCGTGCGCCTTGGCCTCGGCCTGGCCGCTGACGTCCTGGTAGACCGCCCAGATGCTTGGCACGCCGCGGCCGCGCTCGTACTCGGTACGCACCAGCGCGCCCGGGCCCTTCGGCGCGACCAGGATCACGTCGATGTCCTTGCGCGGGGTGATCTGGCCGAAGTGCACGTTGAAGCCGTGCGCGAACAGCAGCGCCGCGCCGGGCTTGATGTTCGGCTCGATCGACTCGGTGTACAGCGTCGGCTGCACCATGTCCGGGGTCAGCACGGCGACCAGGTCGGCGCCTTTCACCGCCTCGCCCGGTTCGACCACGGTGAAGCCTTCGGCCTTGGCCTTGTGCCAGGTCGGGCCGTTCGGGCGCAGGCCCACGACCACGTCGAGGCCGGAGTCGCGCAGGTTCAGCGCATGGGCGCGGCCCTGGCTGCCGTAGCCGAGCACGGCGATGCGGCCCTTGGCGAGGAGGTTGTCGTTGTTCGTGCTCATGCGGTGACTCCTTGGGTGTGTTCTTCGGAAACGGGGGCCGTCGGGGCGGCCGAGGTGGAAGGGGCATAGGCGCGGGTGATCGCGCCGTCGGAAGCGGAGCCGACCAGTCGTGCGTACTTGGCCAGGGCGCCGTGGGTGACCTTGGGCGGCGGCGGCGTCCAGCCGGCGCGGCGGGCGTCGAGGTCGGCGGTGGTGCGCAGCTCGCGCTTTTCGCCGTCGATCACCACCGGGTCGCCGTCCTGCAGCAGGCCGATGGGACCGCCGCGGGCCGCTTCCGGAGCGATGTGGCCGACCATGAAGCCGTGGGTGGCGCCGGAGAAGCGGCCGTCGGTAATCAGCGCGACGTCGTTGCCCAGGCCGCGACCGACCAGGGCGGCGGTGACGCCGAGCATCTCGCGCATGCCGGGGCCGCCGGCCGGACCTTCGTTGCGGATCACCACCACGTCGCCCTTGGCGATGCCGCCGGACTGCACGGCCGCGAACGCGGCCTCCTCGCTCTCGAACACGCGGGCCGGCCCCTCGAACTGGGTGCCGGTCTTGCCGGCCAGCTTGAGGATGCAGCCCTCGGGGGCGAGGTTGCCGTACAGGATCGAGTAGCCGCCGCGCGGCTTCAGCGGCGCGCTCACCGGATGGATCACGTCCTGGTTGTCGGCGCGCGGCGCGGCTTCGGCCTCGGCGAACAGCGAGCGGCCGGTGACGGTCGGCGTGTCGGCGAGCATGCCGGCGGCGATCAGCTCCTGCGCCACGCGGGCAGCGCCGCCGGCACCGAACATTTCCACCGCGGTGTAGCGGCCGCCGGGCAGCAGGTCGGCGATCACCGGGGTGTGCACCGAGGCCGGCTCGAAATCCTCGATGCTCCACGCCACGCCGGCCTCGCGGGCGATCGCCAGCAGGTGCAGCACGGCGTTGGTGGAGCCGGCGGTGGCCGCGACCATGCGCGCGGCGTTCTGGAACGCGATGCGGCTGAGCAGGTCACTCGGGCGGCGATTGGCCTTCAGGCATTCCATCACCAGCTCGCCGCAGCGGTAGGCCGCCTGCTGCTTGGCCGGATGGGTGGCCGGGATGTCGTTGAAGCCCATCGGCGACAGGCCCAGCGTGGTCAGCACCATCGCCATGGTGTTGGCGGTGAACTGGCCGCCGCAGGCGCCGGCACCCGGGCAGGCGTCGCGTTCCACCGAGGTCAGCTCGGCGTCGTCGATCTTGCCCGCGCCGTGCGCGCCGACCGCCTCGAACACCTGCTGGATGGTGATCGGGTGGTTGTCGTGGTTGCCGTGGGCGATGGTGCCGCCGTACAGCGCCACGCCGGGAATGTTCAGCCGCGCCAGCGCCATCGCCGCGGCGGGGATGGTCTTGTCGCAGCCGCACAGCACCACCATCGCGTCCAGCGAATGGCCGTCCACGGCCAGCTCGATCGAGTCGGTGATCACCTCGCGGCTGACCAGCGAGGCGCGCATGCCGGGCGTGCCCATCGCCATGCCGTCGGTGATCGCGATGGTGTTGAACTCGATCGGCGTGCCGCCCGCGGCGCGCACGCCGGCGGTGGCCGCGTCGGCCAGTTCGCGCAGGTTGAGGTTGCACGGGCTGACGTTCGACCAGGTGTGCACGATCGCCACCAGCGGCTTGGCGATCGCCGCGTCGTCCAGGCCCGTGGCCCGCATCATCGCCCGTGCCGGCGCACGATCCGGGCCGGTCTTCATCACATCACTGCGCATCGGTGGCTCCCTTGGAACGGATGGAAATGCTTCCCCGTGCGTCCCGGCCGGCGGGTGCGGGTGCGGGCGCCGGGGAGAGGTCGCTGCACACGTGACAGGGACCGGCCGAGGACGCGCGGGGAAAGCAAGCGTGGGCCGGGATCAACCGCATGCGCGGCCGCCGGCGAAGAAGGCGTGGTGGGTGCTGGCATGGTCTTCCACCGCCATCAGCACGGCGTCGCGCACCGCGGCGGTGTTGCCCTGGCCGCCGATGTCGCGGGTGCGCGGACCGCGGGCCAACACGTGAGATACGGCCGCTTCCACGCACTGCGCCTCTTCCTCCAGACCCAGCGAATGACGCAGCAGCATCGCGGCGGAGAGCATCGCGCCGGTGGGATTGGCCACGCCCTGGCCGGCGATGTCCGGCGCCGAGCCGTGGATCGGCTCGTACAGGCCGCGCTTGCCCTCGCCCAGCGAGGCCGAGGGCAGCAGGCCCAGCGAACCGGCCAGTGCGGCGGCCTCGTCGGTGAGGATGTCGCCGAACAGGTTCTCGGTGACCACCACGTCGTAGCGGCCCGGCTGGGTCAGCAGCAGCATC
>JAGWVM010000193.1 GCA_018970895.1 Lysobacteraceae bacterium | reverse complement strand
GCGACATCGCCCACCACCTGGACGACCAGCCGCCAAACAGTTTCCTGTTCGTCGCCGAAGACGCCGACGCCGAGCGGGTCGGCTTCCTGCACCTGCAGAAGACCCAGGACTTCTTCACCGGCCGCACCAACTGCCACATCTCCGACGTGGTGGTGGCGCCGGGCCACGAGCGCCGGGGGATCGGGCGTGCCCTGCTGCAGCACGCCGAGGACTGGGCACGCGAGCACCGCTGCGCGCTGGTCACGCTGGCCGTGTTTCCCGGCAACGAGCGGGCAAGGGCGCTCTACGAGGCCGCCGGCTACGGGACCGACCTGCTGCGGATGGCCAAGCCGGTGCGCTGAGCCAAAAAAACCCGCGGCCACCGGGTGGCCGCGGGCTGTTTCCGACCCGACAGGGCGATCAGTTGACCGCGGTACTGCCGGTGGCGGCCTCGCCCTGCTCGCGCTCGTTGAGGCGAGCCGATACGCGATCAATGTTGGCCAGCGACAGCAGGTGGGCGTAGATCCAGCCCAGCGTGCCGTCCTTCATGAACTCGTGCGCGGTCTTCTCGTCGATCTGGCGCAGCTTTTCCTCGTCGACCACGAACAGGCCGTTGAGGGTGATCGCGTTGCCGTCCTTCTCCAGCCGGATGTTGCGCGGCTCGAGCAGGTCGTGCTTGCGCAGCTGGTCCATGAACCGGTGCGTGCGCTCGACGTGCTGCTGGAACTCGCCGAGGAAGTTCACCGCATTGGTGAGCATCTCCGCATCGGTCCCGTCTTCCTTGAACAGGCGCTCGCCCTCCTCGCTGCCGAAGCCCTCGTAGGCCTCGTCGAGGAACACGGTGAAATCGTCACCCTCCTGCCCTTCCGGCTTCTCGGCCAGGATGAACGGGTAGCGGCGGATGAACGCCGGCACGTACGCGCCCGGCACCCACAGGCCGTTGGCGTCGACGAACAGGTTCTCGTTCTGGCGCAGGCCGAGCAGCGCCATCGGGCCGGCATCATGGATGCCGTTGCCGGCGAACAGGATCGGCATGTCGCGGGCCGCGGCGGGGAACTCCACGGCGGTCAGCGGCACCGAGTGCACGTTGGCCGCGAACTTCAGGGTGGGTATGCCCTTCAGGCGCAGGTCCTTGTGGGCGGTACGGTTGAGCGGCACGGGACGCTCGTAGAAAAAGACTTCTGCCACGTTGTTTACCTCTGCCCAGCCGCGCCGGGGTTGCCACCGTCGGCTCCCCCTCCCAAACCCGGCCCGGGTCTCAAGACGAACGGCCACTATAGCAGCGCGCACGGTCGCCCGCGAACGCCGGGACCGGCTGCTATGTTCTTGCCGCAGCAGGCTTTTGCATGCGAATCGCAACAAACTTGGGCTATGCTCGGGGCCAGCTCACGGTTGCATCGCTGCGCGTTTCCCCCCTGATCGAAGGAAGGACTGCATGCTGATGGAAGTGCCGCTTCGGGCCGACCTGCACTCGACCCGGGTACTGTCGCTGGACGCCTCCGGCCGGATCCTCGACTGGATCAGCTGGCAGGATGCGGCCTGCCTCTACGTCCGCGAGGCCGTGGCGTGGACGCTGGGCGAGCCCTGCCTCACCGTCCACGGCGGCATCAACCGCGCGCTGGGCACGCAGAGCACGCTGGACCTGCACCCGATCATCGCCAGCACCGGACACTGCCGCGATCACGCCATCGATCCGGCCCCGGCGCTCACCAACACCGCGCTGTTCGCCCGCGACCGCCACCTCTGCCTGTACTGCGGCAATCATTTCAGCCGTGGCGAGCTCACCCGCGACCATGTCCACCCGGTGTCCAAGGGCGGCCGGGACGAATGGGAAAACGTGGTCAGCGCCTGCCTGGCCTGCAACCTGCGCAAGGCCAACCGCACGCCGCAGCAGGCGCACATGCCGCTGCTGGCGGTGCCTTATCGGCCAAGCTGGGTGGAACACCTGATCCTGTCCAACCGCAACATCCTGGCCGACCAGATGGAATTCCTGGTCAACCACCTGCCGCGCGACCGCCGCGCCGCGCACGCCTGATCCGGCAGGTTCCGCTCAGATCTCGTCGTCCTCGTCGCCGAGCGCCTCCTCGACGTTTTCCAGCTCGCGACGCCCCCGCTCGGCCAGCCGCCAATAATGCCGGCGGATGCGGTCCAGTGTCGCATCGTCCAGCTCCTCCAGCGCCAGCAGGGCGTTGTGCGCCCGGCTGGAGCGGATCAGCTCGTCCAGCTTGATCTGCAGGGCCGCGGAGTCGCGGTTCTGGGTGTTCTGGATCAGGAACACCATCAGGAAGGTGATGATCGTGGTGCCGGTGTTGATCACCAGCTGCCAGGTGTCGCCGAAGCCGAACAGCGGCCCGGTCAGGGCCCAGACCAGGATGATCAGCGTGGCCGTGATGAACGCGGCGGGCTTGCCGGCGGCCCGCGACGTGGCGGTCGCGAACTGGCGGAACAGCTTGGAATCGGCCATGGGGAGCACTCCTCGGGGCGGCGCGGCAGGGGCGGGACGGGATGACGCCGGCGAGCCGCGGGGTGGGGTATTGGGCCCGCCGGCCCGGACCCGCCCGACCGCCGCCCTTGCCCCGCCTCCCCGGCAGGCCAACAATATGCGGATGATCGACCTTTCCCGCTATCCCCACCTGGCGCCCATCGAGACGCCCGCCGACCTGCGCCGCGTGCCCGACGAGGTACTGCCGGCCGTGGCGGACGAACTGCGCCAGTACCTGATCGAGGCCGTGGCCAGCTCCGGTGGCCATTTCGGCGCGGGACTGGGCGTGGTCGAGCTGACCGTGGCCCTGCACCACGTGTTCGATACCCCGCATGACCGGCTGGTCTGGGACGTCGGCCACCAGTGCTACCCGCACAAGATCCTCACCGGCCGCCGCGACCGGATCACCACGATCAAGAAGAAGGACGGCCTGGCGCCGTTCCCGCGCCGCGAGGAGAGCGAGTACGACACCTTCGGCGTCGGCCACTCGTCCACCTCGATCTCGGCCGCGCTCGGCATGGCGATCGCCGCGCAGCGCCGCGGCGACGACCGCAAGTTCGTCGCGGTGATCGGCGACGGCGCGATGACTGCCGGCATGGCCTTCGAGGCGCTCAACCACGGCGGCGACGTGGAGCCGAACATGCTGGTGGTGTTCAACGACAACGGCATGTCGATCAGCGAGAACGTCGGCGCGCTGACCAAGATGATGGCCCGCGCGATGGCCAGCCACACGCTCAACGCGTGGCGCGAGCGGGCCAAGCGCGCGATCCCCAAGCAGTCGCTGATGGGCCGGTTTTTCAAGCGCTGGGAAGAGCACGCCAAGGGCATGTTCGTCCCCTCCACGCTGTTCGAGGAGCTGGGCTTCCACTACACCGGCCCGATCGACGGCCACGACCTGCCGGCGCTGCTGCACGCGCTGCGTACGGTGAAGGAGCTGCCCGGTCCGCAGCTGCTGCACGTGATCACCACCAAGGGCAAGGGCTACGCCCCGGCCGAGCAGGCACAGATCGAATACCACGCGGTCGGCCCGTTCGACCCGCAGGCCGGCCTGGTGAAGAAGTCTACGCCGGCCAAGCCGACCTACACCGACGTGTTCAGCGACTGGCTGTGCGACCAGGCCGCGGCCGACGACCGCCTGATGGGCATCACCCCGGCGATGCGCGAAGGCTCGGGGCTGGTGCGCTTCTCCAAGGAACATCCGGAGCGCTACTTCGACGTGGCGATCGCCGAGCAGCACGCGGTGACGCTGGCCGCCGGCATGGCCTGCGAGGGCGCCAAGCCCGTCGTGGCGATCTACTCCACGTTCCTGCAGCGCGCCTACGACCAGGCGATCCACGACGTGGCGCTGCAGAACCTGGACGTGACCTTCGCGATCGACCGCGCCGGCGTGGTCGGCCCGGACGGCGCCACCCACGCCGGCAGCTTCGACCTGTCGTTCCTGCGCTGCCTGCCGAACATGGTGATCATGGCGCCGGCGGACGAGAACGAGTGCCGGATGATGCTGTCCACCGGTTTCGCCTACCAAGGCCCGGCCGCCGTGCGCTATCCGCGCGGTACCGGCCCCGGCGCAATGCTGCGGCCGGAGCTGGACACGCTGCCGATCGGCAAGGCCGAGCTTCGTCGCCGCGGCCACGGTCTGGCCCTGCTTTCCTTCGGCGCGATGCTGGCGCCGGCCACCGTGGTCGCCGCCGAACTGGACGCCACGCTGGTCAACATGCGCTTCGTCAAGCCGCTCGACGAGGCGATGCTGGTGGAGCTGGCCAGGACCCACGACGCCTTCGTCACGCTGGAGGACAACGCGGTCGCCGGCGGCGCCGGCTCGGCCGTGGCCGAGTGCCTGGCCGCGCACGGCATCACGTTGCCGATCCTGCACCTGGGCCTGCCGGACGTGTACCTCGAACACGGCAGCCGCGAGGAAGTGCTGAGCATGGCCGGCCTCGACCTGCCGTCGATCCGCAACGCGATCCGCGCACGCTTCCCGAAACTGGTCGCCAGCAGCGCCAGCGCGGGCTGAGCGCCGGCGCCCCGCTTCGCCCGGGTCCCGACGTCGCCTCAGCCGGGGTGGCGACCGCCGCTGACGCGGTCGCGCTGCTCCAGATCCTGCGCCGTGAACACCTCACGGTAACCGGCTGCTTCCAGCAGCGCGCGGCACGCCTCACCCTGGTTCCAGCCGTGCTCGAACAGCAGCCAGCCACCGGGCAGCAGCGCCGCGCGGGCGTCGGCGACGATGCGGCGGATGTCGTCCAGACCATCGACGCCCGAGGCCAGCGCGCTCGCCGGCTCGAAGCGCAGGTCGCCCTGCGTCAGGTGCGGATCGTCCGCCTCGATGTAGGGCGGGTTGGAGACCACCACGTCGAAGCGCAGTCCCGCCAGCGGCTCCAGCCAGTCGCCCGCCACGAAACC
>JAGWVM010000192.1 GCA_018970895.1 Lysobacteraceae bacterium | reverse complement strand
TCGACGCGATCCGCTGGGTGATGGGCGAGAGCGCGGCCAGCCGCCTGCGCGGCGACTCGCTGACCGACGTGATCTTCTCCGGCTCCAACTCGCGCAAGCCGGTGGGCCAGGCCACGGTGGAGCTGATCTTCGACAACGCCGACGGCTCGGTGCAGGGCGAGTACGGCCAGTACGCGGAGATCTCGGTCAAGCGCCAGGTCACCCGCGACGGGCAGTCGTCGTATTTCCTCAATGGCGCGCGCTGCCGCCGCCGCGACATCACCGACCTGTTCCTCGGCACCGGTCTGGGGCCGCGCAGCTACTCGATCATCGAGCAGGGCATGATCAGCCAGATCGTGGAGGCCGCGCCGGAAGACCTGCGCACCCACCTGGAAGAGGCCGCCGGCATCTCCAAGTACAAGGAGCGCCGCAAGGAAACCGAGAGCCGCATCAAGTCCACCCGCGAGAACCTCGACCGCGTGCGCGACGTGCGCGACGAGGTGGACAAGCAGCTCGAACACCTCAACCGCCAGGCCCGCGCCGCCGAGCGCTGGAAGGCGCTGAAGGAAGAACAGACCCGCAAGGAAGCCGAGCTGCGCGCGCTGGAGTACCGCGCGCTCAAGGGCCAGCACGACGGCGAAGGGCAGGGGCTGTCTGCCGCCGAGATCGCCATCGAGAAGAAGCTCGCCGAGCAGCGCCACGTCGAGGCGCAGCTGGAAACCGTGCGCGAGCGGCACGTCGCCGCTAGCGATCATCTGAACAGCGTGCAGGCCGAGGTCTACAAGGTCGGCGCCGAGATCGCCCGCGTCGAGCAGCAGGTCCGCTTCAACAAGGAGACCGCCGAGCGGCTGCAGCGCGCCCAGGGCGAGGCCGAGCGCGAGCACGCCGAGCTGTCCGCGCACATCGCCACCGACCGCGAGCAGATCGAGACGCTGCGCCTGGCGCTGGCCGAGGGTGAGCCCAGGCTCGAAGCGCTGCAGCAGATGCAGGACGAGACCGCCGAGGCCCAGCGCAGCACCGAAGCCAAGCTGGCCGACTGGCAGCAGCGCTGGGACGGCTACACCCGCACCGCCGGTGAGTCCAGCCGCGCGGCGGAAGTGGAACGCACCAAGCTCAATTACCTGGACCGCCAGGCGGTCGACCTGGCCCGCCGCCGCGAGGCGCTGGAAACCGAACAGAAGGCCACCGACGTCATCGCGCTGGACGCGGCCGCCGAACAGCTGGAAATCGAGCACGAGACCCAGCGCGAGCGGGTCGAGACGCTGGGACAGATGCTCGACCAGCACAAGTCGCAGCACGAGAAGGTGCTGGACGAGGAACGCCAGGTGCAGTCCGCGCTGAACGAGGCGCGCCAGCAGCTGCAGACCGCGCGCGGTCGGCTGTCCTCGCTGGAAGCGCTGCAGCACGCCGCGCTCGGCCAGGAGGAATCGGCCGCCAGCGGCTGGCTGGCCGGCTTCGGGCTGGACAAGGCACGCCGTCTGGGCGAATCGCTGCAGGTCGATGCCGGTTGGGAGTCGGCGGTCGAGACCGTGCTGGCCGGCCTGCTCGACGGCGTGCTGGTGGACGATCCGCTGGCCCTGGCCAACGATTTCGCCTCGCTGGGCGAGGCCGACCTCGCGCTGCTGGCCGCGCAGGCCGGTGGGCAGGGCGCCGAGGGCACGCTGGCCGCGCGCGTGCGCGGCCCGGCGGCGGCCATGCAGCTGCTGGCCAACGTGCAGATCGCCGAGACGCTGGAGGAAGCACGCAACCGCGTGGCTTCACTCGGTGCCGGCCAGTCGGTGATCACCCGCACCGGCGAGTGGCTGGCCCCGCAGTGGGCCCGCGTGCGCCGGGCGCAAGGCAACCAGGTCGGCGTGCTGGCGCGCGAGCGCGAGATCCGCACGCTGACCGGGCAGATCGCCACGCTGGAGGCGCACATCGAGGAGGCCACCGGCCAGCTCGAAGACCTGCGCACCGCCAAGTTCGAAGCCGAGCGCGGGCGCGACGACGCCCAGCGCGAGCTGTACAACGCGCATCGCCGCCAGTCCGAACTGGCCGGCCAGCTGCAGAGCCATCGCGGCAAGGTGGAGACTGCCCGCGCCCGCGCCGAAAAGGTCGCCGGCGAGTTGTCGACCCTGATCGAGCAGCTCGACGAGCTGCAGGGCCAGACCCGCGAGGCGCGCGCGCGGCTGGACGAGTCGGTCAATCACATGGGCGACCTGGAAGACCAGCGCCGCGAGCTGGAGAACGAGCGCCGCGCCCTTCTGGAAGCACGCGAGGAAGCCCGCATGAACGCCCGCGAGGCGGCTGACCAGGCGCACGCGCTGGCGCTGTCGATGGAGTCCAAGCGTTCCTCGCTGGCCTCGCTGGAGCAGGCGCTGGCCCGTCTGGACTCCCAGCTGCGCACGGTCGAGGCCCGCCGCACCGAGATCGCCGAACAGCTTGCTTCCGGCGCCGATCCGATCGCCGAGCTGGAAGCCGAGCGCCAGACCTACCTCGACCAGCGCCTGCTGGTCGACCGCCAGCTGGTCGAGGCCCGACGCGCGCTGGAAGACTGCGACATCGAAGTGCGCAAGCTGGAACAGCAGCGCCAGCTGCACGAGCAGGAGCTGGCCGCGCTGCGTGAGCAGCATTCGGAAAAGCGCCTCGCCGCCCAGGCCCTGCAGATGCGCGCCCAGCAGCTGGCCGACGCGATCGCTGCGTCCGGCCTGGAACTGGAGGCGCTGCTGGCCGAACTGGCCGAGGATGCCGAGGCCGACGCCTGGCGCCGCCAGCTCACCGACATCGGCCAGAAGATCGTGCGGCTGGAGCCGGTCAACCTGGCCGCGATCCAGGAACACGCCGAGCAGAGCGAGCGCAAGACCTACCTGGACAACCAGCTCAACGACCTCACCAGCGCGATGGAAACGCTGGAGGACGCGATCAGGAAGATCGACCGCGAGACGCGCCAGCGCTTCAAGGAGACCTTCGACCGCGTCAACGCCGGCGTGCAGGAGCTCTTCCCGCGCCTGTTCGGCGGCGGCCACGCCTACCTGGAGCTGACCGGCGACGACCTGCTCAGCACCGGCGTGGCGATCATGGCGCGCCCGCCGGGCAAGCGCGTGTCGAACATCTCGCTGCTGTCCGGCGGCGAGAAGGCGCTCACCGCGGTGTCGCTGGTGTTCTCGATCTTCGGCCTGAACCCGGCGCCGTTCTGCCTGCTCGACGAGGTGGACGCGCCGCTGGACGAGGCCAACGTCGGCCGCTTCTCGGCGATGGTGCGCGAGATGAGCGAGAAGGTGCAGTTCATCTTCATCAGCCACAACAAGGCCACGATGGAAGCGGCTACCCAACTGTGCGGCGTGACCATGCGCGAACCCGGCGTGTCGCGCCTGGTGCAGGTGGACCTGGCCGAAGCGGCTAAACTTGCCGGCGCCGCCTAAAGGACATTCGCCATGACGCTCGAGATACCCCTCGCTCTGGCCTGGAACGCCAATGTCGGCGTGCCGCTGTTCATTGCCGGCCTGGTCGTGCTCGGCCTGATCTGGCTGTTTGGCCAGCCGAGGAAGGAGCAGGGCAAGCGCCGTCCCGCGCCGGAGCCGGCCGCTGGCGCAGCCGGCCACCACGAGCGCCGTGAGCCGATCGTGGGTTCCACCAGCCTGGCCGACGACCCCTTCTTCAGCTCGCTCGACCGTGTCGCCCAGGCGCCGGAACCCGAGCAGCCGGAGCAGGGCGAACTGGACATGGGCCTGCGCCAGGAGCTGGAGAAGCTCGGTGCGACGCTTGCCGGCGAGCGTGGCCGCGAGCCCGAGCCGGGTCGCAAGGCCCCGCGTCCGTCCAGCCAGGCCGAATCGATCATCAACGCGCTGCGCTCGCCGGGCAGCCTGTTCGGCGGCGAGCCGACGGCACCCGCGCCGCAGCCGGTCACCGCCGCCCCGCCGGTGGCGCCTCCCGCCCCGGCGCCCGCTCCCGAGCCGCGCCCGGTGCCCCGCTCGGAACTCGGTCGGCGGCCGGCCCAGTTGCCCGTGGACCGCATCGTCACCCTGTTCGTGGTGGCACGCGAAGGCGAGCTGTTCCACGGCCCGGACCTGGTCGTGGCGGCGGAGAAGGCCGGTCTGGATTTCGGCGACATGGGCATCTACCACCGCCTGCTCGACGGCAAGCGCGAACTCGGGCCGATCTTCAGCGTGGCCAACATGCTCAAGCCGGGCAACTTCGACCTGGGGCGACTGGAATCGCTGCGCACGCCGGGCCTGAGCTTCTTCATGACGCTGCCGGCGCCGATTCCCGCGCTCGACGCCTGGGACGCCATGCTGCCGACCGCCCAGCGCATCGCCGAACTGCTCGACGGCCACGTGCTGGACGAGGAACGCAATGCCCTGGGCCGCCAGCGCATCGCCCACATCCGCGACGAACTGCGCGGTTGGGACCGTGACCACGAGGGCGAAGAGATCATCTTCGGCCGTTGAGGCAGGGCGCGCGTCCGTGCGGGACAGCCGCGCGGGTCCCGGAGCCTGTTCGATGGGGAGGGTTCGACGCATCAAGGCGGACTTGCTCGGGCCGTGCAGCCCGCTTGCGGGTTGGGTTCACCGGCAAGGACCCGGGCGTGCACGGCAGGGAGGGTTCGTCGGACCGACGGCGCGGGGGACCGGCCGTTGGCGTGCGCTCACGTGTGACGACGTCTGGACCATGGAATCGCTGACCGCGCCGAAGGGTTAGCCCGCCGATCAGGCACTGCGCAACGTCCCCGGCGATTGCCCGTGCACACGCTTGAAGGCCCGGCTGAAAGCCGACTCGGTGGCATAGCCGGCCAGCGCGGCCGCCTCGGTGACGGTGGCACCGTGCCCGGCGATCGCGTCGCGGGCCAATTGCATGCGCAGTCGGGTCAGGTAATCCAGCGGCGACAGGCCGATGGCCTGGCTGAAGCGCC
>JAGWVM010000042.1 GCA_018970895.1 Lysobacteraceae bacterium | reverse complement strand
GCCTTCTTCACACACGCGGCATTGCTGGATCAGGCTTGCGCCCATTGTCCAATATTCCCCACTGCTGCCTCCCGTAGGAGTCTGGGCCGTGTCTCAGTCCCAGTGTGGCTGATCATCCTCTCAGACCAGCTATCGATCGTCGCCTTGGTGAGCCGTTACCTCACCAACAAGCTAATCGAACATCGGTCCGTCCAACCGCGCAAGGCCCGAAGGTCCCCTGCTTTCTCCCGTAGGACGTATGCGGTATTAGCGTAAGTTTCCCTACGTTATCCCCCACGTCTGGGTAGGTCCCGATGCATTACTCACCCGTCCGCCACTCGCCACCCATGGAGCAAGCTCCACTGTGCTGCCGTTCGACTTGCATGTGTTAAGCATGCCGCCAGCGTTCAATCTGAGCCAGGATCAAACTCTTCACTTAAGTTTTCGATCAACCGAAGTCGATCTGTCTTTCTGAAGGGTGATCCCAACATAAAACGTCATTGCTGACTTGTATGTTGGACCCTTGCATTGCTTGGACAGTCATCCCGTCCACTGCAAGGCGCCCACACAAGTCACCTGCGCACACTGTCAAAGATCAATCACTTGCGATCCGTTTCTCGAATCGCCCCGAAGCGTTTCGCCTCAGGTGAGCCGCTCATTCTACATCGATTTCCCTGCCCGTCAACACCTCGCGGAGAAGTTTTTCCGCGTTGCCACAGGGCAAAAACCCCTCGACGGAGCGGCTGCTTGTCGAGGGGGCGAGAATCATAGCGCTGCTCCGGAGGGCTGTGAAGGGGGCGCGGGGAATATTTTCTCCGCAAGACCCGTGGCGCGGTCGCAGCCGGTCCGTGGCATGCGCTCCTCGTGCACGCAGGACATGCCGGCCTGGTAGGGCACGAGGCGATGGCCGAAGAAGGATTCGATCAGCGTCCAGTCGTCCTCGAGGGGGATGAACTGTTTCATGGCGATGCTCCTTTATCGTGCGCGCGGATCAGCGCAGGAACATCACATCATCGGAAGCGGCCCGCCTCGGGACGGCAAAGGCCAATATGCGGGCACGGAAGGGCCCCGGATCAGTCCACCTCGATCATCTCGAAGTCGTCCTTGGTCGCACCGCAGTCGGGGCACGTCCAGGCGTCGGGCACGTCTTCCCAACGCGTCCCGGGGGCGATGTCCTCTTCCGGCAGGCCGATCGCCTCGTCATAGATGAAGCCGCAAACCACGCACATCCACTTGCGCGCGGCGGGAGAGGTGCTGTCTGTCATTGCATGTTCCGTCGTATGGGTGGGCGATCATTCTCGCAACTCGTCCCTGCCCGCGAAAGCCGGGCGGACAGAACGTAATGCGGCATCATGGGCATCATGAAGACCCCACTACCCACCCGCGGCATCTACGTCATCACCGACGGTCGCCCCGCCGGCATGCTGGAGCGCGTCGAGGAGGCACTCTGCGGCGGCGCCGCAATGGTCCAGTATCGGGACCTCACCGGCGACGACTCACGCCGCGCGGAGGAGGCTCGCACCTTGGCCGGACTGTGCCGGCGCCACGGCGTACCGCTGGTCATCGACCACGATGTTGCACTTGCCGCAGCCGTCGACGCCGACGGCGTGCACCTGAGCCAGGCCGACGGAGCGCCCGCCCGCGTCCGCGCGGCGCTCGGGCCAGACGCCATTGTCGGCGTCTCCTGCTACGCCTCGGCCGCGCTCGCATCGACAGCGGCAGCCGCGGGAGCGAGCTACGTGTCGCTTGGCGCGTTCCACCCCTCCCCGACCAAGCCCGGCGCCGGACACGCACCGATCGAGCTCCTGCATGAAACGCGGCACCTCGGCATTCCCCGGGTGGCGATTGGCGGAATCAGCCTCGACAATGGTGGATCGCTGGTCGCCGCCGGCGCGGAGTTCCTCGCCACGGTGTCGGCCGTTTTCGGCACCGGGGATCCACGGACTGCGACCGCGCAACTGGCCGCCCTCTTCCAAGCCTGATCCGGAATACGCATGACGAACCACGAACTCTTCCAGCGCGCGCGCCAGTTGATGCCCGGCGGCGTGAATTCCCCCGTGCGCGCCTTCAAGTCGGTCGGCGGCGAACCGTTCTTCACCGCGCGCGCCGACGGCGCCTACCTCTGGGACGTCGAGGGCAAGCGGTACATCGACTATGTCGGTTCGTGGGGCCCGATGATCGCCGGCCACAACCATCCGGCGGTGCGCGAAGCCGTGGAGCGAGCGGTTCGCGACGGCCTGTCGTTCGGCACCCCCTGTCCGGCGGAAGTGACCATGGCCGAGACGATCGCGCGGCTGGTGCCCTCGATGGAGATGGTGCGGATGGTCAATTCCGGCACCGAGGCCACGATGTCGGCGATCCGTCTGGCTCGCGGGGCCACCGGTCGCAGCCGCATCGTGAAGTTCGAGGGCTGCTACCACGGTCATGGCGACAGCTTCCTGGTGAAGGCCGGCTCGGGCGCGCTGACGTTCGGCGTTCCCACGTCGCCGGGCGTCCCCAAGCAGAATGCCGACCTTACCCTCACCCTGCCCTACAACGACCTCGACGCGGCGCGCGCGCTGTTCGCCGAGCACGGTCGGGACATCGCCGCGCTGATCATCGAGCCGGTCGCCGGCAACATGAACTGCATCCTCCCGCGCGAGGGCTATCTTCAGGGCCTGCGCACGCTGTGCGACGAGCATGGCGCCCTGCTGATCTTCGACGAGGTGATGACCGGCTTCCGCGTGGCGCTGGGTGGTGCCCAGGCGCACTACGGCGTAAAGCCCGACCTGACCACCTTCGGCAAGGTGATCGGCGGCGGCATGCCGGTCGGCGCCTACGGCGGCCGCCGCGACCTGATGGAGCAGGTGGCACCGGCCGGGCCGATCTACCAGGCGGGCACGCTGAGCGGCAATCCGGTGGCGATGGCCGCCGGCCTGGCCATGCTCGGACTGGTCCAGGCCCCGGGCTTCCACGACGCGCTGGCGGCCCGGACACGCCTGCTGTGCGACGGCCTGCAGGCTGTGGCGGACGGCGCCGGCGTGCCATTCAGCACGAACAGCGTGGGCGGCATGTTCGGCCTGTTCTTCACCGGCGGGAAGGTCGAGACCTTCGCCCAGGCCACCGCCGCCGACACCGCACGGTTCAACCGCTTCTTCCATGGCATGCTCGAGCGGGGTATCTACCTGGCGCCGAGCGCGTTCGAGGCAGGCTTCATGTCCTCGGCGCACAGCGATGACGACATCGCCGCCACGCTGGAGGCGGCGCGCCAGGTCATGACGACCCTGACGCGGGACTGATCCGGGGTTGCCGGGGATGAGCGGGAAACCGACACCACGACGTCCCGGCGAACCACACCCGGCCGCGGGTGCGGCCTGGCGCGAGCGCGGGTTCCACGTGATCTTCGGCCACCACGATCGTGCCGGCCGCCTGTTCGATGTGGTACTCATCGTGGCGATCGTCGCCAGCATCCTGGTGACCCTGCTGGACTCGGTGCAGTCCCTGCATCAGCGCTTCGGCGAGCTGCTCTTTCGCCTGGAATGGCTGTTCACGGTGGTCTTCACCGCCGAGTATCTGGTCCGGCTCTACGTGGTGCGGCGTCCCTGGCGCTATGCGCGCAGCTTCTTCGGCGTCGTCGACCTGCTGTCGGTGCTGCCGACCTACCTGAGCCTGGTGCTGACCGGCAGCCAGTATCTGCTGGTGATCCGGGCGCTGCGCATCCTGCGCATTTTCCGCGTGCTCAAGCTCACGCGTTACATGGGCGAGGCAACCCTGCTCTGGTCGGCGCTGATCCGGAGCCGGCGAAAGATCCTGGTCTTCGTCAGCACCTTCCTGACCCTGGTGCTCATCTTCGGCGCGGCGATGTACCTGATCGAGGGCCCCGAGCACGGCTTCACCTCGATTCCGCAATCGATGTACTGGGCGGTGGTGACGATGACGACGGTGGGGTTCGGCGACATCACGCCGAAGACGCCGCTGGGCCAGATGTTCACGTCGCTGATCATCCTGGTCGGCTACAGCATCATCGTGGTGCCGACCGGCATCTTCACCGCCGAGCTCGCCAACGGCATGCGCCAGGCGCGCGAGGCGCGGCGCTGCGAAGGCTGCGGGCTGGCCGGCCACGAGGCGGATGCCCGGTTCTGCCGCCACTGCGGCGAAAAGCTGCCCTGACCCGGAACGCCGGGAGCGGGCTCACCAGCTGCCGGTGTTCGGCATCGATGACCACGGCTCGGCCGGCGGCAGCGCGTCGCCGGCCTGCAGCAGCTCCACCGAAATCAGGTCCGGCGAGCGGACGAAGGCCATGTGCCCGTCGCGCGGCGGCCGATGGATGGTGTAGCCCATCGCCTGCAGGTGGGCGCAGGTGGCGTAGATGTCGTCCACGCGGAACGCCAGGTGGCCGAAGTTGCGGGCCGACCCGTAATCCTCGCTGGAGTCCCAGTTCCAGGTGAGCTCGATTTCGGCGTCCGGGCTTTCCGGTGCGGCGAGGAACACCAACGTGAACTTGCCGGCTGGCACATCGCGCCGGCGCACCTCACGCAGGCCAAGCCCCTCGCAGTAGAAGCGCAGCGAGGCGTCAAGGTCGCGCACGCGGACCATGGTGTGGAGGTACTTCATGCCGCAGCTCCCGCTGCCGCGACGAAATCCGCCAGGGCCACGCGCAAGCGCCGCAGGCCCTCGGCGACATCCGCATCGGTGAGCACCAGCGGCGGCACGAACCGGAGCACGTCCGGGCCGGCCTGCAGCAGCAGCAGGCCATGGGCCGCAGCGTGATCGAGCACCTCGCCGGCGCGCCCCTTCCACGGCCCGGCCAGCACCGCGCCCAGCATCAGGCCGCGGCCGCGCACCTGCTCGAATAGCCCCAGCTCCGCATTGATGTCCGCCAGGCCATCGCGCAGGTCGTGCGCCTGCCGCTCCACGTTCAGCAGCACCTCCGGCGAACCGAGCCTGGCCAGCGCTGCCCGGGCCACCGCCGCACCCATCGGGTTGCCGCCGAACGTGGTGCCGTGCGCACCGTACTGCATCACCTGGGCCACCTTCGGCCCGGCCAGCATCGCGCCGATCGGGAAGCCGCAACCAAGCGCCTTGGCCAGGGTGACGATGTCCGGCGTGACGTGGTCCTGGACGTGGGCGAACAGGGTGCCGGTGCGGCCCATGCCGCACTGGATCTCGTCGAGCACGAGCAGCGCGTCGTGCTGATTGCACAGCGCACGCACGCGCTGGATGAAGCCCGGTGCGGCCGGCAGCACGCCACCCTCGCCCTGCACCGGCTCGAGCATCACGGCAGCGACGTCGCCCGGGGCGAACGCGGCCACCAGCGCGGCCTCGTCGTTGAAATCGATGTAGCGGAAGCCGGCCGGCAGCGGCTCGTAGCCTTCCTGGTACTTCGGCTGCGCGGTCGCGGTGACCGTGGCCAGCGTGCGGCCGTGGAACGAGCCGCGGAAGGTAACGATGGTGCGACGCTCGGGCGGCCGGCCCTGTGCGGTGGCCCACTTGCGCACCAGCTTGATCGCCGCCTCGTTCGCCTCCGCGCCCGAGTTGCAGAAGAACACGCGCTCGGCGAAGCCGGACGCCTCGACCAGTTCCTCGGCCAGCCGCAGCGGCGGCTCCGTGTAGAACACGTTCGAGCTGTGCCACAGCTTGCCCGCTTGGGCGATGAGCGCGGCCAGGAGCTCCGGATCGGCATGCCCCAGCGCGTTCACTGCGATACCCGCGCCAAAGTCGATGTACTCGCGCCCCTCGGTATCCCACACGCGGGCACCCTTGCCGTGATCCAGCACCAGCTCGCGTGGCTTGTACACCGGCAGCCAGTAGCGCTTGCCGAGGTCGATCAGGGAGGGTAGGTGCGCGCGCATGGCAGATCCAGGGGCGGCCGCCGGGCCGCTGCGTCGTTGGGGAAGGAGCCGGACATGCTAAGCCCTCCCCTGCTGCTTTGCATCACGGCCCGTTCCGCGCCACGCCGGGCGTTCAGCCCGTCGCCGGGTCGAGGAACAGGTCGGGCAGCAGCGTCGCCCCCGGCTGCACGGCGTAACGGTCGAAGCCGGTGACCCCGGTCTCGGCCAGCACCTCGTCGTCGATGGCGAATCGCCCGGTCGCCTCGCGCGACGGTCGCACCAGCATCGCGTGGGCGGCATCGGCAACGATGTCCGGGGTACGGCAATGTTCCGGCTTCACGCCGTCGATCATGGCGATCGCCGCGGTGGCGATCACCGTTCGCGGCCACAGCGCGTTGACGGCGATGCCGAGCGGGCGGAACTCCTCGGCCATGCCCAGCACGCACAGGCTCATGCCCATCTTGGCGATGGTGTAGGCGGTGTGCGGCGCGAACCACTTCGGATCGAGCGTGGGCGGCGGCGACAGCATCAGCACGTGCGGGTTGGCCGCGCGCTTGAGGTACGGCAGGCACGCCTGGGTGGCCAGGAAGGTGCCGCGGGTGTTGACCTGGCTCATCAGGTCGAAGCGCTTCATCGGCGTGGCTTCCACGCCCGCCAGCCAGATCGCGCTGGCGTTGTTGACCAGGATGTCGATGCCGCCGAAGTGCTCGGCGGCCCGGGCCGCCGCATCCACTACCTGCGCCTCGTCGCGGATATCGACCTTCAGCGCCAGCGCGCGACCACCCGCGGCTTCCACGGCGGCTGCGGCCGTGTGGATGGTGCCCGGCAGTTTCGGATTGGGCACCCCGCTCTTGGCCGCGATCACCACGTTGGCGCCGTCGCGCGCGGCGCGCAGGGCGATCGCCAGACCGATGCCGCGCGAGGCACCGGTGATGAACAGGGTCTTGCCGGCAAGGGTCGTCATGCGCACGCTCTTCGGAGGCTCGGAGGCGCGAGTGTAGCGCCGCCGCTCAGGGCTTCTGGAAGCGGGGCAGGATGTCGCGCAGCTGGCCGAGGCGCTCGACCGGATCGGTGAGCTCGAGCAGCTGCTGGCGCTCCGGATTCGCCAGCGGCAGCAACTCGGCGAGACGGAAGCCGAGCCAGCTGGCGTCATCGTGGTCGGCTTGCGGTGCATCCCGCCAGTGCGGGCCCAGCGTCTCCACCAGCCGCTCCAGGATCACCTGCAACAGCGCGAACTCCACCGGCACCGTCACCTTCGGCTCGTCTGGCCACAGCGCGACGTCGCCGCGCTGCAGCCCGTCGGTGGCCACCCGCGTCCGCTCGACGCGGAAGCGGGCACCACCCCGCGCGACGATGCCCAGCAACCCCTCTTCCGTGGTGTGGAAGTCGGTGATGGTGGCGACCGTACCGACCGCCGCCGGGACCGCCGGCTCGCCGGCCTCGTAGCCGTCCAGGATCAGGCACACGCCGAAACCGCCGCCGGTGCGTGCGCACTCGCGCACCATGTCCAGATAGCGCGGCTCGAAGATGCGCAGCTGCAGCGGTGCCCCGGGGTAGAGCACCGTGGCGAGCGGGAACAGCGGCAGGTCGGCCAGTGGCATCGGGGTGTCCATGCGCAACAGTGTAATGGTCGACGGTTGCCGCGGCCCGCATCGCGATGGAGGATGGGGGACCTGCCGCCATCGGCGGCCGCACGTTCCCCAAGGAGCACGGATGTCCCTTTTTGACCTGTCGCCTGCAGCACACCCTCCGGCCCACGTGCCGGCATCGACACCAACCGCCGTCGCCGTGAAGGGGCTGGAGAAATCCTTCGCCAGGCGCGAGGTCCTGCGGGGGCTCGACTGGACGGTGCCGGCCGGGCGGGTGATCGGCCTGCTCGGCAGGAATGGCGCCGGCAAGACCACCCTGCTGCGCTGCCTGCTCGGGCTGTCGCCGCTCGACCGCGGCGAGATCGCGCTGTTCGGCGAGCCGATGACCGAACCCGGCGGCGAGCGCATGCACCGCATCGGCTTCGTGCCGCAGACCTTCGACCTCTTTCCGTGGATGAAGGTACGCGCCTACCTCGACTTCACCGCGGCGTTCTATGCGCGCTGGAACACCGCCCTGGCCAACCGCCTGGTCGGCGACTGGCAACTGGACCCGAAGCAGAAGATCGGCCAGCTCTCGCAGGGCCAGCGGCAGAAGCTGGCGATCGTGCGGGCGATCGCGCCGGAACCGGACCTGCTCGTGCTGGACGAGCCGGTGGCCAGCCTGGATCCGCAGGCACGTCGCGCGTTCATGGCCGAATTGCTCGAGTTGATGCGTGGACCGGACAAGACGGTGATCTTCTCCACCCACATCACGGCCGACCTGGAGCGCGCGGAGGCGGACATCGCCCTGCTGCGCGACGGACGGATCCAGTTCACCCGCCCGCTGGCCGAACTGCGCGCACGGCTGCGCCGCGTGGTGTTCACGCGGGACGGCGGCTGGCCGCAGGCGCCGGTGGTGGCCGGTCTGCTCAAGTCCACCGTCAAGGGCGAGCGAGCGGAGCTGCTGGTGGAGGACCCGCTGCCGGAGAGCCTGCAGGCACTGGCCGCGCGCGAAGGCGCGACCGTGCAATGGGAGACGCCGACGCTGGAAGACCTGTTCGTGGAGCTGGCATGAAGGCGATCTGGCAGCTGAGCCTGCTGCTGTGGCGGCAGATGGCGGTGCTGGTGGGACTCGCCGGACTGATGTGGCTGGGCGGCGTGGGACTGCTGGCGTGGTCGGACGGTGGCGACGCCGGCCAGACGGGCACGGCGCTCGGCCTCGTCGCCTTCGGTGGATGGTTCTGGCATCTCGGCCAGGGCCAGATGCTGCGCGGACTGTGTCGTCCGGAAAGCTATCTGCTGCCCCGGTTCCGACCACGACTGGCCGGCGCCGGGACGCTGGATCTCGCGGTCTGGGTGGTACTGCCATGCATTGTCGCCGGCCTGCGCGGCCTGCCCCATGTCTTGATCGCCGCGTCCGGACTGCTGCTGGTGGCAGCGGCAGGCCTGGCCAGCGGCAGCGGCAGGCGGGTCGGCCTGTTCCTGTGGATCGGCTTCATCGCCGTTGGCTGGAAGCCGCACCTGGCCGCGCGTCTTGCCCGGGTGGCGGAGGTATCGCCATGGACCCCGCTGCTGCTTGCGCTCGTCGCCCTGCTCGTCTTCCGACTCGCACTGCGGCCACTGCTGCGCATCGAGGACATCGAGCCGGATACCTCGCCGCTGGACAGCACGGGCCTGGGCCGGATGCAGTCCCAGGCCATGCAGGGGCGGCCGGCACGAGGCGCGATCGGCAAGCACATCCAGGGCTGGTTCGACGGCATGGCGCAGCGCGCGATGGAGCGGGCGCTGTCGGCCTATCGGCGGAATCCCGGCGCACGGCAGCGCATGACCCTGATCCGCAGCCTGCTGCTGCCGCATGACAACCCGCAGGCGATCGCGCTGCGCCTGGTGCTGGTGACGGCGATCGTCGGCGCCTACTTTTTCGCCGTCCTGCACCGGCCGCACTACAACGCCGCCGTGATCGGCGCCTACGCCGTGCTGTTGTCGCTGACGCGATTTCCGCAGCTGGGCCGGGGCATGCTGCGCATGCGGCCAAACCTGGCCGACCTCTACCTGACGCTGGCGCCGGAGAGCCGCGCCGACTACCAGCGGACGCTGGTGCACGCGCTGCTGCTGCTGGTGCCGGTGACCGTGCTGAGCGCACTGGCCTACACCGCGCTGGGCATCGTGCTGGTGCATGCCACCGAGCCCGGCCGGATGCTGCTGACCGCGGCCATCGTGGCCGCGGCAGCGAGCCTGGTGGCGCTGGCGGTGCACCTGATCGGGCCGGAGGGAAGCTTCGGCCGGAGTCTGGTCAATATCGTGGTGGTGCTGGGTGCGATGGCCAGCTACTGGGGCGGCTACGTGCTGCTCGGCCTGATCGGCGCGACGCTGGGCGGCGCGCTGCTGGCGCTGGTGGCGATCAGCTTCGGCCTGGGCGTGTGGTTCGCCGCGCAGCGCGAGTACCAGCGCCGCGCGCCGTGCTTCGATCCGCCGCCGGCCTGAATCAGCTGCCGCGCTGCCGCAACGCTCCGGCGAAGCGCCGCGGTGCCGCCTCGAAGCCGCCATTGGACATGAACACCACGTGGTCACCGGGCCGGGCCGCCGCCTGCAGCGCATCGATCAGCGCATCGACGGTCGGCACGGTGCAGCCACGGCCGCCGAGCGCGCCGGTGACACTCTGCGCGTCCCACGGCAGCTCCGGACGGTGCAGGAACACGACCGCATCGGCATCGGCCAGCGAGGGGGCGAGGCCCGCGGCGTGCGCGCCCAGCCGCATCGAGTTCGAGCGTGGCTCCAGCGCCACCAGAACGCGCGCCTTGCCGACCTTCGCGCGCAACCCGGCCAGCGTGGTGGCAATCGCCGTGGGGTGGTGGGCAAAGTCGTCGTAGACGGTGATGCCACCGACTTCGGCCACCTGCTCCATGCGCCGCGCGGCGCTGCGGAAGTCGGCGAACGCCGGCAGCAGCGACACCGGATCGGCCCCGGCCGCCGCGGCCGCAGCCAGCGCGGCCAGCGCGTTCATCACGTTGTGGTTGCCCAGCAGCGGCCAGTGGATCTCGCCCAGTTGCCGGCCGCGATGGCTCACCGCGAAATGCGTGCCGTCCGCTGCGACCAGCTCGGCCTGCCAGTCGCCCTGGCCCATGCCGAAGGTCTCCACCGGCGTCCAGCAGCCCATCGCCAGGACCTCGGCCAGGCAGGCGTCGTGCGCGTTGACGATCAGCCGGCCATTGCCCGGCACGGTGCGCACCAGATGGTGGAACTGGCGCTGGATCGCCGCCACGTCGGGGAAGATGTCCGCGTGGTCGTACTCCAGGTTGTTGAGGATGGCAATGCGCGGGCGGTAGTGCACGAACTTCGAGCGCTTGTCGAAGAACGCCGTGTCGTACTCGTCCGCCTCGATCACGAACGGCTTGCCCTCGCCCATCCGTGCCGACACGCCGAAGTTGCCCGGCACGCCGCCGACCAGGAAGCCCGGCGCCAGGCCCGCGCTCTCGAGCAGGTGCGCCAGCAGGCTGGTGGTGGTGGTCTTGCCGTGGGTGCCGGCCACCGCCAGCACTTCGCGACCGGGCAGCAGCGTCTCGCCCAGCCACTGGGGGCCGGAGATGTAGTTCAGCTGCGCATCCAGCATGTACTCGATGGCCGGATTGCCGCGGGTCATCGCATTACCGACCACCACCCGATCCGGCGCCGGCTGCAGGTACGCGGGGGCATAACCTTCCATCAGGCGTATGCCGAGCGCCTCGAGCTGGGTGCTCATCGGCGGATAGACGTTGGCGTCGCTGCCTTCCACGGTATGGCCGAGCTCGCGCGCGAGCGCCGCCACGCCGCCCATGAAGGTGCCGCAGATACCGAGGATGTGCAGACGCATGGGGAGTCCTTCTGGAGATCATCGCGCCGGGCGCGCCGGGGGAAGTATCCCGCCGGAAACGACAACGGCAGCGCACCGGGCGCTGCCGTCGGGGGTATTGCGCACGCCGGGGGCGCGCGCCGGATCAGTTCACCGTGGCCGAGTCGCCGGCCAGCGCGCGCTTCACCCGGGCAGTGACCTCGTCGAGGTCACCTACGCCATCCACCACCTGGAGGGTGCCGCGGCGCGCGTAGAAATCGGCCACGGGCGCGGTCTGCTCGGCGTAGACACCGAGACGGCGACGCACGGTGTCGGGATTGTCGTCGGCCCGGCCTTCGGCGGCGAAACGCAGCTCGCAGCGCTCGATGATGGCCTGGCTGGGCACCTCGAGCTTGACCACCGCGTCCAGCGGCTGGCCGATCTTGGCCAGCAGCTCGTCCAGCGCGGCGGCCTGGGCGAGGTTGCGCGGGTAGCCATCGAGGATGAAGCCCGCGCGGGCGTCGTCCTGCGCCAGGCGCTCTTCCAGCATGCCGAGCAGGATGTCGTCGGACACCAGATGCCCGGCATCCATGACTGCCTTGGCCTTCATGCCCAGGGCAGTACCGGCCGCGACGGCGGCGCGCAGCATGTCGCCGGTGGAGATGTGCGGGACCCCGAGTTCGGCCTTGAGACGGTTGGCCTGGGTTCCCTTGCCCGAACCGGGCGCGCCGAGAAGGACGAGTCGCATAATGCTCCACACCATCCGCGTCGGGCCGCACGCTGCGGTCCTCCGCCGGATTCATCAAAATGACGCTCAAAGTACCGTCTGGCCCCGGGGTCGTCAAACCGAACCGGCGCCTGCGATGCGGCAAGTGTCTGTCTGTGCTGCCAAAGTCGAATTGACGCCACGCAACGAGCGAATCGAGGAGTCCCCATGACCCGTGCCAACCGCAATCCCCAAGGCCGCCTCCTGTACGCCCAGTCCGGCGGCGTCACCTCGGTGATCAACGCCACCGCGGCCGGCGTGATCGAGGCTGCGCGCGCGAAAGGCGTGGCGGTGTATGCCGCGCGCAACGGTATCCTCGGTGCGCTGCGCGAGGATCTGATCGATACCACCAGGGAGACCAGGGCGGCCATCACCGCCCTGCGTCACACGCCGGGCGGCGCGTTCGGCAGCTGCCGCTACAAGCTCAAGTCGCTGGAGGCGAACCGGGCCGAGTACGAGCGGCTGATCGAGGTTTTCCGCGCGCACGACATCCGCTGGTTTCTCTACAACGGCGGCAACGACTCGGCCGACACCGCGCTGAAGGTGTCGCAGCTGGGCAAGGCGCTGGACTACGACATCCGCTGCATCGGCGTGCCCAAGACGGTGGACAACGACCTTGCGGTCACCGACTGCTGCCCGGGCTTCGGCTCGGTCGCCAAGTACACGGCGATTTCGACGCTGGAAGCGAGCCTGGACGTGGCGTCGATGGCCGAGACCTCCACCAAGGTGTTCATTCTGGAAGTGATGGGCCGCCACGCGGGCTGGATCGCCGCGGCCGCCGGCCTGGCCGGCGACGGCGTGGACGGCGCGCCGCACGTGATCCTGTTCCCCGAGGTGGCGTTCGACGAGGCGGCCTTCCTGGCCAGGGTGAAGGCCACGGTGGAGCGCGTCGGCTGGTGCACCGTGGTCGCCTCCGAGGGCGTGCGCGATGCGCAGGGCCGCTTTCTTGCAGAGGCCGGCACGCGCGATGCGTTCGGCCATGCCCAGCTCGGCGGCGTCGCGCCGGTGCTGGCGCAGCTGGTCAGGGAGAAGCTCGGCTACAAGTACCACTGGGCGCTGCCGGACTACCTGCAGCGCTCGGCACGCCATGCCGCCTCGAAAGTGGATGCCGAGCAGGCCTACGCGGTGGGCAAGGCCGCGGTGGACTACGCGCTGGCCGGGATGAATGCGGTGATGCCGGTGATCGTGCGCACGTCCGACGCGCCCTACCGCTGGAAGGTGGAGCCTGCACCGCTGGCGAAGATCGCCAACAAGGAAAAGAAAATGCCGAAGAACTTCATCCGCCGCGATGGCTTCGGCATTACTGCAGCCGCCCGCCGCTACCTGTCGCCACTGATCGCCGGTGAAGCCCCGCTGCCGTGGGGGCGTGACGGACTTCCCGCTTACGGCAACCTCCGACGGGTTGCCGTAGCCAGGCGCTTGCCGCCGACGCAAGAATGAACTGCCCGCTCAGCTTGATGACCCTCGTATGAAAAGGTACCCGTCGTGACAGGCATTCGATTCAGGCTGGGCGCCCTAGCCTCGCAGTCGCGACAACACAAAGGCCGATCCCGGCCGACGTCCAGAAGGAGGACGCCATGAAACTGCTCTCTTCCATGCTGATTGCAGCCGCGCTGGTGACCTGCAGCGGACTGGCGGTGGCCCAGCCCGATCATGATGACCACGGCTGGCACGACCAGGACCACGGTCGCGGTCGCGATCACGGGCGCGACCATGACCGCGGTGACGACCGCGACCGCCGTGATGACCGCCATGACGGTCACTGGGACGATGACCATGGCCGCGGCCATGGACGCGGCCACGATCGCGACTGGGTCCCGCCCGGCCATCGCTGGGAACGTGGCCACCGTTACGACGGTCCGGTCTACGTGGTCCACGATTACCGCGAGTACCGGCTGCGCCCGCCGCCGCGCGGCTACCACTGGGTCCGCGCCGACGACGGCCAGTACCTGCTGATCGGCATTGCCACCGGCATCATCCTGGACCAGGTACTGCACTGATCGGGCAGCGGCCCGGTCGATGTTCCGGAAAGGCGGCGCTTCGGCGCCGCCTTTTTTGCGTCCCCGCTCCGCGGGAGCCAAGGCGCATTGCAGCGCACAACGGTGACCGTCACACGCTCTGCCTATACTCGCCGGGACCGCCTGATCTCTGGACGGCCATCTCGGGCGCGTTCCCGAACCGCCCGGCACCACGGTAACGACTCATGGGGAGGTTCCGATGCTGCAGCAGTATGGCGTGTGGTTGGTATTGGCTTGCGCGGTGGTAGCGATTCTTTACGGGGGGTTGTCGGTGCGCTGGATCCTGGCGCAGTCGGCCGGCAACGAGCGGATGCGGGAAATCGCTGCCGCCGTGCAGGAAGGCGCCCGCGCCTACCTGAACCGCCAGTACTCCACCATCGCCGTCGCAGGGGTGGTGCTGTTCGTGGTGATCGGCTTCGGCCTGAACTGGCTCACTGCGGTGGGCTTCCTGGTCGGTGCGGTGCTCTCCGGCGCCGCCGGCTACATCGGCATGAACGTCTCGGTGCGCGCCAACGTGCGCACCGCCGAAGCGGCGCGCCAGGGCATGCGGCAGGCGATGGACGTGGCGTTCCGCGGCGGCGCGATTACCGGCATGCTGGTGGTCGGCCTGGGCCTGCTGGGCGTGGCCGGCTACTACCTGGTGCTCGGCCACCTGGGTGCCAGCGGGGAGTCCGCACTGCACGCGCTGGTCGGGCTGGCCTTCGGTTCGTCGCTGATCTCGATCTTCGCCCGCCTGGGTGGCGGCATCTTCACCAAGGGCGCCGACGTCGGCGCCGACCTGGTCGGCAAGGTGGAGGCCGGCATTCCCGAGGACGACCCGCGCAATCCGGCGGTGATCGCCGACAACGTGGGCGACAACGTGGGCGACTGCGCCGGCATGGCCGCCGACCTGTTCGAGACCTACGCGGTGACCATCATCGCCACGATGCTGCTGGCCGGGCTGAGCTTCGCCGGCAACGTGGATGCGGTGATGTACCCGCTGCTGCTTGGCGGCGTGTCGATCATCGCCTCGATCATCGCCACGTTCTTCGTGCGGGTGAAGGAAGGCGGCTCGATCATGGGGGCGCTGTACAAGGGCGTGATCGTCTCGGCGGTGCTCTCGGCGATCGCCTTCTGGTTCGTCACCGCGGGCCTGCTGCCGCAGGGGCTGACCGACGCCGACGGCATGGTCATCTCCAGCCACGCGATCTTCTACTGCTCGCTGATCGGCCTGGTGCTGACCGGCCTGATCGTGTGGATCACCGAGTACTACACCGGCACCCAGTTCAAGCCGGTGCAGCACATCGCGCAGGCCTCGACCACCGGCCACGGTACCAACATCATCGCCGGCCTGGGCATCTCGATGAAGGCCACCGCGCTGCCGGTGATCGTGATCTGCGCGGCGATCTGGAGTGCCTATGCGTTCGCCGGGCTGTACGGCATCGCCATCGCCGCCACGGCCATGCTGTCGATGGCCGGCATGATCGTGGCGCTCGACGCCTACGGCCCGATCACCGACAACGCCGGCGGCATCGCCGAGATGGCCGAGCTGCCGCCGGAGGTGCGCGCGATCACCGACCCGCTCGATGCGGTGGGCAACACCACCAAGGCGGTCACCAAGGGCTATGCGATCGGTTCGGCGGCACTGGCCGCGCTGGTGCTTTTCGCCGACTACACGCACAACCTGGCCACCCACTTCGGCGGCCACGCGCCGTCGTTCGACCTGTCCAACCGCTACGTGATCATCGGCCTGCTGATCGGCGGCCTGATCCCGTACCTGTTCGGCGCGATGGCGATGGAGGCGGTCGGCCGCGCCGCCGGTGCGGTGGTGGAAGAGGTGCGCCGCCAGTTCCGCTCCATCCCCGGCATCATGGAAGGCACCGCCAAACCGCAATACGACAAGGCGGTGGACATGCTCACCCGCGCCGCAATCCGGGAAATGATCGTGCCCTCGCTGCTGCCGGTGCTGGTGCCGGTCGTGGTGGTACTGGGCTTCAAGTGGCTGGGTGGCTCGGAAGCCGGCGCGCAGGCGCTGGGCGGCGTGCTGATCGGCACCATCGTCACCGGCCTGTTCGTGGCGATCTCGATGACCACCGGCGGCGGCGCCTGGGACAACGCCAAGAAGTACATCGAGGACGGCCACCACGGTGGCAAGGGTTCGGAGGCGCACAAGGCCGCCGTCACCGGCGACACCGTGGGCGACCCCTACAAGGACACCGCCGGCCCGGCCGTGAACCCGCTGATCAAGATCATCAACATCGTGGCGCTGCTGCTCATTCCGCTGCTCTGATCGAACACAGCATCGGCGACCACGGGCCCCGCTTCGGCGGGGCCTTTCTTTTGCGCCGCCCCCCGCCCCCCCCTTTCCCGGCAACGACCCACCTGCGCCGCGATGCCGACGGCCGACGAAATGCGCGGGCAAGTACGACATGCACTCGCGCCCATGAAAAAGGGGCCGGTCTGGCGACCGGCCCCTCCTCGTTGAGCTCAGGCCCCTTCGATTACTTGAAGTGGATCGAGGCCTGGAACCACACGGCCCGGCCGAACGAGTTGTAGTTGAAGATGTTGTAGTACGGGTACGCCGAGAACGTGTTGTCGCGCGGCGGCCGCTTGTTGGTGACATTGTTGGAGATCAGCGAGAGATCGACCATGTCGCTGAACTTGTAGCCGACGCTGGCGTTGTAGGTCGTCCATGCACCCACGCTACCCGTGCCGGCGTAGTTGTAGGTCGCGCCGCGACGGGTGCCGATCACCGAGAACGACCACTTGCCGATCGCCCAGTCGGCGTTGGCCGAGGCCACCTGGCGGTAGCCGTTGTAGTAGCTGCGCAGGCTCAGGATGTTCTGCACCGGATCGCCGGCGATCTGCCGGTAGTCATGCTTGAGCAGCACGTTGTACTGCGCGCCCAGGCCGAGCTCGCCCCAGCGACCCATGTCGTGACGCCAGTTGGTGCTCGCGATGATGCCGTTGACCGTCTCGTCGGAGATGTTGATCGGCAGGGTATCCACCGCCTGCAGACCGTCCGGGTTGAGCGGGGCATTGGCCGCATTGCGATGGACCAGGGCGATCTCGCTCTGGCACAGGCCGGAGTTGATGTCGTACGGCACGCCACCGGTGCTCTGGCCGATGCGGCAGTTGGCCTCGTCCTGCAGGATGCGATCGATGCTGAGGCTGTTGACCTCGTTCTTGATCGCGATGTGGTAGTAGTCGGCCTTGATGTTGAAGTTGCCCGACGGCGACCAGACCACGCCGTAGCCCCACGACTTCGCCGTGATGCTCTTCAGGTGGGTGTTGCCACCCGTGCGGCCCGAGATCTGCACGTTGTTCTGCGAGCAGTTGGAGATCGGGACGTTCGGCTCCTGCGTGCGGCAGTAGTAGTAGTCCGTCGCGCTGGTGTAGTAACCGCTGGGGCCGGCGAACAGGTAACCCATGTCCGGCGAGCGGAACGCGGTGGCGTAGTTGCCGCGGATCAGCAGGCTGTCGAACGGACGGAACTCCAGGCCCAGCTTGTAGGTGGCCTTGCTGTCGCTCAGGCCGGCGTAGTTGAACTTGTCGTAGCGACCGGACAGGTTGGCCGACAGCATGCTGAAGATCGGCACGTGGAACTCGGCCGCCGCGGCGTAGTTGCGACGCGTGCCCTTGCCCTGGGTGCCGGTGAGACCCCAGAAATCGCCGGCGATGACGCGCGGGTCGGTGGGGTTGGACCAGTACTGCTCGCCGGCCTGCAGCAGGCCCGCCACGCCCACGTCACCGGCCGGCAGCGAGAACAGGCTGGTGTTGGTGATCTGCAGGTTGAGGTTCTGCGTGTAGGTCTTGGAAGTGGTCGTGTCGTAGTCGCTGAAGCCGCGGTAGTCCGCCGGCGTCAGCGGGGTGTACATCCTGCTGGGATTCGGCGCGTAGACCGGGTAGCCGTAGTAGGTACCCTGCTGCTGGCCCAGGAAGAACTGCTCCACCTTGGACTTCAGCGGCCACAGCATCTGGTCCTTCACCTGCTGCTGCGAGCGGAAGTAGTAAGTGTCCCAGTCCCAGTTGGACTGGCCGAAGGTGCCGCGGGCACCCAGGGTCACCGTCACGCTGTCGGAGGTCTGGCTGTCGTTGTTGGTGGTGGCGCCGATTTCCTCGGGAGCGAAGATGCGCTGCCACAGTTCGAACCGGTTGGTGTTGGCGTTGAAGAAGTAGCCACCGGTGTCGATCGACGAGAACCAGAACCGGGTGCCCGAGTTCAGGTTGATCTTGTTGTGGTTGTAGAGCAGGTCGCCGTACAGGGTGGTGTTGTCGGTGACGTGGTACTTGGAGTGCAGGTAGACGCTCGCCGCCTTCGAACCGTTCATGAAGGTGGTGTAGCTCGGCTCGTTCAGGCTGCCGCAGTAGTAACCCGAACCCGGACGGTACGCGTACTTGAGCGTGCCGCCATAGGTGTTGCTGAGGTTGTTGCAGGCCGCCTGGCCCGGGTCCACGTACTTGCCCGTGTTGCCGTTGAGGATCAGCACGTCGCGCGGTGCAATCGGTGCCGCCCCGTTGAGCGCCGGGTTGTTGGCGACCGAACTGGTGTAGCTGCGGTCATAGCCCCAGATCGGCGCCTGGTGCTCGAGCTGCACCGCACCGGTCAGGTCGAACTTGCCCCAGGTGTGGCCGAAGCTCACCGCCAGGCGCTGGTTCTCGCCGGCGCCCTCGGTGTAGCCGCCCATGCGCGCGGTCACGTTCACGCCTTCGACGCGATCCTTGAGGATGATGTTGATGACGCCGGCAATGGCGCTGGAGCCGTAGATCGCCGACTGGTTGCCCGGCAGGATGTCGATGTGGTCGATCATCGAGACCGGGATCGACGACAGGTCGGTGAAGTTGCTGCTGCCGTTGTAGAGCAGCGGGTAGTCGGCGAGCGGGTGACCGTTGAGCAGGATCAGCGTGAAGCCCGGATCGAGACCGAGCAGGCTGATGGTGCTCGCACCAGGCGTGAAGCCGTTGGTGAACTGGCTATCCTGCACCTGGCCGGTGGCCAGCGGCTGCGAGCGCAGCACGTCGTAGACGTTCGCGTAGCCGCGCGATTCGATGTCCTTCGAGGTGATCTGCACCGTGGGTGCGGAGGTCTCGATTTCCGCCTGCGGCAGCAGCGAGCCGGTCACCGTGATGGTTTCCAGTTTCTTGGCCTTCTGCTTGCTCGGTGCGGACGATGCGTCCTTTGACGCGCTGGCGTCCTGGCCCGAGGCCGGCTGCGCGTGGAGCGCAGCGACAGGCACGCCCCAGGACAAGGCCGCGCCCAGCGCAACGTAAAGCAACTTCCGATTCATCGACTTCTCCCCTTGAAGCAATACGACCACCTGGCGCCTTGCGGCGTCTCCAGGCGGCTCCGTGTGCGGCCCGCGCCGGGCCGGATGCTTGTGCTCGTCCCTGAAACGGCTGGCTCGACGGCCCCTGCGCTCCCTACCCAGGCAAGATCATGCGGATTTAACGTATATGTCAAGTTATCGGATGCACCGGCTTGCCGGCCCGAAACGGAGCTGATACCCGCCACGCAAGGCCCGGCGCCAACCGGCCGGCAGGACATGACTTCCGACACACGTGACTTTAGTCATGCGTAAGTTCCGCGTCCGTCGCAGCACACTGCAAGGGACATTCCCTCCGGAGCGAACCGATGACCGAGTCTCAGCGACGTTGGCACCGCCCCGTCCGCTGGCTGTTGCTTGCCATGGCCGCCACACTGGGCGGCATGGCCCACGCCAACGAGCACCCGACCACTTCCCCGACGGCCACCGACGACCCGTACCTGTGGCTGGAGAACATCCACGGCCAGAAGCCGCTGGCATGGGTCAAGGCGCAGAACCAGGCGACCGTCCGGCGCTTCGCCGACAGCGCGTCGTTCAAAACGACCCGCAAGCAGATCCTCCAGGTGTTCGACTCGGACGAGCACATCCCCTACGTCAATCGCATGGGGGACTACCTCTACAACTTCTGGCGTGATAAGGCCCATCCACGCGGCATCTGGCGCAGGACCACGCTGGCCGAATTCCGCAAGGACACGCCGCACTGGGACGTCCTGCTCGACGTCGACGCGCTGAACAAGGCCGAAGGCAAGCGCTGGGTCTTCAAGGGCGTGCAGTGCTTGAAACCCGAGTATGTCCGCTGCCTGGTCTCGCTCTCACCGGACGGGGGTGACGCGGTCACCGTGCGTGAATTCGACGTGCCGTCGCGCTCGTTCGTCAAGGGTGGCTTCGAGCTGCCGGTGGCCAAGAGCGAGGTGGACTGGATCGATCACGACACGATCTACGTCGGCACCGACTTCGGTCCCGGCTCGATGACCGAGTCCAGCTACCCGCGCATCGTCAAGGAGTGGCACCGGGGGACGCCGCTGACGCAGGCCACGGTCGTGTACGAGGGCAAACGGTCCGATTTGGCGGTCAGCGCCAGCCATGACGATACGCCGGGCTTCGAACGCGACTTCGTGTCGGTGGCCAAGGATTTTTTTCACAGCCAGCTGTTCCTGCGCAAGGGCGGCCGCCTGGAGCGCGTCGACGTGCCCGAGGATGCCAGCGCCGACCCGCATCGCGAGTGGTTGCTGGTCGAGACGCGCTCGCCGTGGTCGGTCGGCGGAACGTCCTATCCGGCGGGTGCCCTGCTGGCGACCCGATTCGACGACTTCATGGCCGGCAAGCGGCATTTCGAGGTGCTGTTCCGCCCGGATGCCCACACCGCGCTGGACTCGTATCGCTGGACGCGGCATCACCTGATCCTCGATGTGCTGGATGACGTGAAGAGCCGGCTCGAAGTGCTGACGCCGGACGGCGGACAGTGGGAGCGCGCCCCGATGGAGGGTGCTCCGGCGCTCAGCACGGTCAGCGTGGTGGACACCGATCCGGACCACAGTGACGAATACTGGCTGAGCGTGACCGGCTTCCTCACGCCGTCGTCGCTGCAGTACGGCGTACTGGGTGGCGCCGCGCCGGAGACGCTCAAGCGCGAGCCGGCATTCTTCGATGCCTCGCGGTTCGCCGTCAGCCAGCACTTCGTCGCCTCGAAGGACGGCACCCGCGTGCCCTATTTCGAGATCGCCCCGCGCGGCATGAAGCTGGACGGCACGAACCGGACGCTGATCTACGGGTACGGCGGGTTCGAGGTCTCGCTGCTGCCCAACTACAACGGCAGCGTGGGTCGCGCCTGGCTCGAACGCGGTGGCGTCTATGTCGTCGCCAACATCCGTGGCGGCGGCGAGTACGGGCCGGCCTGGCACCAGGCCGCGCTGAAGGCCAACCGCCTGCGTGCCTACGAGGACTTCGCGGCCGTGGCGCAGGACCTGGTCCGTCGCGGAGTGACCTCGCCGCGACACCTGGGTGCCGAAGGGGGCAGCAATGGCGGGCTGCTGATGGGCAACATGCTCACGCTCTACCCGCAGCTGTTCGGCGCGATCGCCTGCGAAGTGCCCCTGCTGGACATGAAACGCTACAGCCACCTGTCGGCAGGCGCCTCGTGGATGGCCGAGTACGGCAACCCCGACACCTCCGACTGGAACTTCATCCGCACCTTCTCGCCCTACCAGAACGTCCGGCCAGGGATGCACTATCCGCCGGTGCTGTTCTACACCACCACCAGCGACGACCGCGTCGGGCCGGCGCAGGCACGCAAGATGGCGGCAAAGATGGAAGGCATGGGCTATCGCAACGTCTGGTTCTACGAGAACACCGAGGGCGGACATGGCGCCGGAGCCGACAACCGCCAGGCGGCCTACATGCATGCGCTGGCCTACACGTTCCTGTGGGACCAGCTGAAGTGACGGCGGGGCCCCGTCGCAGCGATCGGCGACGGGGCTGGCTTATGATCGGGCTTTCGACGTCTTTCGTCCGCGCATGAAGCGAAGCACCAGCATCCGTCCCGAGCTGCGCCAGTGGATCCTCGATTCCACCCGCAACGGCCTCGGCGTCGACGAGATCCTGCGGCAGCTCAGGGACGCCGGCTACGACCCGCGGGAAAGTCGCGGCGTCGTGGCCACGGTGCTGAAGATGCCGCTGGCCGCGCTTACCGGCTCGGCGCGGCCCCACTCGCTGCGTCCGCGTCATCCGGACGCGCCGGTGGTGTCCGTCGGAGACCGGCCGGTTCGCGTGCTGGCCTCGCTGGACGACCCGGTCGTCCGGGTACTGGACCGGCTGCTCGACCCGGAGGAGTGCGATGAGCTGATCGCCCTGGCGCAGCCGCGCCTCGATCGCGCCCGGACGGTGGATCCCGAGGGACGGCAACAGGTGGATCGGCGCCGCACGAGCGAGGGCATGTTTTTCCGCATCGGCGAAACCCCGCTGATCCAGCGCATCGAAACGCGCCTCGCCGGGTTGCTGGACATCCCGGTCAGCCACGGCGAGGGTCTGCAGGTGCTGCACTACCGGCCCGGGCAGGAGTACGAGCCGCACTACGACTGGTTCGACCCGACCCAGCCCGGCTTCGAGGCGGTCACGGCACACGGCGGCCAACGCGTCGCCAGTGTGGTGATGTACCTCAACACCCCCGAAGCCGGCGGCGGTACCGGTTTTCCCCATGCCGGCCTCACGGTCAGCGCGATCAAGGGTGGCGCGGTCTACTTCGCCTACGACACGAACGACACCGCCTCGCTGCATGCCGGCCTGCCGGTGGAACGCGGCGAAAAGTGGATCGCTACCAAGTGGGTGCGCGAACGCCCGTTCGTGCGCTGAGGAAGCGAGTGCTGCGTCGCAGCAGCTGTTGGCTTATCCTAGCGGGCCCTACTTTTCCCTAGTGCAGGATCACCTCATGGGTCTGGATCTGGTCAGTGCCGGTCGCAACGTGCCGGACGAAATCAACGTCATCATCGAAATCCCCAAGGACGCCGAGCCGGTCAAGTACGAGGTGGACAAGGCCTCGGGCGCGATCTTCGTCGACCGCATCCTGTCGACCCCGATGCGCTATCCGTGCAACTACGGCTACGTGCCCGGCACGCTTGGCGACGACGGCGACCCGCTCGACGCGCTGGTGATCCTGCCGCTGCCGCTGATCCCAGGCTCGGTGATCCGCTGCCATCCGGTCGGCATGCTGCGCATGACCGACGAGGCCGGCGGCGACGAGAAGCTGGTGGTGGTGCCGGTGGAGAAGATCTTCGCCGGTTACGCGCACATCCGCGACATCGACGGCGTGTCCGGCCACTGGCTCGAGCGCATCGGCCACTTCTTCGAGCACTACAAGGATCTGGAGAAGGGCAAGTGGGTCAAGCTGGACGGCTGGGCCAAAGCGGCGGACGCCAAGGCCGAGGTGCTCAAGGGCATCGAGCGTTACGCGCAGGACAAGGCCTGATCCGGTCCGCTTCGCGAAAGATCGGAGCAACCAGAAAGGCGCGCCTCCCGGCGCGCCTTTTTCGTCAGGAGACGGGCACCGCGGCGGTGAGCGCGCCGCCCCTGAGCGGAGGGACGCTTCGCATCAGCGTCCGGACATGGGAGCGGCAGCCGGCCCAGGCGTCTTCTTCCAGCATGCGCACGTCCAGCTCGATCGGCTCTCCGGCTGTCGTCCAGGCCGCCAGCGCGCTGCCGCAGACGCCGCAAACCGCGCGGTGCCCCCGGCCCGGGCCGGCGTAAAGCACCGGGGGCGCGCCGAGCCACTCCAGGGCGGAGAACGGCAGCCGCACACCCGCGACCACCCGTGCGTCCGGATCGCGGCGGCACAGGGCGCATCCGCAGAACCGTCGCTCCAGCCGCGCCGCGCACGCGCGATACGCCACCACACCGCAGGCGCAGCGGCCACGCAACGTGCCGGGAGTGAACGGTTCCGGGCGACCCCACGCCATGTCGAGAGCTCCGGACCTCAGTGCATCTTCCGCGCCGGCTTGGCCGGCTCGCCCTTCTCGCCCAGCTCCTCGAGCAGGGTGGCCATGTCCTCGGCATGCTCCTCCTCCATCGCCAGGATCTCCTCCATCATGCGGCGAGTGGTCGGATCGTCGTTGCCGAGGAAACGGATGATCTCCCGGTAGCTGTCGATGGCGATGCGCTCGGCGACCAGATCCTCCTTGATCATGTCGACCAGGTCGTCGCCCTCGACGTAGTCGGCGTGGGAGCGCGCGAGAAGTCCCTCGGGATGGAAGTTCGGCGCGCCGTCCAGCTGGGTGATGCGTTCGGCGATGCGGTCGGCGTGCGACTGCTCCTCGCTTGCATGCTCGAGGAACTCGGCAGCGACGCTCCTCGCGTGGATACCCGCGGCCATGTAGTGGTGCCGCTTGTACCGCAGGACGCAGACGATCTCCGTTGCAAGCGCCTCGTTGAGCAGCTTGACCACGGTCTCCCGGTCGGCGCCGTAACCCGCTGTCACGGCACCGTGCTCGATGTGTTCGCGGGCGCGGCGGCGGATGGTTTCGATGTCGCTGACGAAGGGTTTGCTGGACATGCCGCTTCTCCTTGCATGAATGAACCGTTGCCCGTCGGCGACGACGGGCACCCGGACCATCCTAGGGATGCGGCGCGAAGCGGCAGTGAAGCGCGCGCGACGATGCCGCGAGCGCGGGCGGGCTCAGCGCGGCAGGTAGGCGCGCAGGAAAGTCTCCACGCCCGACCGGGCGGTGGATTCGATTTCCTGGGCATAGGCCTGCTGGCAGTCGTCGCATCCGAACATGCGTCGCAGCACCAGATCGCCCTTGATCAGCGACAGGAACTGCACGGCCGCACGGGCAATGTCCCCGATCTGCAGCAGGCCGGCGTCAACCGCGCGCTGCAGCAGGCGTTCCATCAGTCGATGCGTGCGCATGGGCCCCTCTTCCCACAACAACCGTCCGTAGCGGGGATTACCCTGGCGGCAATCGCTGAGGATCGCGCGGAACGTGCCCACCGTCTCGCGATCGTAGTCGAGCCGCGCGTGGGTCAGGGCGATCCGCAGCAGGGTCTGGTCGATGGCCTGGGATGCGTCGAAATCGTAGATGTTGTCGGGGATGAGGTCCTGCACGCGGGCACGAATGACCTCGCGGAACAGATTGTCCTTGTCGCCGAAATGGCTGTAGACGGTGAGCTTGGATACACCGGCTTCGGCGGCGACCGCATCCATGCTCGTGCCGGCGAATGCGTTGCGCACGAACAGCCCCTTGGCCGCCTCGAGGATGGCAGCTCGCTTTTCCATGTCTTTCGGGCGGCCCGGGCCTTGGCATTTGACGGGCGAGACAGAACTCATCGACACACCTTCACAAAGCACGACAGCAAATTTAGTATACGCCTCGGTTTAATTATTTCCAGCTCACAGGATCCCGTCCGTGCAGACGCCATTCACCCCGCTGGTGCTGCCGCCAGTGTATCGCCATGCGCAATGCATGCTTTCGCGATGGTTCGATGCCGGCCGCGGCGACGTCCGCCGCGAGGCATTCAGGGCCCGCACCGCGGTCTCCCGGCTGGACGCGGCCGACCGGCACCGGCTCGCCCGCTGGCTTGCCTGGATCGTCGCCGCCGAACGGGTGCGCGGAAGCCGGCACCTGGATGACCGGCTGCGACAACTGGACGCATCGCTGCACCAGCAGATGCGGACCACGCTGGCGCTGCTGCCGCCGCTGGATGCCGTTGGTCCGCGGAGCCAGCGGCCAGTGTCCGCGGACACCCCGCCGCACATGACTTCCGTCAACGCGCCGCGGTGACTTCCGGCACTTCGGGTGCGACGGCGGCAGCCCGCACGCTAGCGATTGTCCGAAATCGCCTAAGCGCTTATCCTTTTTGACC
>JAGWVM010000191.1 GCA_018970895.1 Lysobacteraceae bacterium | reverse complement strand
GCGCTGACCTTCAGCTTCGGCCGCATGGTCGGCGACCGGCGCCAGGGCTGGGCGCTGCTGGCGGCGATGGCCGTCGTGCTCGGGGTCGCGATGGCGGCCGAGGCGCATTTCGAGCAGCAGGGCAACCCGGCGCTGCTCTCGCTGCACGTCGACCAGCAGGCCGGAGCGCTGCAGGCGGGCGGCAACATGGAAGGCAAGGAGACGCGCTTCGGCATCGTCGGCTCGACGATCTGGGCGACCGCGACCGCCGCCGCGTCCAACGGCTCGGTCAACGCGATGCACGACTCGTTCACCCCGCTCGGCGGCCTGGTGCCGATGTGGCTGATCCAGCTGGGCGAGGTGATCTTCGGTGGCGTCGGCTCCGGCCTCTACGGCCTGCTTGCCTTCGCCGTGGTCGCGGTGTTCATCGCCGGCCTGATGGTCGGGCGCACGCCGGAGTACCTCGGCAAGAAGATCGAGGCGCACGAGATGAAGATGGCCTCGATCGCCGTGCTGATTCCCTGCGCCCTGGTGGTGATCGGCACCGCCATCGCGGTGATGGCGCCGGCCGGCGTGGCCGGGGTCGCCAACCCCGGTGCGCACGGCTTCAGCGAGATCCTCTACGCGCTCAGTTCGGCCTCCAACAACAACGGCAGCGCGTTCGCCGGGCTCTCCGTCGACACGCCGTTCTGGAACGTGCTGCTCGGCATCTGCATGTTCCTGGCGCGCTACCCGCTGATCGTGGCGATGCTGGCCATGGCCGGCTCGCTGGCCGCCAAGCGCCACGTGCCGCCGTCGGCCGGCACCCTGCCCACCCACACGCCGCTGTTCGTCGTGCTGCTGGCCTGCGTGGTGATCGTGGTGGGCGCGCTCACCTTCCTGCCCGCGCTGGCGCTCGGGCCGATCGTCGAATCTCTTTCGGGGCACTGATCCATGACTTCGCATACCCAGGCGAGCGTGCGTTTCGACCGCGAGCTGGTGCTCGCCGCCGTCGCCGACGCCTTCCGCAAGCTGTCGCCGCGGCTGCAGTTTCGCAATCCGGTGATGTTCGTGGTGTTCCTGTGCAGCCTGCTCACCACCGGGCTGTGGCTGCAGGCGCTGACCGGCCACGGCGAGGCGCCGACCGGGTTCATCTTCTGGGTGAGCCTGTGGCTGTGGTTCACCCTGCTGTTCGCCAACTTCGCCGAGGCGCTGGCCGAAGGCCGCGGCAAGGCGCAGGCCAACGCGCTGCGCAGCACGCGCCGCGCGGTGCCGGCGAAGAAGCTGGCCGCGCCGCAGCGCGGCGCCGCGGTGACGGTGATGTCCTCGGCCGACCTGCGCGCCGGCGACATGGTGCTGGTGGAAGCAGGCGACATCCTGCCCGGCGATGGCGAGGCGATCGTCGGCGCGGCCAGCGTCAACGAGGCGGCGATCACCGGCGAATCCGCGCCGGTGATCCGCGAGGCCGGCGGCGATCGCAGCGCGGTCACCGGCGGTACCGAACTGCTGTCGGACTGGCTGGTGGTGCGGATCACCCGCAACCCGGGCGAAAGCTTCCTCGACCGCATGATCGCGATGGTCGAAGGCGCCGCGCGGCGCAAGACGCCGAACGAGATCGCGCTGACCATCCTGCTGGCCAAGTTCACCCTGATTTTCCTGCTCGCCTGCGCGACGCTGCTGCCGTACTCGATCTACAGCGTGCATGCCGCCGGCAGCGGCAGCCCGATCACCCTCACCGTGCTGGTGGCGCTGCTGGTGTGCCTGATTCCGACCACGATCGGCGCGCTGCTGTCGGCGATCGGCATCGCCGGTATGGACCGGATGATCCGCGCCAACGTCATCGCCACCTCCGGCCGTGCGGTGGAAGCCGCCGGCGACGTCGACGTGCTGCTGCTGGACAAGACCGGCACGATCACCCTGGGCAACCGCCAGGCAGTCGCCTTCCTACCCGCGCCAGGCATCGACGAACGCGTGCTGGCCGAGGCGGCGCTACTGGCGTCGCTAGCCGACGAGACGCCCGAGGGCCGCAGCGCGGTGATGCTGTCGCGCGAGCGTCACTGCCTGGCGGCGCCCGAGCGCGAACAAGTCATCGGCGAGTTCGTGCCGTTCACCGCGCAGACCCGCATGAGCGGCGTGGACCTGCCCGACCGCACGATCCGCAAGGGTGCCGTCGATGCGGTGGAGCGTTACCTGACCGCGTCCGGAAGCACGTTGCCGGCGGCAGTGAAGCGCGCCGCCGAGGATGTGGCCCGGCGCGGAGCCACACCGCTGATCGTCGCCCAGGGCTCGCTGGCGCTCGGCGTGATCGAGCTGAAGGACATCGTCAAGGGCGGCATCAAGGAACGCTTCGCCGAGATGCGCGCGATGGGCATCAAGACGGTGATGATCACCGGCGACAACCCGCTCACTGCCGCGGCGATCGCCGCCGAGGCCGGCGTGGACGACTTCCTTGCCGAAGCCACGCCGGAGGCCAAGCTCGCCCTGATCCGCGAGATCCAGTCCGAGAACCGGCTGGTGGCGATGTGCGGCGACGGTACCAACGATGCGCCCGCGCTGGCGCAGGCCGACGTCGCGGTGGCGATGAACAGCGGCACGCAGGCGGCGAAAGAGGCCGGCAACATGGTCGACCTCGATTCCAACCCGACCAAGCTGATCGAAATCGTGGCGATCGGCAAGCAGATGCTGATCACCCGCGGCGCGCTGACCACGTTCTCGATCGCGAACGACATCGCCAAGTACTTCGCGATCATCCCGGCCGCCTTCGCCAGCACCTACCCGGCGCTCAACGCGCTCAACGTGATGCACCTGGCCACGCCGCGCAGCGCGATCCTGTCCGCGGTGATCTTCAACGCGCTGATCATCGTGTTCCTGATTCCGCTGGCACTGAAGGGCGTGGCCTACCGCGCGCTCGGCGCCGGTGCGCTGCTGCGGCGGA
Source organism: Lysobacteraceae bacterium (assembly GCA_018970895.1). Taxonomy (GTDB): domain Bacteria; phylum Pseudomonadota; class Gammaproteobacteria; order Xanthomonadales; family Rhodanobacteraceae; genus Dyella_A. The sequence goes on along the minus strand of JAGWVM010000191.1, from coordinate 2,033 downwards.
ACCTGCTGGTGTACGGGCTGGGAGGCATCGTCGTGCCCTTCCTCGGCATCAAGCTGATCGACCTGTTGCTGGTGCTGCTCGGCCTGTCCTGAGCACCCTTCTTTCCCGGAGCCTTTGCATGTCCCGCTTTCGTGCCGCCGCGGTGGCCCTGTCCCTTCTCACCAACGTCGCCACCGTCCATGCCGACGACGCGACGCCGCCGGTCACCGGCAACCTCGCCGTGACCTCCGACTATATGTTCCGCGGCCTCACCCAGAGCTGGGGCCGCCCGGCCATCCAGGGTGGCGCCGACTACGCCGACCCGGACGGCTTCGCCGCCGGCGTCTGGGGCTCAAGCATCAGCGAACGCAGCTATCCCGGCGGCACGATGGAACTGGATCTCTACGCCAGCTATGGCCGCGCCATCGACGCCGACTGGTCCTGGCGCGTGGGCCTGTACGGATACGTGTATCCCGGCGCCAACCTCGACCACGCCGGCCTGCCGCGACGCTCGCTCGATACCGCGGAGATCAACGCCGCACTGGGCTGGAAGCAGTTCACGCTGAAGTACAACCGTGCGCTCACCGACTACTTCGGCGTCGACACCGAGCAGGGCTATACCGGCAACTCCAGGGGCACCAGCTACCTGCAGCTGGATGCCACGTTCCCGTTGACCGACGCCTGGAGCCTCGCCCTGCACGCCGGCCACACGCACGTCACCACCGCACTCGCCGTGCCGCTCGCGAACGGCGCGCGTGACCCCGGCTACAGCGATGTCGGTGCCACGCTCAAGTTCCAACTCGATCCGCACTGGTCGCTCAGCGGCGGCATCACCCACGCCACCAACGCCGCGTTCTATCGCCACACCGCCAGCTTTCTCGCCGCCAGAGACACCCGCAACGTGGGCGGCACGCGCGGCTTCGTGATGCTGCAAGGCACGTTCTGACCGGAGGTCTGCCATGTTCAAGCTGCTGCGTCCTTCCCTGCTCATGCTGCTGGTGATGACCGTCATCACCGGCGTGCTCTATCCGCTCGCCGTCACCGGCCTGGCCCAGGCGATGTTTCCACGCCAGGCCGACGGCAGCCTGATCGTGCGCGACGGGCACGTCATTGGTTCACGGCTGATCGGCCAGCCGTTCGACGACCCGCGCTACTTCTGGGGTCGCCCCTCGGCCACCTCACCGCAGCCTTACAACGGCGCGGCGTCGGCAGGCTCCAACCTCGGCCCGACCAACCCCGCGCTGGCCGATGCGGTGCGCCAGCGCATCGCGGCGCTGCACGCGGCCGATCCCGGCAACACTCAGCCGGTGCCGGTGGACCTGGTCACCGCGTCGGCCAGCGGCCTGGACCCACAGATCAGCCCGGCGGCGGCGCGGTACCAGCTGTCGCGCGTGGCGCGGGCCCGTCACCTGGACGTGGCGCGGGTCCGGCAACTGGTCGCTGCGCACACGCAGGGCCGTTGGCTCGGCCTGTTCGGCGAGCCGCGGGTCAACGTGCTGGCCTTGAACCTGGCGCTGGACGCCACGTCGCACTGAGTTCACGAGCATGACCGACACGCCCCGCGACGCCCGCGCCGACGCCCTGCTGCAGGCCGTGCAGGAGGATGCGCGCGAAGCCGGGCTGAAGATCTTCCTCGGCGCCGCGCCAGGTGTCGGCAAGACCTTCGCCATGCTCTCTGCCGCGCGTGAGCTGCGGCGCCAGGGCGTCGACGTGGCGGTCGGGCTGGTCGAAACCCACGGCCGCTCGGAGACCGCCGCGCTGCTGGAAGGCCTGGAGCTGCTGCCACGGCGACCGGGCGAGCGCCACGGCGGTCGCCCGATGGACGAGTTCGATCTCGATGCCGCGCTCGCGCGTCACCCCGCCGTGCTGCTGGTCGACGAACTGGCCCATACCAACCTGCCCGGCGGGCGGCACGCCAAGCGCTGGCAGGACGTGGCCGAGCTGCTCGACGCGGGCATCGCCGTCTACACCACGCTCAACGTGCAGCACCTGGAGAGCCGCAACGACCAGGTGCGGCGGATCACCGGCGTCGCCGTGCGCGAGACCGTGCCGGA
>JAGWVM010000041.1 GCA_018970895.1 Lysobacteraceae bacterium | reverse complement strand
GGCTACCAGGAGGTGCGCTGCCCGCAGGTGCTGGACGTGTCGCTGTGGAAGAAGTCCGGTCACTGGGACAACTACGCCGAGAACATGTTCTTCACCGAATCGGAGAAGCACACCTACGCGCTGAAGCCGATGAACTGCCCGGGCCACGTGCAGATCTTCAACCACACGCTGCACAGCTATCGCGACCTGCCGATCCGCTACGGCGAGTTCGGCGGCTGCCATCGCAACGAGCCCTCGGGCGCGCTGCACGGCATCATGCGCGTGCGCGCGTTCACCCAGGACGACGGCCACATCTTCTGCACGCCCGAGCAGATCGAGCCGGAAGTGACCGCCTTCCACCGGCAGGCGATGCAGGTCTATGCCGACTTCGGCTTCGACAACATCGCGCTGAAGATCGCCCTGCGTCCGGAGAAGCGGATCGGCGCCGAGGACGTCTGGGACAAGGCCGAGGAAGCCCTGCGCGCGGCCCTGCGTTCGGCCGGCGTCCAGTGGGAGGAGCTGCCGGGCGAGGGCGCCTTCTACGGCCCGAAGATCGAGTACCACATGAAGGACTCGATCGGTCGCGCTTGGCAGGTCGGCACCATGCAGGTGGATTTCATGATGCCCGAGCGCCTGGGCGCCGAGTACGTGGACGAGCACTCGCAGAAGCGCCACCCGGTGATGCTGCACCGGGCCATCGTTGGTTCGATGGAGCGTTTCATCGGCATCCTGATCGAGCACCATGCCGGCCTGCTGCCGGCCTGGCTCGCCCCGGTGCAGGCGACGGTGTTCTCGATCACCGACGCCCAGGCCGACTACGTCCGCGAGGTGACGCAAACCCTTGTCGACAAAGGTTTCCGGGTGGAGGCCGATTTGCGCAACGAGAAGGTCGGCTATAAAATCCGCGAGCATACGTTGCAGAAGGTGCCGTACCTGCTTGTCGTGGGTGATCGCGAGAAGGAGGCCGGCGCCGTTTCCGTGCGTACCCGTTCCGGCGAAGATCTGGGCAGCATGCCGCTGGCCGCTTTCGTCGAGCGACTGAAGGCCGAAGTGGAGCGCTGAGGCGGTCCACCCGGTCAACCGAAACATCTTCTGGAGGATAGTGGTATCGCTACCACCGACACTAAGGGCAACCGCCGCAACCTCGAGATCCGCGTCCCGCGGGTACGAGTCATCGGTCCGGATTCCGAGCAGATGGGCATCCTCACGCGTGACGAGGCGCTGCGTGCTGCCGAGGAATTCGGCCTCGACCTGGTCGAGATCCAGCCCAACGGCGACCCGCCGGTCTGCCGCATCATGGATTACGGCAAGTTCAAGTTCGAGGCCCAGAAGAAGGCTTCGGCCGCCAAGAAGAAGCAGAAACAGGTCGAAATCAAGGAAGTGAAGTTCCGCCCGGTCACCGACATCGGCGACTACCAGATCAAGCTGCGCAACATGCTCCGCTTCCTGGAAGAGGGCGACAAGGTCAAGGTGACCATCCGCTTCCGCGGTCGCGAAATGTCCCACCAGGACCTTGGCCAGGCGCTGGCCAAGCGCATTCAGGAGGACGTCGGCGAGAATGGCCAGGTCGAGTCCTTCCCCCGCCTGGAAGGCCGCCAGATGGTCATGATGATCGGCCCGAAGAAGAAGCAGTAAGTCCGATCCATCGGACCAGGCAGGGCGGCCGGGGATTCCCGGCCGTTTTTGTGTCCGCCGGCATGACCTCCGGGTGGTTGTGCCAAGCACCACGCGCCTATGGCAAATGCCCGCGGGCACCCGTATACTCGTCGGTTAGACCCATCAGGACGGGTCGTGCACCGATCCCGGCAGGATGGAAAGCGTGGCTTACGGGCCACCGCCGGCTCAGTCAGAAACCGGGCCCACAAGCCCACCCAGGAAGCATTCCCATGCCCAAGATCAAGACCAACCGGGCGGCGGCGAAGCGTTTTCGCAAGACCGCATCCGGCAAGTTCAAGGCAGGCCACGCGTTCAAGTCGCACATCCTGACCAAGAAGTCGACCAAGCGTAAGCGCGGTCTCCGTGCCACCAACCACGTCAAGGCGTGCGACACCAAGGGTGTGGCTCGCATGTTGCCGTACCTCTAAGGCAGGAGACCTACCATGGCTCGTGTAAAGCGTGGCGTCACCGCCCGTCGTCGTCACAAAAAGATCATCGGCCGCGCGAAGGGCTACTACAACGCCCGTCGCAAGGTCTTCCGCGTTGCCAACCAGGCCGTCATCAAGGCTGGTCAGTACGCCTACATCGGCCGCAAGCAGCGCAAGCGCCAGTTCCGCGCCCTGTGGATCGTGCGTATCAACGCTGCGGCGCGTCAGTTCGGCCTGTCCTACAGCCGCCTGATCAATGGTCTGGCCAAGGCCGGCATCACGGTCGACCGCAAGGTGCTGGCCGACATCGCCGTCCACGACATCAAGGCCTTTGGCGCGATCGCGGAAAAGGCGAAGGCCAGTCTGGCCGCTTGATCGTCGAGGCGCTCGCGCGCCGACGATATGATGTAAAGCAAGCGGGGAGGAGGCCAACGCCTCCTCCCCGTTTTTGTTTGGGGCACTCACCGGAATCGCATCGATGGACGATCTGGACCGCCGCGCCGCGCAGGCGCTGGCCGATATCGAAGGCGCTGCCTCGCTCGACGCGCTCGACGCCCTGCGCGTCGGTCTGCTCGGCAAGAGCGGCATCGTCACCGCCGCATTGAAATCACTGGGTGCGCTGGCGCCGGACGAGCGCAAGGCGCGCGGCGCCGAGGTCAACCGCGTCAAGGAGCGGCTCGCCGACGCGCTGGCCACGCGCAAGGCCGCGCTGGAACAGGCCGAACTGGACCGCCGCCTCGCCTCCGAGACCATCGACGTCAGCCTGCCCGGCCGCGACGGTGAACGGGGCGGTATCCACCCGATCACCCGCGCACTCGAGCGCATCGCCTCGATCTTCGCGCGACTGGGTTACCAGCGCGCCGACGGCCCGGAGATCGAGGACGACTGGCACAACTTCGAAGCGCTGAACTTCCCGCCGCACCATCCGGCGCGCGCCATGCACGACACCTTCTACTTCGGCGACGGGCGCCTGCTGCGCACGCATACCTCGCCGGTGCAGGTGCGCTCGATGCAGGGCCGGCAGCCGCCGATCCGCGTCATCGCGCCGGGCAAGGTCTACCGCAGCGACTCGGACCAGACCCACTCGCCGATGTTCCACCAGATTGAGGGCTTGCTGGTCGACGAGACCTCCAGCTTCGCCGACCTCAAGGGCACGCTGGCCGAGTTCGTGCGCGCGTTCTTCGAGCGCGACTTCGAGATGCGCTTCCGTCCCAGCTACTTCCCCTTCACCGAACCCTCGGCCGAGGTCGACATCCGCTGGGAGACCGAGGATGGCCAGAGCCGCTGGCTGGAGGTGCTCGGTTGCGGCATGGTGCATCCGAACGTGCTGGCCAACTGCGGCATCGACCCGGAGCGCTACACCGGCTTCGCCTTCGGCCTGGGCGTGGAGCGCTTCGCCATGCTGCGCTACGGCGTCTCCGACCTGCGCGCGTTCTTCGAGAACGACCTGCGCTTCCTCAAGCAGTTCGCGTAAGCCGGCAAGGAACCCACAACGATGAAATTCTCCGAGAACTGGCTGCGCGAGCTGGTCGAGATCCGCGCCGACCGCGCCCAACTGGCCCACGCGCTGACCATGGCGGGGCTGGAGGTCGAGGAACTCACCGCGCTGGGCGAAGGCCTGGACGGCGTGGTGGTGGCCGAGATCGTCGCTGCCGAAAAGCATCCGGAAGCCGACCGCCTGCAGGTCTGCCGCGTCGACGCGGGGCAGGGCGAGCCGCTGCAGATCGTCTGCGGCGCCCCGAACGCGCGCGTCGGTATCAAGGTGCCGCTGGCCACGGTCGGCGCGACCCTGCCCGGCGGCATCACCATCAAGACCGCGAAGCTGCGCGGCGTGGCCTCCTCCGGCATGCTGTGCTCGGCGAAAGAGCTCGGCGTCGACACCGATGCCTCGGGCCTGATGGAGCTGCCGGCCGATGCGCCGGTCGGCCAGCCGCTGGCGGCCTACCTCGGCCTGCCGGACGCCAGCTTCGAGCTCAAGCTCACCCCGAACCGTCCGGACTGCCTCGGCCTGGTCGGCCTGGCGCACGACGTGGCGGCGCTTTTCGGCAGTCACGTGAAAGTGCCGCAGCAGTCGGTGGCGGCGGTGACCGGGGCGGCCCGTCGCGGCATCCGGCTGGAGGCCGGCAAGGATGCGCCGCGCTACCTCGGCCGCGTCATCGAGGGCATCGACGCCACCGCGCGCACGCCGCTTTGGATGGCCGAGCGCCTGCGTCGGGCCGGCCTGCGCCCGATCAGCGCCGTGGTCGACGTGACCAACTACGTGATGCTCGAGCTGGGCCAGCCGATGCACGCGTTCGACAACGATGCGCTCGGCGGTGACGTGGTCGTCCGGCACGCCCGCGCCGGCGAGACGCTCAAGCTGCTCGACGGCAGCGAGGCCACGCTGGATCCGTCCTTCGTGGTGATCGCCGACGAGGCGAAGGCGCTGGCTGTCGCCGGCGTGATGGGCGGCTTCGACTCGCGCGTCACCGACGCCACCGCCAACGTGTTCCTGGAGTCGGCGCACTTCGCGCCGGCCGCGATCATGGGCAAGGCGCGCAAGCTCGGCCTGCATACCGACGCCTCGCACCGCTTCGAGCGTGGGGTCGATCCGGCGCTGCCGCAGCGCGCGCTGGAGCGGGCCACCGAACTGCTGCTGTCCATCGTCGGCGGCCGGGCCGGACCGGTGCTGGTGGCCGAACGTGCCGGCGACCTGCCGCAGCCGGCATCCGTGCCGCTGCGTCGCAACCGCCTGCGCCGCGTGCTGGGCATCGTCGTCGACGATGCCGAGGTGGCGCGCATCTTCACCGCGCTGGGCATGCAGGTCACGGCGACCGCGGACGGCTGGTCGGTCACCGCACCGAGCAGCCGTTTCGACATCGAGCGCGAGGAAGACCTGATCGAGGAAGTGGCGCGCATCCACGGCTACGACCGGATTCCCACCCACACCCCGGCCGGCGCGCTGGCGCTGACGCCGGAGCCCGAGGCTCGGCTCGGCGAGCTCGCCGTGCGCGAGCAGCTGGCTGCCCGTGGCTACTTCGAGGCGGTGAACCTGTCCTTCGTGTCGACCGAGCTGCTGGCGTGCTGGGGCTTCGACCACGATCTGGTGCCGCTGGCCAATCCGCTTTCGGCGGACCTCGCGGTGATGCGGCCGTCGCTGCTGCCGGGACTGATCGAGGCCCTGCGGCACAACCGCTCCCGCCAGCAGGAGCGCGTACGCCTGTTCGAGCTGGCCCGGGTGTTCGCCGCCGGCGATCCGCCGGTGGAGACGCCCAGCCTGGCGATCGCTGCCTGCGGCAGCGCCCGCGCCGAGCAGTGGGGCGAGCCGGGCCGCCCGTTCGACTTCTTCGACCTGAAAGGCGAACTGGACGCCCTGATCGCCTGGGGCGGGGAGCCGCACCGCTGGAGCATTCATGCGGACGGCCTGCCCGGTTGGCTGCATCCCGGGCGCGGGGCACGGGTCGCCCGCGACGGCGTGACGGTCGGTTTCCTCGGTGCCCTGCATCCGGCGCTCGCCAGGTCGCTGGACCTTGGCTCCGACGTGCATGTGCTGGAGCTGGCGCTGGAGCCATTGCTGGCGCGTCGCCTGCCGCGCGCGGGCGCGGTCGCCCGGTTCCCGGCGGTCCGTCGGGACATCGCCATGGACCTGCCCGAAGCGGTCGGCTGGTCACAGATCGAGCAGGTGGTCCGTGCCACCCTCGGCGGGCTGCTGCGGGAGGTTCGATTGTTCGACCGCTACAGCGGCAAGGGGGTCGAAGCTGGCCGAAAGAGTCTCGCTATGGGCTTGATTTTGCAGGACGCTTCACGCACGCTTACCGACGACGACGCGGACCGCTGCGTACGTGATGCGGTCACCGCGTTGGAGCAGGCATGCAAGGCAAGGTTGCGAGGTTGAAATGGCGCTGACCAAGGCGGAAATGGCCGAGCGCCTGTTCATCGAGGTGGGCCTCAACAAGCGTGAGGCGAAAGAGTTCGTGGATGCCTATTTCGAGGTGGTCCGCGAAGCGTTGGAAAGGGGGGAGCAGGTCAAGCTGTCCGGATTCGGCAACTTCGACCTGCGCATGAAGAACCAGCGTCCTGGCCGCAACCCGAAGACGGGCGAAGAGATTCCGATCTCCGCCCGCCGGGTCGTCACGTTCCGTCCGGGGCAGAAACTCAAGGTGCGGGTCGAGGGCTATGCTGGACCAAGGGAATAACACCGAGCTTCCAGCCATCCCGGCCAAGCGCTACTTCACCATCGGTGAAGTCAGCGAGCTGTGCGGGGTCAAGCCGCACGTGCTGCGCTACTGGGAGCAGGAGTTTCCTGCCCTCAACCCGGTCAAGCGCCGAGGCAACCGCCGCTATTACCAGCGCCATGACGTGCTGATGATCCGCCAGATCCGTTCCCTGCTGTACGACGAGGGCTTCACCATCACCGGTGCCCGGGCGCGGCTGGAAGGTCCGCAGGCACGGATGGAAGCCAGCATGTCGCACCAGATCGTGCGCCAGGTCCGCATGGAGCTGGAAGAAATCCTCGGCCTGCTGCGCCGCTAGGCTTTCGGGCGGCGCCGGCAAGCTGCTAGACTTGCGGACTTGTTTGATCGTCGGGGCGTAGCGCAGCCTGGTAGCGCATCTGCCTGGGGGGCAGAGGGTCGTCGGTTCGAATCCGGCCGCCCCGACCAATTCGAAACAAGAAGAAACGGCGCCCCTGGGCGCCGTTGTCGTTTCCGGTCTTCGCTTCCGCTGTAGGAGCCCGCTCGCGGGCGATGCTTCTGCTCCTGATCCACACCAGAGCCAGAAAGCATCGCCCGCGAGCGGGCTCCTACCGCTTTCAGTAGAGGACGCGGGTACGCAACGTGCCATGGATGGCGGCCAGCTGGTCCTTCAGCGCGGTGGCCTGGGCCTCGTCCGCCGAGACGTCGATCACCACGTAGCCGACGTCCGGATCGGTCTGCAGGAACTGCGCGTCGATGTTGATGTTGCCGGCGGAGAACAGCTCGTTGATGCGCGAGAGCACGCCCGGCACGTTGCGGTGGATGTGCAGCAGGCGGCGGCTGCGCGGGTGCTCCGGCAGCGACACCTCGGGGAAGTTCACCGCCGACAGGGTCGAGCCGTTGTCGCTGTAGCGCACCAGCTTGGCCGCCACCTCGATGCCGATGTTGTCCTGCGCCTCCAGCGTGGAGCCGCCGATGTGCGGGGTGAGGATCACGTTGTCCATGCCGATCAGCGGCGAGACGAACGGATCGTCGTTGCCCTTCGGCTCGGCCGGGAACACGTCGATCGCCGCACCGGCCAGGTGCTCCGTGCGCAAGGCCTCGGCCAGCGCATCGATGTCGACCACGGTGCCGCGCGAGGCGTTGATAAGCAGCGCGCCCTGGCGCATCTTCGCGATCTGCACCGGGCCGAACATGTTCTGCGTGGCCGGGGTCTCCGGCACGTGCAGGGTGACCACGTCGGAACGCTCCAGCAGGTCATCCAGGCTGGCTGCGGCGCGGGCGTTGCCCAGCGACAGCTTCGACTCGATGTCGTGGAAGATCACCTGCATGCCCAGCGCCTCGGCCAGCACGCCGACCTGGGTGCCGATGTGGCCGTAGCCGATCACGCCGAGCGTCTTGCCGCGGGCCTCGTAGCTGCCCAGCGCCGACTTGGTCCAGCCGCCGCGGTGGCACAGCGCGTTCTTCTGCGGGATGCCGCGCAGCAGCATGATCGCCTCGGCCAGCACCAGCTCGGCCACGCTGCGGGTGTTGGAATAGGGCGCGTTGAACACCGGCACGCCCATCACCTTCGCCGTCTGCAGGTCCACCTGGTTGGTGCCGATGCAGAAGCAGCCGATCGCGATCAGCCGCTTGGCGTCGGCAAGCACCTCGGCGGTGAGATGGCTGCGCGAGCGGATGCCGACGATATGCGCCTCGGCCACGCGGGCCTTCAGCTCGGCCTCTGGCAGCGATTTCTGGTGGTACTCGATCTGCGTGTAGCCGGCCTGGCGGAACGTCTCGACCGCATTCTGGCTGACGCCTTCCAGCAGCAGCACCCTGATGTCTTGCTTGGGGAACGAGGTTTTCATGCCGGGTCCGGATGGGGCGGAAAGGGCACCACTATGCCAGAGCCGGGCGAGGAATGCGGCACCGCACCACTGGACCGCCCCGCGGCCCGATGTCACCCTAGCGGCCTGTGCCAGGACGAACCCATGACCGACCCCCGCCTCGCCGACCTCGCCGCCCACCTGCCGGGCCTGCGCCTGCTCACCGACGCCGCCGACCTGGAGCACTACGGTCGCGACTGGACCCGGCGCTGGGCGCCCGCGCCGCTGGCCATCGCGCTGCCGGCCAGCGTCGAGGAGGTGCAGGCGGTGATGCGCTGGGCCAGTGAGCACGGCGTGGCGGTGGTGCCCTCCGGCGGGCGCACCGGGCTGTCCGGCGGCGCGGTTGCGGCGAACGGCGAGCTGGTGCTGAGCCTGGAGCGGATGAACCGGATGCTGGCGTTCGACGCGGTCGACCGCACGCTCACCGTGCAGGCCGGCATGCCCCTGCAGGCCCTGCAGGACGCGGCGAAGGCGCACGGGCTGGTCTATCCGGTCGATTTCGCCGCGCGCGGCTCGTGCACCATCGGCGGCAACATCGCCACCAATGCCGGCGGTATCCGGGTGATCCGCTACGGCAACACCCGCGAGTGGATCGCCGGGCTCACCGTGGTCACCGCTGCCGGCGAACGGCTCGAGCTCAACCGCGGCCTGATCAAGAACTCCAGCGGCTACGACCTGCGCCAGCTGATGATCGCCTCGGAGGGCACGCTGGGCATCGTGGTCGAGGCCACGGTCAGGCTCACCAATCCGCCGCCGCCCTCGCAGGTGATGCTGCTGGCGCTGCCGGACATGGATGCGTTGATGCGGGTGTTCGCGCTGTTCCAGTCGCGGCTGTCCCTGCAGGCGTTCGAGTTCTTCACCGACGTGGCGGTGCGTCACGTGCTGGCACACGGCGCCCAGCGCGCGCTGGACGGCGACCATCCGTACTACGTGGTGACCGAGTTCGATGCCGCCGACGAGGCGGCGCAGGAGGCCGCGCTGGCCGCCTTCGAGGCGGGCGTGGAGCAGGGCTGGATCCTCGACGGGGTGATCGCCCAGAGCGAGGCCCAGGCCGCCGCGCTGTGGCGGCTGCGCGAAGGCATCACCGAGAGCGTGGCGCCGCGCAAGCCGTACAAGAACGACGTGTCGGTCAGGATCAGCGCGGTGCCGGCCTTCCTGCAGGCGATGCAGGACCTGCTCGGCCGCGAGTACCCGCAGTTCGAGGTGGTCTGGTTCGGCCACATCGGCGACGGCAATCTGCACATCAACGTGCTCAAGCCGGACGACCTGGACGACGCGGCCTTCATCGCCCAGTGCGAGCAGGTCACCAAGCAGCTGGCCGCCACGCTGCAGCAGTTCGGCGGCAGCATCTCGGCCGAGCACGGCATCGGCCTGGTCAAGCGCCCCTACCTGGAGAGCACGCGCAGCGCGGCCGAGATCGCCCTCATGCGCGGCGTGCGCCGGGCGTTCGACCCCCGCGGCATTCTCAACCCCGGCAAGCTGTTCGCGCCGGATCAGGTCGGGGGCGGGCATCCCGCCTGACCCGGCCCCCCTTCAAGGAATCGAACATGAAGTCACCCGTCGATCCGGAGTCCATCGAGGGCGCGCACTCGCCGCACGGCGGTATGCATCCGCTGCCTGGCACGCAGGTCGTGGAAGCGGAGAACCTGGCCGAGACCGACGAGGTCCGCCACGAGGAGGCGCTCAGGGACTCGGCACTGCGCGTGCCGCGATGAGCCCGGCGGCGGCTGCGTGCTAGCCTGATGGGCCACCACCCGCCGGAAGGAGAGCACCGCATGTCGCAGGCGCGTCGTTCGCTGTACCCCGAGATCGAGCCGTTCGACAGTGGCTTCCTCAAGGTGTCGGACCTGCACACGCTCCACTACGAGCAGAGCGGCAATCCGGACGGCAAGCCGGTGGTGTTCCTGCACGGCGGTCCCGGCGGCGGCGTGAACCCGAAATGCAGGCGCTTCTTCGATCCGGCGCGCTACCGCATCGTGCTGTTCGACCAGCGCGGCTGCGGCCGTTCCACCCCGCACGCCGAGCTGACCGACAACACCACCTGGCACCTGGTCGCCGACATCGAGCGGCTGCGCGAAACGCTGGGCATCGACCGCTGGCAGGTGTTCGGCGGCTCGTGGGGCTCGACGCTGGCGCTGGCCTATGCCGAATCCCATCCGGACCGGGTCACCGAGCTGGTGCTGCGCGGCATCTTCATGCTGCGGCGCTGGGAGCTGGAGTGGTTCTACCAGAAGGGCGCCGACGCGCTTTACCCGGATGCCTGGGAGACCTATCTCTCGGCGATTCCCGAAGCCGAGCGCGGCGACCTGATGAGCGCCTACCACCGACGCCTCACCGGCGACGACGCGGCGCAGCGCATCGCGGCGGCCCGCGCCTGGTCGGTGTGGGAGGGCGCCACCAGCTTCCTGTGGCAGGACAAGGGCCACATCGAGGCCAGCGGCGAGGACGAATTCGCGCTGGCGTTCGCGCGCATCGAGTGCCACTACTTCGTCAACGGCGGCTTTTTCGAACACGACGACCAGCTGCTGCGCCACGTCGACCGCATCCGCAGGATCCCGGCGGTGATCGTGCAGGGACGCTACGACGTGGTGTGCCCGCTGCGCAGCGCCTGGGACCTGCATCGCGCCTGGCCGGAGGCGGACCTGCGCATCGTGCAGGACGCCGGCCACTCGGCGTTCGAGCCGGGCATCCTGCACGAGCTGGTGGAGGCCACCGACCGTTTCGCCGGACTGGGCGTCGCGCGCCAGGCTTGAAGCCTCCGCCGCGAGGGGCAACGCCACGTCCTTCGCCCCGGTGCGCCGCGCGGCGGGTTGAAACCGGGCATGTGGCGCCCGCGACCTGTTTGTTGACGGTGCTGATCGTGCCTTCGCGCGGGCGCGAGCCCATGTTCATGGCGCCATGGGCGTCGGTCGCGCCGGTACGGCCCCATCGCCTGCGCGAAGGCACCTGACGCCACGCGCGCCGGCCGTGGCACACGGGCAAGCCACGGGCGCCCGGAGCCCGGCCGGGACTCAGTCGGCGTCGGGCAGCTGCTTGGTGCCGAAGATCTTGTCGCCGGCATCGCCGAGGCCGGGCAGGATGTAGCCGTTCTCGTTGAGCTGCCGGTCGATGGCCGCGGTGAAGATCTCCACGTCCGGATGCGCGGCGGCCATGCGGGCGAGGCCCTCCGGCGCGGCGACCAGGAACAGGCCCTTGATGTGCCGGCAGCCGGCCGCCTTGAGCATGTCCACGGTGGCGACCAGGGTGCCGGCCGTGGCCAGCATCGGGTCGACGATCAGCGCGATGCGCTCGTCCATGCGGCCGGTGAGCTTCTCGTAGTAGGTGACCGGCTTGAGCGTTTCCTCGTCGCGCTGCAGGCCGACCACGCTGACCTTGGCGGCGGGAATCAGGTCGAGCACGCCCGGCAGCATCCCCAGACCCGCGCGCAGGATCGGCACGATGGTGATCTTCTTGCCCTTGATCTGCTGCACGGTCAGCGGCCCGGCCCAGCCGTCGATCGCCTGCTCGACGGTCTCCAGGTCCTTGGTCGCCTCGTAGGTCAGCAGGGCGGCCACTTCCGAGGCCAGTTCGCGGAAATCCTTGGTGCTGATGCCGGCCCGGCGCATCAGGCCGAGCTTGTGCCGGATAAGCGGGTGGCGGACTTCGACGACGGGCATGGGGCGGGCCTGGCAGTGGGGCGACGCAGGGCATCGCGGGAGGCGCCCAAGCTTATCGACGCAGGCCGGCGCATGCATCCGCGCCGGCCCGCGCGGGTGGCCTCAACCCTTGAGGCAGGTGCTCATGAAGCTCTTGCGGGCGTCGCCCTTGAGCGCCTTGGCCTTGGCGTCGGCATTGCACTTCTTCATCTTTTCCTGCTGGGTCATCTTGGCCGGCGCGGCGGCGGCGCCCCCTTTCAGGCACGACTTCATGAAGGCCTTGCGCTCGTCGCCCTTCTTGCCGGAAGCCTGCTTGTTGCAGTCGGCCATGCGATGCTGCTGCGCGGTCATCGGTTTGCCGGTCGCGGCGATGGCCGGGGTGGACACGACGAGTGCGCCGGCGACGGTAAGCGCAGCGGCGAACAGGATGCGGAACGGCTTGCCCATGGTGCGATCCTCCTGAAGTGACCGGCGGTTGCCGGCAGCGCAGTCTCGCGCCGCCGGCGTGGCTCGCGCCACCGCAATTTCATGCGACGGGCAAGGCCTTGTGCGACAAGGATTTGCCAGACGCGGGAGGCTCGCCCATGCTGGCGGCGGGGAGGCGGCGCGGCCGCACGGGGAGAAGGCATGAGCGGACCAGCGAGCACACCCGCCGGCCTGCCGGCGCGGCAGATCGCCGCCGTCGCGGCCGGCAATGCGATCGAGTTCTACGACTTCGTCACCTACGCGTTTTTCGCGGTGCAGATCGGCCGCAGTTTCTTTCCCTCCGACGAGCCGGCGGTGAGCCTGCTCGCCTCGCTGGCCACCTTCGGCGTCGGCTTCCTGACCCGTCCGCTGGGTGCGTGGGTGATCGGGCGGATGGGCGACCGGCGCGGCCGCAAGCCGGCGATGCTGCTCTCGTTCGTGCTGATCGGCGTGGCGGTGATCGGGCTGCCGCTGGTGCCCCCCTACGCGACCATCGGCGTGGCGGCGCCGGTGCTGGTGGTGCTGCTGCGCCTGTTGCAGGGTTTCGCGCTGGGCGGCGAGGTGGGTCCCAGCACCGCCTTCCTGATGGAGGCCGCGCCGCTGCACCGGCGCGGGCTGTACATCGCGATGCAGGCGATGAGCGCGGATGCCGCGGTGCTGGTGGCCGGGCTGGTGGGCATGGCGCTGGCGCACCTGCTGACCCCGGCCCAGCTCGACGCCTGGGGCTGGCGCGTGGCGCTGGGGCTGGGCGCGGTGATCGTGCCGTTCGCGCTGGTGATGCGGCGCACGCTGGCCGAAACCCACGTGCCGCAGCTGCAGCCGGTAACCGCCGCCGATCGCGGCGCCCATCCGCTGAGGCTTGCTCTGCTGGGCCTGGCGATGCTGGCGGCGGCGACCACCGCCAACTACGTGCTGGAGTACATGACCACCTACGCCAGCACCACGCTGGGCCTGCCCGAACGCATCGCGCTGGGCGCCACGGCGATGGTCGGCCTGTGCGGCCTGTGCTGCGACCCGCTCAGTGGCTGGCTGTCCGACCGCTTCGGACGCAAGCCGGTGATGCTGGTGCCTTGGATCGTGCTGCTGGTGGCGATCCTGCCGGCGTTCGGGTGGCTGCAGCACGCGCCGGGCGGTCCGGTGCTCTATGCGGTCACCGGCATCCTCACGGTGGCCTCCACGCTGTGTACGGGCACCATGCTGGTGTCGGTCACCGAGTCGCTGCCGGCGCGGATCCGCTCCGGCGGCTTCGCGCTGATGTACGCGCTGGCGATCTCGGTGTTCGGCGGCGCCACCCAGTTCATGCTGGCGTGGCTGATCCGCGTCACCGGCAACCCGCTGGCGCCGGCCTGGTACATGACCGGCGCGGCGCTGCTGGGGCTGTTCGCGATCGTGCAGGTGCCGGAGACCGCGCCGGTGAAGGTGGGTCCGCGGCCGGCATGAAAAAGGGCGCGCCCGGCGGGGCGCGCCCTTCGTCGCAACGGCTGGGGAGGGGCGTTATGCCGCCTCGGCCTGCGCCCGCTTCGGGCCGTGCAGCAGGGCGTGCTTCACGCTCGCCACCACCAGCTCCACCTCGGCGCTGGTCACCTGGAAGTGCGGGGTGAAGCGCAGCGAGTTGGTGCCGCCGTGGATCACGCCCATGCCGTGCTCGCGCATGTACTCCTCGGTGGAGTTCTCGCCGTAGCACTTGAACTGCGGAGCGAGCTCGCAGGAAAACAGCAGGCCGGTGCCCTGCACCTTGGTGATCAGCCCGCCCAGCTCGTCCTTCAGCGCGTTGAGCCTGGCCACGAACTCCTGGCCGCGCTCGCGGATGTTGGCGCGCACGGTGTCGTCCAGCATGCCCAGCGTGGCGCAGGCCACGTCCAGCGCGCGAGGGTTGGCGGTCATCGTGTTGCCGTAGATGCCCTTGCGATACAGCTTGGCGGTGCGCTCGTTCACCGCCAGCACCGACATCGGGTACTGGCCGGCGTTCAGTGCCTTGGAGTAGGTCTCCATGTCCGGCGCCTCGAACTGCTGGAAGCCCGGATAGTCGACGATCGACAGCACGCCGTGGGCGCGCAGGCCGGCCTGGATCGAGTCGACCAGCAGCAGGGTGCCGTGCGCCTTGGTCAGGCGGCGGGCCGCGGCGTAGAACTCCGGCGTCACCGCGCGGCCGGGGTCGCCTTCGCCCATCACCGGCTCGAGGAACATCGCCTCGATGTGCCAGCCCTGCTTGTCGGCCTCGGCGAACGCCTGCTCCAGCTGCTCGACGTGGTAGGGCTCGACGATGATCAGCTGGTCGTTGTGATGCTTGAAGCTGCCCAGGTGCTGCAGGTAGGTCTTGCGGGTGGAGTCCGAGTACAGCGCCGGCAGCTCGGTGCGGCCGTGGAACGCGCCGCGCACCGCGATGCGCTTGACCCGGCGGCCGGCGTGGGCGCCGCCCTCGTCGGTCATCAGCTTGGTGTTCACGTCGGCGAAGCGGCCGGCCAGGCTGACCGCCTCGGAGCCGGAGTTCAGGCAC
Organism: Lysobacteraceae bacterium; assembly: GCA_018970895.1. Classification (GTDB taxonomy): domain Bacteria; phylum Pseudomonadota; class Gammaproteobacteria; order Xanthomonadales; family Rhodanobacteraceae; genus Dyella_A. The sequence goes on along the minus strand of JAGWVM010000041.1, from coordinate 11,448 downwards.
AGGAAGCGGTCGTACGGGCAGCCGCCGCGGGTGCGGCCGATCTCGCGGCGCAGCGCCTCGGAGGCGCGCATCTGCGCCACGCTCGGGGTCATCACGTTGGCCATCACCTGCGGCCGGCCCATCGCCTCCAGCACCGCCGGCGGGTTGTGGCCGAAACCGAGCATGCCGTAGCCGCCGTTGTCGTGGACCACCGCGCCCTTCAGCGTGACGATCCACGGGCCGCGGGCGGCGGCCGGCAGGTACGGGTTGATCGCGTCGTCGGGATAGAAATTGACGTAGCCGGCCTGGGCGCGATCGAGCTGCTCGGCCTCGTCCAGCCGGAGGAAGTCGGCCAGGTCCGCGCGCAGCTCGCGATGGCGCGACACCGCCTCGGTCACCGCCTGCCCGAGCATCGGATCCACCGCGGCCATGCGCTCGATGGTGGCGTCGTCCAGACCGATGGTCCGCGGCTTGCCGCCGAATTCGCGCAGTTCGCGCAGTTGTTCAATCACGTGCATAACGCTCCTCCTCAACCTCCGTCGGCGCCTCGCTCCCAACGCAAAGCAGGCCGAAGGATTCTTCATTCGGGCGGGACCGTCGCACCGCGTGCGGAGCGCTTCCCGCGGGCCCCGAGGGCCATCTGACGCACCGCCGCAAACGCGCTGGCGGGCGTCAGGCATCCGACGAGGATAGCGCGAGGGGGCATTTCCCGGTACCCCGCATGACGGCTGTCAGGTGCGTTGGCTGATGTCCGCGAGTGTCCGCAAGTGCCTGCCATGGCTAGCTTTGTGGCCAATCCGAGGAGGTCCCGTGAACGCATCCCACCCGCCTGTCGCCGAGCTGGTCGGCGTCACCCATCGCTACGGCACGCTCACCGCGCTGGACGCGCTCGACCTGGCGGTGCGTCCGGGCGAGCTGCTGGCCCTGCTCGGCCCCAACGGGGCCGGCAAGAGCACCTCGATCGGCGTCCTGCTCGGCCTGGTCCGGCCGCAGTCCGGCCGGGCACGGCTGTTCGGCGCCGATCCGCAGCACGTGGCGTCCCGCCGGCGGATCGGCGTCATGCTGCAGTCCGCGGCGCTGCCGGCGACGCTGCGCGTGGGCGAGCTGCTGCGGCTGACCGCCAGCTACTACCCGGCGCCGCGCCCGCTGGCCGAGAGCGCCGCGCTGGCCGGGGTCGACGACCTGCTGACCCGGCCCTACGGCAAGCTCTCCGGCGGCCAGCAGCGGCGGGTGCAGTTCGCGCTGGCGCTGTGCGGGCGACCGGACCTGCTGTTCCTGGATGAACCGACCGTGGGCATGGACGTCGAGGCCCGGCAGGCATTGTGGGCGGCCATCCGCAGCCTGGTCGGCGCGGGCTGCGCGGTGGTGCTGACCACGCATTACCTGGAGGAGGCCGAAGCGCTGGCCCAGCGGGTGGTGATGCTGGGGCAGGGCCGGGTGCTTGCCGAGGGCAGCGTGGACGCGCTGCGCGGCCGGGTCGGCCTGACCCGGATCCGCTGCCTGAGCGATCTCGATGCCGCGGCGGTCGCGGGCTGGACGCAGGTCGCCGCCGCACAGCGCGAGGAGGGACGGCTGGTGGTCACCACCACCGCCACCGAAGCGGTGCTGCGCCGCCTGCTCGACGCCGATGCCGCGCTGTCGGAACTGGAAGTGCGCCGGGCCGGCCTGGCCGACGCCTTCGTCGAACTCAGTCGCCAGGACCGGGAGGCCGCCTGATGCACGCCACCACCACGATGTCGCCGCGCCGCGTCGCCGGCGCCTACCTGCAGGAGATCCGCAGCGAGTGCCTGCGCTACCTGCGCGCGCCCGGCTTCATCCTGCCGGTGACGCTGTTCTCCACCGTGTTCTACCTGATGTTCGGCGTGTTGCTGAGCCCTCCCGGCAGCGATGCGTCGCGCTACCTGCTGGCCAGCTACACCACCTTCGGCGTGATCGGGCCGGGCCTGTTCGGCTTCGGCGCCTCGCTGGCGATCGAGCGCGAGGGCGGCCTGCTCACCCTCAAGCGTGCGCTGCCGATGCCGCCGGGCGCCTACCTGATCGGCAAGATGGTGATGGCGATGGGCATGGGCATGCTGGTGGTCGTGCTGCTGCTGGTCTGCGGCCTCACCCTCGGTGGCGTGCATTTGCCGCCATCGCGGGTCCTGGCGATGCTGGCCACCGGCGCCCTGGGCGTGCTGCCGTTCTGCGCGCTGGGCATGTTCGTCGGCACCCTGCTCAAGGGGCAGGGCGCGCCCGGCCTGCTCAACCTGGTGTACCTGCCGATGGCCTTCCTGTCCGGCCTGTGGCTGCCGTTGCGCCTGCTGCCCCGCCCGCTGCAGGCGATGGCTCCGGTGTGGCCGAGCTACCACCTCAATCAGCTCACACTGGCCGCCGTTGGCGTGGGCCGCGGCGCGCTGCTGCCGCACGTGCTGGCGCTGGCGGCGTTCGCCGCGGTCTTCCTGGCGCTGGCGACGCGCCGGCTGCGGCGGGTAGGCTGATGGCTTCCGCCTCCGCGTGGCCGACCGGCCGGGGACCGCTCATGCGTCTTGCGACACTGCCCGCCTGGCTCAGACCGGCGCCCGATTCGCTGGTGGCCGAGAACGTGGCACGCGGCAAGTCGCCGTGGACGGACGCCGTGCACCTGCTTTGGTCGGCATGGCTGTTCATCACGCCGATGTTCGACCGCGACGCCTGGAACCTGCACTGGCTGGTCCTCACCGCCGCGTCCTATCCGGTGTTCCTGGTGCTCTACGCGATGTGCTGCATCGCCGCGCGGCGGGTGTCGCGCCGCTACGCGGTGGCGATGGTGCTGATGTGCGTGGTGATGCTGCCCTGGTATCCCAGCGCCATGACCTACTTCGTGTTCGGCTGCGTGATGCTGCGGGCGTGCCGGATGGCGTTCCGCACCTACATGTTGTCGCTCGCCGGGCTCAACGTGGCCCTGCTGGCCGAGGCGTGGCTGCTGCACTACCCGTGGCAGGCCACGTTCACGATGCCCATCGTCACCTTCATCATCGGCCTGATCATCAACGCCGAACGCACCAGCAGCGAGAAGGACGCCGAGCTGCGGCTGTCCCATGAGGAGGTGCGCCGGCTCGCCGCCACCGCCGAGCGCGAGCGCATCGGTCGCGACCTGCACGACCTGCTCGGCCACACGCTGTCGCTGATCACCCTGAAGCTGGAGCTGTCGCGCAAGCTGTTCGACCGCGACAGCGAGGCGGCGCGGCGCGAGATGAGCGAGGCGGAAGCCGTGGCCCGGCATGCGCTGGCCGAAGTGCGCGCGGCGGTGACCGGTATCCGCGCCACCGACCTGGCCGCCGAGCTGGCCTCGGCCCGACTGCTGCTGGCCTCCTCGCGGGTGCACCTGGACTACGAGATCGGTGTGGCCGCGCTGCCCGAGGCGATCGAACGGCATCTCGCGCTGGTGATCCGCGAGGCGTCGACCAACATCGTGCGGCACGCCGGCGCCAGCGAGGCCCGGATCCGCCTGTCGGCCAACCGTGGCGAGGTGCGGCTGGAGATCGTCGACAACGGCCGCGGCGGCCTCGCCGAGGACGGCAACGGCCTGTGCGGGATGCGCGAGCGGGTGGGGGCGCTCGGCGGCACGCTGGCGATCGATTCGCCCTTGCGCAAGGGCACCGCGATCACGGTCGTCGTTCCGGCGGTGGCATCGGGGTTCCGGAGCACCGATGCCGTGGCGTCCCAGCGTGCAGTCGGGAGTGCCGCATGATCCGCGTGCTGCTGGCCGAGGACCAGGCGATGGTGCGCGGCGCGCTGTCGGCCCTGCTCAACCTGGAGAGCGACATCGAGGTGCTGGGCAGCGCGCCCGATGGCGAGGCGGCCTGGCGCGAGATCCAGCGGCTGAAGCCCGACGTGCTGGTCACCGACATCGAGATGCCCGGCCTCACCGGGCTGGAGCTGGCCCAGCGCATCCATCGGCAGGAGCTGCCGATCAAGGTGATCATCGTCACCACCTTCGCGCGCCCCGGCTTCCTGCGCCGCGCGCTGGAGGCCGGCGTGTCCGGCTACCTGCTCAAGGACGCGCCGGCGGAAAACCTGGCCGAGGCGCTGCGCATGGTCCACCGCGGCGGGCGGTCGATCGATCCGCAGCTGGCGCTGGATGCCTGGTCCGAAGCCGATCCGCTCAACGACCGCGAGCGCCAGGTGCTGCGCCTGGCCGGCGAGGGGCAGAGCGCCGGCGACATTGCCGGCCGGCTCAACCTGTCGCACGGCACCGTGCGCAACTACCTGTCCGAGGCGATCGGCAAGCTGGGAGTGGCCAACCGCATCGAGGCCTACCGGCTGGCGCGGCAGAAGGGGTGGCTGTAGGCCATCCGCCGGCCGTGCACGCACCCGGTGGGGTGCCCCGGGCAAATCGGCGATAATCACCGATCCCCGTCAGCCCGTCGCCGCCCGTGAAGAAGTCCGATTTCGATTTCCACCTGCCGCCCGAACTGATCGCCCAGGCCCCGTTGCCGGAACGCTCGGCCAGTCGCCTGCTGCATCTGGACGCCTCGGTCGGATCGATGACCGACCGCCTGTTCCGCGAGCTGCCGGAGTTCCTGCGCCCCGGCGACCTGCTGGTGTTCAACGACACCCGCGTGCTGCCGGCCCGCCTGTACGGCCGCAAGGAGAGCGGCGGCGCGGTGGAGATCCTGATCGAGCGGGTCACCGGCGCGCACGAGGCGGTAGTGCAGCTGGGGGTGAGCAAGAAACCGAAGGAAGGCGGGCGGATCGAGCTGGGCGACGGCAGCCATGCGGTGGTGCTGGGGCGCGAGGACGGGTTCTTCCAGCTGCGCTTCGAGTCGCACGAGCCGCTGGAGAAGCTGCTGCACCGGCTGGGCGAGATGCCGCTGCCGCCGTATATCGAGCGCGGTACCGAGGCCAGCGACCTGGAGCGCTACCAGACCGTCTACGCCCGCGAGCCCGGCGCGGTGGCCGCGCCCACCGCCGGCCTGCATTTCGACGAGCCGCTGCTCGAGCGCCTGCGCGAGCGGGGCGTGCAGTCCGGTTTCGTCACCCTGCACGTGGGTGCCGGCACCTTCCAGCCGGTGCGGGCCGACGACATCAAGGACCACCACATGCACCGCGAGTGGCTCAACGTCGGTGCGCACCTGGTGGAGCAGGTGCGCCGCACGCGGGCGTCCGGCGGCCGCGTCATCGCGGTCGGCACCACCGTGGTGCGGGCGCTGGAGAGCGCCAGCGTGGACGGCGAACTGCACCCGTTCGCCGGCGAGACGCAGATCTTCATCTTCCCGGGCTACCGCTTTTCCAGCATCGACGGGCTGATCACCAACTTCCACCTGCCGCAGTCGACCCTGCTGATGCTGGTGTCGGCGCTGGCCGGGCGCGAATTCATGCTGGCGGCGTACCGCCATGCGGTGGCCGAGCGCTACCGGTTCTTCTCCTACGGCGACGCCATGCTGATCCTGCCGCCGGCGCCCGAGGCGCGGCGCTGACGTAACCCCGACGCCGGCCCGCCGGGCCCGCCGTCGCCCCGACGCGATGTCGACGCGAGGGCCTTCCGCCGCGCGTCAAGAAACTGCCGCCGCCCGCGCCGGAGCGCGCTGCCGCGCGGTCCGGCGCGGGTGGCACGCCGCTTGCTAAATCCTCCTCGGAACGCTCCGCCCCGCGCGGGGCCGGCCCTGCCAGCACATCTCCGAGGGTTACATGGACAACGCCGCACCCGATCCCAGCCTTGCCGCCCCGCCCCGTCCCAAGCGCGGCCGGCTGGTCATCCTGATCGTCATCGCCCTGCTGGTGCTCGGCGGTGCCGGCGCCGGCCTGTACGCCGCGTTCGGACCGAAGCACGCCGCCGGCGACAAGGCCGCCGCGGCGCAGGCGACGGAAAAGAAGAAGCCCGAGCTCTACCTGCCGCTGGACCCGGCCTTCGTCGTCAATTTCCGTGACGACCAGTCGGCGCGCTACCTGCAGGTGGGCGTCACCCTGATGAGCCACGAACAGTCCGCGCTGGACGCCGCCAAGGACGCCCAGCCGGTGATCCGCAACCAGCTGCTGCTGCTGTTCAGCGGACAGAGCTACCAGAACCTGGTCGACGCCGCGGGCAAGGAAAAGCTGCAGGCGCAGGCGCTGGCCGCGGTGCAGAAGATCGTCGACGAACGCACCGGCAAGCCGGGCATCGACGCGCTGTACTTCACCAGCTTCGTGATGCAGTGACCTGACGGAGACCGGCGATGAGCGACCTGCTTTCCCAGGACGAGATCGATGCCCTGCTCGACGGCGTGGAGGGTGGCGCGGTGGAGACCGGCGGCGACGAGCCGCTGCCCCGCGACGCGGTCATCCAGTACGACTTCACCCAGCAGGACCGCATCGTGCGCGGCCGCCTGCCGACGCTGGAGATGGTCAACGACCGCTTCGCACGCTACTTCCGCACCGGCATTTTCAACGTGCTGCGCAAGACCGCCGACGTCTCGGTGCTCGGCGTGAAGATGGTCAAGTTCGCCGAGTACGTGCACGGCCTGGCCGTGCCCAGCAACCTCAACCTGGTGAAGATCAAGCCGCTGCGCGGCACCGCCCTGGTGGTGATGGAGCCGCGGCTGGTGTTCACCGTGATCGACAACTTCTTCGGCGGCGACGGCCGCTACCACGCCCGCATCGAGGGCCGCGACTTCACCGCCACCGAGAACCGGGTGATCCAGATCATGCTGGTGGAGCTGTTCGGGGCGATGGTCGAAGCCTGGGCGCCGGTGCTGCCGCTGGAGTTCGAATACCTCAACTCCGAGATCAACCCGCAGTTCGCCAACATCGTCAGCCCGACTGAGACGGTGGTGGTGTCGCGCTTCCACGTGGAGCTGGACGGCGGCGGCGGCGAAATCCACCTCAGCCTGCCGTACGCGATGGTGGAGCCGATCCGCACCCTGCTCGACGCGGGCGTGCAGAGCGACCGCGTCGACCGCGACGACCGCTGGAGCGAGACCCTGCACGAGGAAATCCTCGACGCCGAGGTCGAGCTCAGCACGCTGCTGCTGGAAGCGGAGATCAGCATCGGCGACTTCCTGCAGCTGCGTCCCGGCGACGTGATCCCCGTGCAGTTGCCCGAGCACACCACCGTGTTCGCCGAGGACGTGCCGATTTTCCGCGGCCGCTACGGCCAGGCCAACGGCCGCAAGGCCGTGCGTTTCCACGCCCAGGCGGGCCGCCGCGAGGTGCGCCTGCACAGCGACTTTTCCATGGAGCAGATCCCGTCATGAGCAGCACACCCGAAGCCGCCCAGGCCACCGCCGAACGCGTCCCGCTGGAGAACATCGACGGCCAGGACGTCAATCTGGACATGATCCTCGACGTGCCGGTGACGCTGGCGATGGAAGTCGGCCGCACCCGCATCAGCATCCGCAACCTGCTGCAGCTCAACCAGGGCTCGGTGGTCGAACTGGACCGCGCCGCTGGCGAGCCGCTGGACGTGTTCGTCAACGGCACCCTGGTCGCGCACGGCGAGGTGGTGGTGATCAACGAGAAGTTCGGCATCCGCCTGACCGACGTGATCAGTCCCGCCGAGCGCGTGCGCAAGCTGCGCTGAGGTGGACGGCATCGTGCTCGCCCTCCTTGTCCAGGCCGCGCCGGCCGCGGCCGCCGCCGCCGACACGGCGACAGACTTCAACGTCGGCGCCGAGCTGCTGCGCGTGGTGCTCAGCCTGGCCGGCATCATCGGCCTGATCTTCGCCGCCGGCTGGCTCAGCAAGCGGCTGCAGGCACGAACCGTCCCCGGTGGCCGCCGCATCCGCTGCGTGGAAACGCTGGCGATCGGCGCGCGCGACCGGGTGCTGCTGATCGAGGCCCACGGCAAGCGCCTGCTGGTCGGCGCCGGCCCCGGCGGACTGCGCACCCTGCACGTGTTCGAGGGCGAGCTGCCGCCGCCGGAGGAAACCGCCCCGCCGGCCGCGCCGGCGCCGGGTTTCGCCGAACTGCTCAACCGCTGGAAGCGCAATCCATGACCGCCGCCCGCCCGCTTGTCCGCCGCTTCGCGAAGCTGTCGCTGCTGCTGATCCTGGCGCTGCTGCCGCTGCTCGGCCAGGCCGCGCCGCAGTCCGCGCCGCCTGTCGCGCCCGGCCCGTCGGCGATCACCATGCCGTCACTGCCCTCCGCGAACGGCGCCGGCATTCCCGTGCTCACCGTGAAGAGCGCGCCGGGCGGCGGCCAGAGCTGGACGCTGTCGCTGCAGGTGCTGGCCCTGATGACGGTGCTGACCCTGCTGCCGGCCGTGCTGCTGATGATGACCTCGTTCACCCGGATCATCATCGTGCTCGGCTTCCTGCGCCAGGCGCTGGGCACGCAGTCCACGCCGCCGAACCAGGTGCTGCTGGGGCTGGCGCTGTTCCTGACCCTGTTCGTGATGTCGCCGGTGCTGAACAAGTCCTACGCCGACGGCGTGAAGCCGTACATGGACGGCCAGCTCAGCGCCGAGCAGGCGCTGCCGGCGGCGACCGCGCCGTTCAAGCGCTTCATGCTCGACCAGACCCGCGACGCCGACCTGCAGATGTTCACCCATCTGGCCGGCGACCAGCCCTACGCCAGCAAGGACGCCGTGCCGCTGCGCGTGGCGATGCCGGCGTTCGTCACCTCGGAGCTCAAGACCGCGTTCCAGATGGGCTTCTTGCTGTTCATCCCGTTCCTGATCATCGATCTGGTGGTGGCCAGCGTGCTGATGTCGATGGGCATGATGATGGTCTCGCCGATGATCATCTCGCTGCCGTTCAAGATCATGCTGTTCGTGCTGGTCGACGGCTGGACGCTGCTGATCGGCACGCTGGCGGGGAGCTTCTACACATGACGCCCGAATCGGTCATCCAGTTCGGCCAGCACGCGCTGTACATCGCCATGCTGGTGGCCGCGCCGCTGCTGCTCACCGCGCTGGCGGTGGGCCTGCTGATCGGCGTGATCCAGGCCGCCACGCAGATCAACGAGATGACGCTGAGCTTCATCCCCAAGCTGATCGCGATGGCCGCGGTGGCGCTGATCACCGGTCCGTGGATGCTGCGCACGCTGGTGCGCTTCACCCACGACCTGATCACCGGCCTGCCCGGGGCGATCAAGTGACCACGGTCGACCTGGCCCAGCTGCAGCAGTGGGTCGGCTCGCTGCTGTGGGCACTGGGGCGGGTCGGCGGACTGGTGCTGGTGGCGCCGGTGTTCGGCAACCCCATGCTGCCGGCGCGCATCCGCGTCGGCGTCATCGTGATGCTCACCCTGGTGCTGGCGCCGCTGTCGCCGGCCGCTGTCGATCCGCTGTCCGCGGCCGGCGTGGGCACCATGGTCGGGCAGGTGCTGATCGGCGTGGCGATCGGTTTCGTGCTGCGGCTGGTGTTCGAGGCGGTGGCCTTCGGCGGCCAGCTGGTGGCGCAGAGCATGAGCCTGGGCTTCTCCGAGGTGGTGAACCCGGAAGGAGGCGGCAGCACGCCGTCGCTGAGCCAGCTCTACATGATCCTGGTGACGCTGATCTTCCTGGCGATGAACGGCCACCTGCAGCTGGTGGCCCTGCTGGCCGACAGCTTCCGCACCCTGCCGCCGGGGCACGGCGTGCTGGGGCCCGACGCGCTGCACGCGGTGGTGATGTTCGGCACCGAGCTGTTCGCCGGTGCGGTGCGCGTGGCGCTGCCGGCGGTGACCTCGCTGCTGGTGGTGAACATCGGTTTCGCGGCGATCAGTCGCGCGGCGCCGTCGATGAACCTGTTCGCGGTCGGCTTCCCGATCACCGTCACGCTGGGCATGGTGGTGCTGTGGCTGTCGCTGCGCAGCCTGCCCGGGGCCTTCGAGTCGTTGACCGACCGGGCCTGGTCGCTGATGGGCCAGCTGGCGCACTGAGGGGGCGGCCATGAGCGAGGAAAGCAGCGCCGAGGACCGCACCGAACAACCGTCCGAAAAACGTCTCAGGGAGGCGCGCGAGAAGGGCGATGTCCCGCGATCGCGCGACCTGTCCGGCGCGCTGGTGGTGCTGGCCGGCGTGGCGGCGATGATGGCGACCGCGCCCGCGGCCATGAGGCATGCGCGGGCGATCTACGGCCTGGGCTTTTCCTATACCCGCGACGCGCTGTTCTCCGGGGCGCTGCCGGGGCGCGCGCTGCACGAGGCGCTGAGCGAGGCACTGGCGATGTTCGCGCCGGTGGCCATCGCCACGGTACTGGCCACGCTGGCCGGGCCGATCCTGCTCGGCGGCCTGAACTTCAGCGCCGAGGCGCTGCAGCCGAAGTTCGAGCGGCTCGACCCGATCGCCGGACTGGGCCGCATCTTTGCCATGCGCGGCCTGGTGGAGCTGGGCAAGGCGCTGGTCAAGCTGGTGCTGATCGGCTTCGCGCTGGTGCTGCTTTTACGTCACTGGGAAGGCGATTTATTGACGACCGGCCGTGGCGACGTCGGCTTCGGCATCGCCTCGGCGATCGGCCTGCTGGGCCGTGCCGCGCTCAGCTTCGGGGTGATCCTCGGGCTGATCGGCGGCTTGGACGCGCTTTACCAGAAGTTCGACCACAACAAGCGCCTGCGCATGACCAAGCAGGAGCTCAAGGACGAGGCCAAGGAGACCGAGGGCAACCCCGAGCTCAAGGGCCGGATCCGCCAGGTGCAGTACCAGATGGCGCAACGCCGGATGATGCAGGACCTGCCCACCGCCGACGTCGTGGTGACCAACCCGACCCACTTCGCGGTGGCCCTGAAATACGACGAGAACCGCTTCGGCGCGCCCCGCGTGATCGCCAAGGGCGTGGACGTCATGGCCCAGCAGATCCGCGCCGTGGCGGGCGGCCACCGCATCCCGCTGGTCGAGGCGCCGCCGTTGGCACGCGCCTTGTATGCAACGACCGAGCTGGGGCGGGAAATCCCCGCGTCGCTGTATGTCGCGGTGGCGCAGATCCTGGCCTACGTCTACCAGCTGAAGACAGCCACGGCCCGGGGCGACGCCCCGCCGAAGCCGCCCCAGCCGGATGTCGATCCGGACCTGATGGGTCCATACAAGCTCTAGGAATACGCGCATGGCCACCGTCGCACTCGATAACCTCAAGCAGATCGGACGACGTGGCATAGGGGCACCGGTGATCCTGCTGGCGGCGCTGGCGATGATCATGCTGCCGCTGCCGCCGTTCCTGCTGGACATGCTGTTCAGCTTCAACATCGCGCTGTCGCTGGTGATCCTGCTGGCGGTGATCTACGTGATGCGGCCGCTGGAGTTCGCCGCCTTCCCGACCGTGGTGCTGATGGCCACGCTGCTGCGGCTGGCGCTGAACATCGCCTCCACCCGCGTGGTGCTCATGCACGGCCACGACGGCCCCGGCGCCGCGGGCAAGGTGATCGAGGCGTTCGGCGAATTCGTCATCGGCGGCAACTTCGCGGTCGGCCTGGTGGTGTTCGCGATCCTCACCATCATCAACTTCGTGGTGGTCACCAAGGGCGCCACCCGCGTGTCGGAAGTCACCGCCCGCTTCACCCTGGACGCGATGCCCGGCAAGCAGATGGCGATCGACGCCGACCTCAACGCCGGCCTGCT
>JAGWVM010000190.1 GCA_018970895.1 Lysobacteraceae bacterium | reverse complement strand
CGCTGGTTGAGGTTGGTGTTCTGGTTGGAGCGGGTGTACTTGGTCAGCGTGTAGATGTCGACGCCGGCGTCGTTGTCGCCAACCTCTTCCTCGTTCACGCGCACCACGATGCGCGCCGCGTCCACCTGGTCGATCACGCCGCCGCGCTTGGCGGTGGTGATGACGCCCGAGTCGCGCGCCACGGCGCGCTCGATGCCGGTACCGACCAGCGGGGTCTGCGAGCGCAGCGTCGGCACGGCCTGGCGCTGCATGTTCGCGCCCATCAGCGCGCGGTTCGCGTCATCGTGCTCCAGGAAGGGCACCAGCGCCGCGGCGACCGACACGGTCTGCATCGGCGAGACGTCCATGTAGTCGACTTCCTTCGCCGGGCGCAGCTCGGACTCGCCGCGGAAGCGGCAGGACACGAAGTCCTCGATGAAGGCGCCATGCTTGTCCAGCGGCGAGTTCGCCTGGGCGATCACGTGGTCGCCCTCCTCGATCGCGGAGAGGTAATCGACCTTGTCGGTCACCTTGCCGTTCTCGACCTTGCGGTACGGGGTCTCGAGGAAGCCGTACGCGTTGGTGCGGGCGTACACGGCCAGCGAGTTGATCAGGCCGATGTTCGGACCTTCCGGAGTCTCGATGGTGCAGACGCGGCCGTAGTGGGTCGGGTGCACGTCACGTACCTCGAAGCCGGCACGCTCGCGGGTCAGGCCGCCCGGGCCGAGCGCCGAGACGCGGCGCTTGTGGGTGACTTCCGACAGCGGGTTGTTCTGGTCCATGAACTGCGACAGCTGCGAGGAGCCGAAGAACTCCTTCACCGCCGCCGCCACCGGCTTGGCGTTGATCAGGTCCTGCGGGGTCAGGCCGTCGGATTCGGCCAGCGACAGGCGCTCGCGCACGGCGCGCTCGACGCGCACCAGGCCGATGCGGAAGGTGTTCTCGGCCATCTCGCCGACCGAGCGCACGCGGCGGTTGCCGAGGTGGTCGATGTCGTCCACGGTGCCGTGGCCGTTCTTGATGTCGATCAGCACCTTGAGCACGTCGAGGATGTCCGACGTCTGGCCCTGCGCCTTCACCAGCTCCTGCGCCACCTCCTCCTTGCGGTCGGAAAAATACTTGTGGTCGTAGAGCACGCCCGGGCCGAGGATGTCCTGGCGGCCGACGCGGCGGTTGAACTTCATGCGACCGACCGCCGACAGGTCGTAGCGATCGAAGGTGAAGAACAGATTGAAGAACAGGTTCTGCGCGGCATCCTTGGTCGGCGGCTCGCCCGGACGCATCATGCGGTAGATCTCCACCAGCGCCTCGAGCGGCGTCTTGGTGTTGTCGATGCGCAGGGTGTGCGAGATGTAGGCACCGCGGTCCAGGTCGTTCACGTACAGCGTCGGCAGCGTCTCGATGCCGGCCTTGCGGAAGGCCTCGAGCTGCTCGACGGTGATCTCGTCGTTGGCCGCGGCCAGCAGCTCGCCGGTCTTCGGGTCAACGATATCGATGGCCAGGATGCGGCCGACCGGATAGTCGTCCGGCACTTCCAGCGCGGTGATGTTCTCGGCCGCCAGCTGGCGCACGTGACGTGCGGTGATGCGCTTGCCGGCCTCGACCAGCACCTTGTCGCCGACCATCAGGTCGAAGCTCAGGGTCTCGCCGCGCAGGCGCTCGGCGACCAGCTCGAGCGTGGTACCACCCTTCTTGCCCAGGTGGAACACGTTGTGCTCGAAGAAGATCGAGAGCATCTCCTCGTTGGTGTAACCGAGCGCGCGCAGCAGCACCGTCACCGGCAGCTTGCGACGACGGTCGATGCGGGTGAACAGCGCGTCCTTCGGGTCGAACTCGAAGTCCAGCCAGGAGCCGCGGTAGGGGATCACGCGGGCCGAGAACAGCAGCTTGCCCGAGCTGTGCGTCTTGCCCCGGTCGTGGTCGAAGAACACGCCCGGCGATCGATGCAGCTGCGAGACGATGACGCGCTCTGTGCCGTTGATGATGAAGGTGCCGGTGTCGGTCATGAGCGGGATCTCGCCCATGTAGACCTCCTGCTCCTTGACGTACTTGACCGCCTTCTTCGAGGCCGGGCTGTCCTTGTCGTAGATGACCAGGCGCACGGTCACGCGCAGCGGCGCGCCGAAGGTCATGCCGCGGTTGCGGCACTCGCGCTCGTCGAACGCCGGCTCGCCGAGACGATAGTCGACGTACTCGAGGGCCGCGTTGCCCGAGTAGCTGGAGATCGGGAACACCGACTTCAGGGCGGCGTGCAGACCCTTGTCCTCGCGCTGCTTCGGCGCGACGTGCTCCTGCAGGAACTCACGGTAGGAGTCGGTCTGGATGGTCAGCAGGTTGGGCACGCCCAGCACGGGCGGACGCTTGCCGAAATCCTTGCGGATGCGCTTCTTCTCGGTAAACGAGTAGGTCATGGTCGGTGACGCCTCGGTTCGCAGTGACGCCGGTGGTGCACACACCGGCTAATTTTGGAAAGCGGTGATGTTCAGGACGACCAGACAGGCCGGGCGGAACACCCAAAAGACAGGAATCAGTAGCCGGCAGCCGGCCGCTCAGTACTGCCTTTTCGGATGATGCGGTGGTACGGGATGGCATCGAGGCCAGCCCTTGCAACAGGCAAAGCCCGGGGGCTCACGCCCCCAGGCTTGCGTGACGCTAGATCGAACGGATGGCGCGCAAGAGCGCCAATTACTTCAGTTCGACCTTGGCGCCGGCGGCTTCCAGGTCCTTCTTGAACTTCTCGGCATCTTCCTTCGACACGGCTTCCTTCAGGACGCCGCCGGCCTCGGTGAGGTCCTTGGCTTCCTTCAGGCCCAGGCCGGTGATCGCGCGGACCGCCTTGATCACGTCGACCTTCTTCTCGCCGGCGCTCACCAGAACGACGTCGAACTCGGTCTTCTCTTCGGCAGCCGGAGCACCGGCGGCCGGGCCAGCGGCCATCATCACCGGGGCAGCGGCGGAGACGCCGAACTTCTCCTCGATGGCCTTCACCAGCTCCATCACCTCCATCAGCGACTTGGCGGCGACGGCGTCAACGATCTGTTCGTTGGTCAGGGACATTGTGTTTTACCTCTGGAAATTGAATCGAATGGGATAGACGACGAACTCAGGCTTCCGCCGGGGCCTCTTCCGCGACGGCTTCGCCGCCGCCCTGCTTGTCGGCCACGGCCTTGACGGCGCGGGCGAACATCGCAGCGGGCTCGGCGAGCACGCGGGCCAGCATGGCCAGCGCTTCTTCGCGGGTCGGCAGCGAGGCCAGCACGTCCACGTGGGCGGCAGGCAGCAGCTTGCCCTCCACGGAAACGACCTTGGCCTTCAGCTTGTCGTTGGTCTTGGCAAATTCCTTGATCAGGCGACCGGCAGCGCCGGGCTCCTCGAGCGAGAACGCGTACAGCAGGGGACAGGTCAGGGCGTCCTTGACGACCTCGAACTCGGTACCGACCACGGCGCGCGCGGCCAGCGTGTTCTTGACAACCTTCAGGAACACACTCGACTCGCGGGCCTTCTTGCGCATCGCGGTCATCTGTTCGACCGTGGTGCCCGCGTACTCGACGGCGACCAAGGAGTGAGCCTTCGCGGCCACTTCGGCCAGTTCGGCGACTACTTCCTGCTTCTGAGAGAGATTCAGAGCCATATCACTCCTCCACTATGAAATCCGCGCGCGACTCCTGCCGCTTGCGGTCCTGGGCGACGCCTTCCGTGACGTCGGGGACTCTTGGGGAATCCCGGGTGGTGGCCTTTCCAGAAAAAAGCGATTCCAGAAGGGGCAACACCATCTGCGCAGGCCAGGGTCCGTGACCGGATCCCGATTAAGCGCACCCGCTTTCGATGACGGCGACTCCTTGCCAGCACGAGCTCCCTGCCCGTCGTCATCGCGCGCTGAACGCGCCTGCGGTCTTTGACGGCGACCCCGGCGGACGCGCCGCCGGGGCTACCTTCAAAAACTGCCTGCCCGGCCCGGAGGCCGGCAGGACTTGGACTTGCTTACTTCGCCGCGATGGTCAGCGACGCGGTATCGACCGGCACGCCCACGCCCATCGTGCTCGACAGGGCGACCTTCTGCAGATACTGGCCCTTGGCCGTCGCCGGCTTGGCCTTCAGCAGGTCGGAGATCAGCATGTTGAGGTTGTCCGCGAGCTGCGACGCCTCGAAGCTGGCCTTGCCGATGGTGGCGTGGATGATGCCCGCCTTGTCGTTGCGGAACTTGACCTGGCCCGCCTTGGCGTTCTTCACCGCGGTGACCACGTCGGCGGTGACCGAGCCGTCCTTCGGGTTCGGCATCAGGCCGCGCGGGCCGAGCAGCTGGCCGAGCTTGCCCACCACGCGCATCGCGTCGGGGGTGGCGATCACGCGACCGAAGTCGAGGTCACCGGCCTGCATGCGCTCGGCCAGGTCGTCCATGCCGACGGCATCGGCGCCGGCAGCCTTGGCGGCCTCGGCCTTCTCGCCGGCCGGGCAGAACACGGCAACCTTCACGGTCTTGCCGGTGCCGTGCGGCAGCAGCGAGGAGCCGCGCACACCCTGGTCGGACTTCTTCGCGTCGATGCCGAGGCGCACGGCCACGTCGACCGACTCGGCGAACTTCGCCTTGGCGTTGTCCTTGATGATCTTCAGCGCTTCTTCCAGGCCATAGGACTTGCCCGGCTGCACCGCGGCCTGGGCCGCCTTCATACGCTTCGTCAGCTTTGCCATGTCTTAGCCCTCCACCACCAGACCCATCGATCGCGCGCTGCCGGCGATCGTCCGAACCGCCGCATCCAGATCAGCCGCCGTCAGGTCGGGCTGCTTCTGCTTGGCGATCTCTTCGAGCTGGGCGCGGGTCACCTTGCCGACCTTGTCGGTGTTCGGCTTGGAAGAGCCCTTCGCGGTGCTGGTGAGCTTCTTCAGCCAGTACGTGGCCGGGGAGGTCTTCATCGTGAAGGTGAAGCTGCGGTCCGAATAGGCGGTGATCACCACCGGAATCGGGGCGCCGGGCTCCATCTTCTGCGTGGCGGCATTGAACGCCTTGCAGAACTCCATGATGTTCAGGCCGCGCTGAC
>JAGWVM010000040.1 GCA_018970895.1 Lysobacteraceae bacterium | reverse complement strand
CCCCGCTGGAAATACGCGCTGGTCGCGCTGGCTCTGGTATTCGGCATCATCTACGCGCTGCCCAACGCCTTCCCGCCGGTGCCGGCGGTGCAGGTGCAGGCGAATCACGGTGCGCCGCTGGATGCCAGCGTGAAGCAGAAGGTGGCCGACGC
Source organism: Lysobacteraceae bacterium (assembly GCA_018970895.1). Classification (GTDB taxonomy): domain Bacteria; phylum Pseudomonadota; class Gammaproteobacteria; order Xanthomonadales; family Rhodanobacteraceae; genus Dyella_A. The sequence goes on along the minus strand of JAGWVM010000040.1, from coordinate 26,455 downwards.
TCTGGCTGCGCAGAAGATTGCCTACACCGGACTGGCGATCGACGGCGATCATCTGGTGGCCAACTTCTCCAACGCGGACGTGCAGGCCAAGGCCTCCGACGTGATCAAGGCCGCCCTCGGCGACAACAACAACAACTACACGGTCGCGCTGAACCTGGCGCCGACCGTGCCGGCCTGGCTGCGGGCGATCCACGCCAAGTCGATGCCGCTGGGCCTGGATCTGCAAGGCGGCGTGCATTTCCTGATGGCGGTCGACCAGAACAGCGTGATCGACCAGCAGGAGGAGCGTTACGCGGACGACATCCGCAGCCTGCTGCGACAGAAGAACATCCGCTACGAGTCGGTCACGCGCGCCAAGGGACGCGGCAACGGCATCAACATCGCGCTGCGCTCGGATGCGGACCGCAACGCGGCGGCCAGCGACATCACCAGCGAGTATCCCGACCTCAACGTCAATAATGGCGACAGCAGCGGCGATCGCTTCATGCTCAATGCCGTGGTCAAGCCGCAGAAGCTGCAGGAGATCGCGCTGGGAGCGATCAAACAGAACGTCAGCACGCTGCGCAACCGCGTGAACGCGCTGGGCGTGTCCGAGCCGGTGATCCAGCAGCAGGGCGAGAACCAGATCGTGGTCGAGCTGGCCGGCATGCAGAACCCGGCCGAGGCGAAGAAGGTGATCGGCGCGGTGGCCACGCTGGAATACCACCCCGGCATCGGTTATCCGGGGGACGCGCAGGCCGTGGACGCCGCCAAGACCGGCAACGTGCCGCCGAATGCGCGCCTGTACTACATGCGCGGCACGCACCAGCCGGTGCTGGTGGCCAAGCAGCTGATCGTCAGCGGCGACCAGCTGGCCAACGCCACCTCCGGCACCGACCCGCAGAGCGGCACGCCGACGGTCAATGTCACGCTGACCGCCGCCGGCGCCAAGCGGATGCTTGACTTCACCACCAACAACGTCGGCAAGCCGATGGCGGTGGTCTACGTGGAGACCACGTACGACACCAAGACCGTCGACGGCAAGGAAGTGCGCACGCCGCGCGTTACCGAGGAGGTGATCAGCGACGCGCGCATCGACGGCGTGTTCGGCAAGCAGTTCCAGACCACCGGCCTGGCCAGTCCGAAGGAAGCCTCCGAGCTGGCGCTGCTGCTCAAGGGCGGTTCGCTGGCCGCGCCGGTGGACATCGTTTCGGAGTCGGCGCTGAGCCCGAGCCTGGGCCAGGACAATATCAACAAGGGCTTCAAGGCGGTGATGCTGGGCCTGGCGCTGGTGCTGCTCGCCGCGGCGATCTACTACAAGCTGTTCGGCCTGGTGGCGGACATCGCGCTGTTCTTCAACCTGGTGATCCTGGTTGCGGTGATGTCGCTGATCGGCGTGACCCTGACCATGCCGGGCATCGCCGGTATCGTGCTGACCCTCGGCATGGCGATCGACGCCAACGTGCTGATCTGCGAGCGCATCCGCGAGGAACTGCGCAACGGCTCCACGCCGCACGCGTCGATCCGCGCCGGATACGAGAAGGCCTGGGCGACGATTCTCGACGCCAATGTCACCCACCTGATCGCCGCGCTGGCGCTGACCACGATGGGCTCCGGCCCGATCCGCGGCTTCGGCGTCACGCTGCTCATCGGCATCCTGACCTCGATGTTCACCTCGGTCACGGTGACCCACGCGATCACCGCGCTGATCCACGGCAACCGCAAGCTCAAGACGCTGTCGGTCTGACGAGGCAAGGGAACTCATGGAAATCTTCAATCACAACGCCAACGTCAACTTCCTCGGCATCCGCAAGTACACGATCGGGCTTGCCGCGCTGCTGATGATCGTGTCGATCGGGCTGATCTTCAGCAAGGGCCTGAACTATGCGCTGGACTTCACCGGCGGCATCTCGGTGGAGGTGAGCTACCCGCAGCCGACCGACGTCGGGCAGGTGCGCGCCGCGCTGCAGAAGCACGGCTTCGAGAACCCGCTGGTGCAGAGCCTGGGCGGCTCGCGGCAGATGTCGATCCGACTGCAGGCCAAGGAAGACACCGCGGACGCCACGGCCGCCGGGTCCAAGGGCAGCGTGAGCAGCTCGACCGCCGCCGACAAGGTGGCCGCGGACGTGCTCAGCGCGCTGAAATCGGAAACCCCCGGCGTGACCATGACCAGCCACAGCTTCGTCACCTCCGCCGTCGGTGACGAGGTGAAGAGCGACGGTTCGGTGGCGGCGATCTTCGTGATCATCGGCATCGGCCTGTACCTGTGGATGCGCTTCGAGCGGCGCTTCGCGATCGCCGCGCTGGTCACCGAGGTGCACGACGTGCTGGTCACCCTGGGGGTGATCGCGCTGGTCCAGCGCGAGTTCGACCTGACCGTGCTGGCCTCGGTGCTGGCGGTGATCGGCTACTCGATCAACGACAAGGTGGTGGTGTTCGACCGCATCCGCGAGCTGTTCCGCTCGGCGCGCAAGGCCGAGCCGGAGGAGATCCTCAACCGCTCGATCAACACCACGCTGTCGCGAACCATCATCACTTCGCTGTTCACCGGCATCACCATGGCCGCGCTGTACTTCATCGGTGGCCCGGCGGTGGAAGGCTTCGCAGTGACGATGCTGATCGGCATCGTGGTCGGCACGCTGTCCTCGATCTTCGTCGCCAGCCCGATCCTGCTGTGGCTGGGCGTATCCAAGAAGGACCTGATGCCGGTCACCAAGGAAAACGCGGAGCTCGCGCGGCGCCCCTGATCGCCTCGCGCAGCGCGCCGCCAAGCAAGGCCCGGCCATGCCGGGCCTTGTTTTTTGTTGCCGCCGCGCCAGGGCGGACGGCCGTGGCACCACGTTCGACGCCGGCCCTCAATTTGTGCCGGCCACGGTCGATAAGCAGGGGGTGCCGGACAGCACGGCTCGCCCCCAGCAAGTGGATGGAAACATGCTCGTAGTCATCGGTGCCCTGGTCGTGATCGTCTGCGTGGTGGGCGGCTTCGTGCTGTCCCACGGCCACCTGGCCGCGCTGTGGCAGCCCTACGAGCTGCTGATCATCGGCGGGGGCGCGCTCGGTGCGTTCCTCAGCGCCAATCCATCGAAGATCGTCAAGGCGGTGTTCCGCGATGCGATGGGCCTGGTCAAGGGTCCCACCTACAAGAAGCAGGACTACGTGGACCTGCTGTCGCTGCTCTACGACATCTTCGGCGTGGCGCGGAAGGAAGGCCTGCTGGCGCTGGAGTCGCACATCGAGACTCCGGAGGAGAGCCCGATCTTCACCAAGTATCCCCGGCTGGTGCGCGAACACCACCTGGTCGACTTCATCACCGACTGCCTGCGCCTGATGGTCAGCGGCAGCATGAATCCGCACGAGCTGGAGCCGCTGCTCGACTACGAGCTGGAAACCCATCACCACGAGGCCGAGGCGCCGGCGCATGCGGTGGCCAAGTTGGCCGATGCGATGCCCGGCTTCGGCATCGTCGCTGCGGTGCTGGGCATCGTGATCACCATGGGTTCGCTCAACGGCAACGACACCTCGGCCATCGGCGAGCACATCGCCGGCGCGCTGGTCGGCACTTTCCTGGGCATCCTGCTCGCCTACGGCTTCATCGGCCCGCTGGCGGCGGCGATGGAGTCCAAGGTGAAGGAAGACAGCAAGGCGTTCGAGTGCGTCAAGGTGGCGCTGATCGCCAACCTGCGCGGCTACAACCCGAAGGTCTCGGTGGAGTTCGCGCGCAAGTCGCTGTCGGCGCATACGCGGCCGAGCTTCCAGGATCTGGAGGCGCACCTGAAGGGCGCGACGGCATGAGCGAGGAGCAGGAACCGGTCATCGTCGTCCGCAAGATCAAGCGGGTCAGCGGCGGCCACCACGGGGGCGCCTGGAAGGTGGCCTATGCCGACTTCGTGACGGCGATGATGGCGTTCTTCCTGGTGATGTGGATCCTCGGCCAGGGCACGCGCCAGCAGAAGGCGGCGATCTCCGAGTACTTCAAGAACCCGAGCATGGAGCAGGGCCAGGCCACGATGGCTCCGCCCGGCCAGATGGGCCCCGGCGGGGCCAGCGACAGCATGATCAAGATGGGCGGGGCGATGGATATCCCGAAGGGTCCGGGAAACGAGCGGCGCTATGCGAAGGCGCCGACGTCGAAGGAGGATCTGGAAAAGCTCGCCAAGGCACAGGAAAAGGCGCGCCTCGAAGACCTGATGAAGCAGCTGAATGCGGCCATCCAGAACAGCCAGGCGCTGGCGCCCTTCAAGGACCAGCTGCTGCTGGACATCACCTCCGAGGGCCTGCGCATCCAGATCGTCGACAAGCAGAACCGGCCGATGTTCGACCTCGGCAGTGCGCGCCTGAAGGACTACACCGTGGACATCCTCCACGAGCTGGCGACCTTCATCAACAAGGTGCCCAACCCGATCAGCATCTCCGGCCACACCGACGACGCGCCGTATTCGAACAACCACAATTACAGCAACTGGGAGCTGTCCGCCGACCGCGCCAACGCCGCGCGACGCGCGCTGCTCGAGGGCGGCCTGCAGGAAGGCAAGATTGCCCGGGTGGTCGGCCTCGCCGACTCGGTACCGTTCGACAGGAAAGACCCCGGCGCCGCGATCAATCGCCGCATCAGCATCATCGTGATGACCCACGAGGCTGCCGAGGCGGCCAAGCTGCCCGAGGCCGCCGATGCGGCGCCGGCCGCGTCGTCGTCCGCACCGGCGGCCGTGGCTGCCGCTCCGGTCCCGGCCGGGTCGGTGTCCGCTCCGACCGTGACGGGCGCTGCGTCGGCCGCGGGCAAGGCCCCCTCGCCTGCGCCGGCGAGCCCGCTGGCGGGCATGGCCACGCCTGCCGCGCAGACGCTGCCACCGCTTCCGGCGACCGTGCACATCGTGCATCCGAACGGGACACCGGCCGCGGTGCAGGCGGTGCAGGCCGCCGGCTTCCCGGTCGGGGCGTCGTCCAGCCGACTGCCCTAGCGGCCGGCCAGCATCCGGTCGAGTTCGGCCAGGCGCTCCGGCGTGCCCACGTCGGTCCAGCGGCCGGCGTGATGGCTGCCGTGGGCGCAACCGGCCTGCATGGCCGCCTCCAGCAGCGGGCGCAGCTTGAACCGTGCCGGACCCTCGGTGCCGGTCTCGCCGGCCGCCTCGCGCCAGCCCCCCAGCAACTCGCGGCGGAATACCCCGATGCCGCCGTAGGTGAGCCGCGGTTCGCCCCCGGCGTGCAGGCGGCCGTCCGGATCCAGCCGGAAATCGCCGGCGGGGTGGTGCGCCGGGTTGTCCACCATCAGCAGGTGGGCCAGCCCGGCCGGTTCGGCGGGCAGGGCGGACAGGTCCGCATCGGTCCACACGTCGCCGGCGATCGCCAGGAACGGCTCCGGACCCAGCAGGGAGAGCGCGTTGAGCATGCCGCCGCCGGTCTCCAGCGGCGTCGGGCCCTCGTAGGCGTAGCGGATGCGCAGGCCCCAGCGCGCGCCGTCACCGAGCGTCTCGGGGAACCGGTCGGCCAGGTGCGAGGTGTTGATCACCACGTAGTGCACGCCCAGCGCCGCGAGCTTCTCCAGATGCCACGCGATCAGCGGCTTGCCGCCGGCGGGCAGCAGCGGCTTCGGCGTGTGGTCGGTGAGCGGACGCATGCGTTCGCCCAGCCCGGCGGCGAAGATCAGCGCGTGCCTCACGCCGATTCCGGCAGGGAGGTGAGGTCGCGGTCACCGACGTGGCGCGCCAGCAGGTCGGCCATCGGCTGCAGCTCCGGGTAGCTGCCGGCGACGTCGATCACGTAGTCGAACACGCGCGGCAGGTCGGCCAGGTAGCCGGGCTTGCCGTCGCGATGGGCGAGCCGGCAGAAGATGCCCAGCACCTTGAGGTGCCGCTGCAGGCCGATCAGGTCGAACCAGCGCAGGAAGGTGGCGGCGTCGACCTCGTCGTCGATCAGGCCGGCGCCGTGCAGGCGCTGCCGGTAGGCTTCGGCCCAGGCCTCCACGCGGTCGCGCGGCCAGGCGACGTAGCAGTCGCGAAGCAGCGAGGCCAGGTCGTAGGTGACCGGGCCGGCGAGCGCGCCCTGGAAATCGATGATGCCGGGGCTGGCCAGCGGCGCGTCGTCATCGATCACCAGCAGGTTGCGGCTGTGGAAGTCGCGGTGCACGAACACCGTCGGCTGCGCCAGCGCGCTGTCCAGCAGTACGCCGAAGGCTTCCTCCAGCGTTTCCACCTCGTCGGCATCGGGTGTCACGCCCAGGTGCCGGCCGAGGAACCACTCCGGCAGGATCGCCAGCTCGCGCGCCAGGAAGGCGCGGTCGTACGGGGCCAGTCCGGCGGTGCCGACGCGGGTCTGCATGCGCAGCAGGACGTCGAGCGCGGCGCCGTACAGCCGGTCGACCGAATCCGCGTGGAGTTCCGGCAGGTAGGTGCGGGTACCGAGGTCCTCGATCAGCAGCAGACCCCGCTCCAGGTCCGCCTCGCGCACGGCCGGCACGTGCAGCCCGGCGTCGGCGAGGCGGCGGCCGATCGCCAGCCAGGGCGCCGGATCCTCCAGGGCGGGCGGCGAATCCATGACGATCCAGCTGCGGCCGTCGTGGACGGTGCGCCAGTAGCTGCGGAAACTGGCGTCCGACGAGGCGCTCTCCAGCGTGAGCCGGTCGTCGCCGAGCGTGCGGCGCAGCCAGGCAAGGCGTTCGGTGGCACGGTCAGTCGTCATGGGCGGTGAAGCGGCGGCGGAGTCGAGAGTCTAGCCGAGCCCTCCCCGCGGCATGAACCGGTCGAGGCGCATCGCGGTGCATGCCGCGATGCGCCCGGTGATCCCGTGGCCGGATCAGAAGTTGTACGCGCGCTCTTCGTGCTCGGACAGGTCCAGGCCGATCTGCTCCTGCTCGGCGTCCACGCGCAGGCCGATGGCGATGTCCAGGATCTTCAGGATCGCGTAGCTCAGCACCGCGCTCCACGCGATGGTGAAGCCCACGCCCTTGGCCTGGATCCACAGCTGGCCACCCAGCGAGGTGACGTTGCCGAAGCCGCCCAGCGTGGCCGCCGCCAGCGGGCCGGTAAGCAGGCCGCCGATGATGCCGGCCACGGCGTGCACGCCGAACACGTCCAGCGAGTCGTCGTAGCCGAGCTTGTTCTTCAGCCTGGTGGCGGTGAAGAAGCACACCGCGCCGGCGATCAGGCCCAGCACCAGCGCGCCGCCCGGGCCGCAGGTGCCCGAGGCCGGCGTCACCGCGACCAGGCCCGCCACCGCGCCGGACACCGCGCCCAGCACGCTCGGGCGCTTGTGTACGACCCACTCCACCGTGGTCCAGCCGATCACCGCGCCGGCGGTGGCGATCTGGGTGACCAGCATGGCCATGCCGGCGCTGCCGTTGGCGGCCACCGCCGAGCCCGCGTTGAAGCCGAACCAGCCCAGCCACAGCAGGCTGGCACCGATCACCGTGTAGCCGAGGTTGTGGGGCGGCATCGGCGTGGTCGGGTAGCCCTTGCGCTTGCCGATCACCAGGCACGCCACCAGGCCGGCGATGCCGGCGTTGATGTGCACCACCGTGCCGCCGGCGAAATCCAGCACGCCCAGGTCGCCAAGCAGCGAGCCCGGGCCGCTCCACACCATGTGTGCCATCGGCAGGTAGACGAAGGTCAGCCACAGGCCGCTGAACCACAGCAGCGCGCTGAACTTCATGCGCTCGGCGAAGGCGCCGATGATCAGCGCGGGCGTGATGATCGCGAAGGTCAGCTGGAACATCACGAACACGCTTTCCGGCACCGTGTTGTACAGCGAGTCCGGCTTGAGCCCGGCCAGCATGAAGCGGTCCAGCCCGCCGATGATCGAGTGCAGGTCGACCTGACCGGCGTGCATGCCTTCGGTGCTGAACGCCAGCGAGTAGCCGTAGACCATCCACAGCACGGTCACCAGCGCGGTGATCGCGAAGCACTGCATCAGCACCGACAGCAGGTTCTTGGCGCGCACCATGCCGCCGTAGAACAGCGCCAGGCCGGGGATCGTCATCAGCAGCACCAGCATGGAGGCAGTCAGCATCCAGGCGGTGTCGCCGCTGTCGAGCCTGGGCGTCGCGCCCTGCGCGAAGGCGGGCAGGGCAAACAGCAGGCCGGCGAGGAGGGTGGTGGGACGACGCAGGGCGAGCAGGCGGTCAGAGCGCATCGGCGTCGACCTCCTGGGTGCGGATGCGGATCACCTGTTCGAGGTCGAACACCATGATCTTGCCGTCGCCGACCTTGCCGGTACGCGCGGCGGTGCCGATCGCCTCGATCGCGCGCTCGGCCTGCTCGTCGCTCACCGCGATCTCGATCTTCAGCTTGGGCAGGAAATCCACCACGTACTCGGCGCCCCGGTACAGCTCGGTGTGGCCGTGCTGGCGGCCGAAGCCCTTCACCTCCGTCACGGTCATCCCCTGCACGCCGGCCTCGGCCAGCGCTTCGCGCACCTCGTCGAGCTTGAACGGTTTGATGATGGCGGTAATCCACTTCATGACGTGCGCTTCCCCTCGCGGCTGGTTCTGTTGCGGCACAGCAGATTGCGTGCCAGCGCCCATCGGCCCGTGGTCGATGCCGGGAAACGCTGCTGCCACTTGAACCGGGGAGGGGCGGACCGGAGGTGGCCGGGATGGCTGCGCCCGCAAGCGGTGCGATGATTTGCTCGCACATGGTGCAAAAGAGCCTGCGACGCCGTGTCCGGATTGACCGTTGCGACGGTAATCCGTACCATTTTGGTCTGATTTTTCGGAATCTCCCGTCATGCTCCGCGTCAGCCGCCTTACCGACTACGCCACCGTGGTGATGACCTGCATCGCCGCGCATCCCGATGACGTACTCAGCACGGCGCAGATCGCCGACGAGGCGCATCTGGAGCTGCCGACGGTGAGCAAGCTGCTGAAGTCGCTCGGGCACGCCGGCCTGGTCGAGTCGTTCCGCGGCGTCAACGGCGGCTACCGCCTCGCCCGTCCGGCTCGCGAGATCAACCTCGCGGAGATCGTCGAGGCGATGGAGGGGCGCATCGGCATGACCGAGTGCGGTACCGACGGCCAGTGCGAGCGCGAGTCGCAGTGCGGTGTGCGCGGCAGCTGGCGACGGATCAACCAGGTGCTCGACGACGCCCTGCGCGGCGTGAGTCTGGCCGACATGCTTCAACCGCCGGCCCGGCCGGCGCTGGCGACCATCGCCATCAGCGAGATCAAGGGCAGGACCACCGCATGAGCAGCGAACACACCGAGACCACCGCGCCGGTGGAGAACGCCGAGGTCATCGAGGCGCTCGGCCGTCGCTACGCCGCCGGCTTCGTCACCGACATCGAGACCGACTACCTGCCGCCGGGCCTCAACGAGGACATCGTGCGCGCGCTCTCCGCGCGCAAGCAGGAGCCCGAGTGGATGACCGAGTGGCGGCTGAAGGCCTATCGCCACTGGCTGACCATGCCCACGCCGGACTGGGCCAAGCTCAACGTGCCGGCGGTGGACTACCAGGCGATCAGCTACTACGCCGCGCCGAAGCAGGCGCCGAAGTCGCTGGACGAGGTCGACCCCAAGCTCTTGGAAACCTACGAGAAGCTCGGCGTGCCGTTGCACGAGCGCGCCAAGCTGGCCGGCGTGGCGGTGGATGCGGTGTTCGACTCGGTCTCCGTCGGCACGACCTTCCGCAAGGAGCTGGCCGCGGCCGGCGTGATCTTCTGCTCGATCAGCGAGGCGATCCGCGAGCATCCGGAGCTGGTGCAGCAGTACCTCGGCAGCGTGGTGCCGGTGGGCGACAACTACTTCGCCGCGCTCAACTCGGCGGTGTTCTCCGACGGCTCGTTCGTGTTCGTGCCCAGGGGCGTGCGCTGCCCGATGGAGCTGAGCACCTACTTCCGCATCAACGCGATGAACACCGGGCAGTTCGAGCGCACGCTGATCATCTGCGAGGACGACGCCCACGTCTCCTACCTGGAAGGCTGCACCGCGCCGCAGCGCGACGAGAACCAGCTGCACGCCGCGGTGGTGGAGCTGGTGGCGCTGGAGCGCGCCACCATCAAGTACTCCACCGTGCAGAACTGGTACCCCGGCGACGAGAACGGCGTCGGCGGCATCTACAACTTCGTGACCAAGCGCGGCGACTGCCGCGGCCACGATTCCAAGATCAGCTGGACCCAGGTCGAAACCGGTTCGGCGATCACCTGGAAATACCCCAGCTGCGTGCTGCGCGGCGACCGCTCGGTGGGCGAGTTCTACTCCGTCGCGCTCACCCATCATTTCCAGCAGGCCGACACCGGCACCAAGATGATCCACCTCGGTCGCGACACCAAGTCGAAGATCGTTTCCAAGGGCATCTCGGCCGGCCGCAGCTCCAACAGCTACCGCGGCCTGGTGAAGGTGGAGAAGGGCGCCGAGAACGCGCGCAACTACACCCAGTGCGACAGCCTGCTGATCGGCAAGCAGTGCGGCGCGCACACCTTCCCCTACATGGAAGTGAAGAACCCGACCGCCATCGTCGAGCACGAGGCGACGACGTCGAAGATCTCCGACGACCAGCTGTTCTACTGCCGCGCCCGCGGCATCGGCGAGGAAGACGCCGTGTCGATGATCGTTGACGGCTTCTGCAAGCAGGTCTTCCGCGAGCTGCCGATGGAGTTCGCGGTGGAGGCGAAGAAGCTGCTGGAAGTGTCGCTGGAAGGGGCCGTCGGATGAGCCTGCGCGCTTTGCCGATGATGATGCTGGCACTGGGACTCTCAGCGGGCAGTGCGGCGGCGGCTGGCGCCACGCCTGACTGCACTGGAGCGTCGACCCAGGCGGAGCTCGATGCCTGCGCCTCCGGCAGCTTCGCGCAGGCCGATGCCGAGCTCAACCGGGTGTGGCGAGCGATCCAGTCCCGTTACGCCGACCAGCCGCTGTTCCTCGCCCGGCTCAAGACCGCGCAGAAGGCGTGGCTGGCGTTCCGCGATGCCGAGGTGGCTGCCCGGTTTCCGCTCGCTCCCGGTCAGAGCGCCCAAGCCGAATACGGCTCGGTGTTTCCGATGTGCCAAGACCAGTTCAAGGCCGTGTTGACCGCCGAGCGGACGGCGCAGCTTAAGGCCTGGCTCGAAGGCGTCGCCGAAGGCGACGTGTGCGCGGGCTCGGTCAAGCCCGCCCCCTTGCCCTGACGCGCGTCCGCGCCGCGTCCCGTACCGAATACCTACCAGGCAATCTGCATGCTGATCATCGAAAACCTCCACGCCCGCGTCGAAGGCAAGGAAATCCTCAAGGGCCTCAGCCTCACCGTGAAGCCGGGCGAGGTGCACGCCATCATGGGCCCGAACGGCGCCGGCAAGTCCACCCTGGGCAACGTGCTGTCCGGTCGCGAGGGCTACGAGGTCACCGCCGGCTCGGTCAGCTTCAACGGCGTCGACCTGCTGGCGATGGAGCCGGAGGCGCGCGCCGCCGCCGGCGTGTTCCTGGCCTTCCAGTACCCGGTGGAAATCCCCGGCGTGAACAACACCTACTTCCTGCGCACCGCGCTCAACGCGCAGCGCAAGGCGCGCGGCGAGAAGGAACTGGACTCCATGGCCTTCCTCAAGCTCGTGCGCGAGAAGCTCAAGGACATGCAGATCTCCGACGAGCTGCTGCACCGCGCCGTCAACGAGGGCTTCTCCGGTGGCGAGAAGAAGCGCAACGAGATCTTCCAGATGGCGGTGCTGGAGCCGAAGCTGGCAGTCCTCGACGAGACCGATTCGGGCCTGGACATCGACGCACTCAAGCAGGTCGCCGCCGGCGTCAACGCGCAGCGCTCGCCCGAGCGCGCGGTGCTGATGATCACCCACTACCAGCGCCTGCTCGACTACATCCAGCCGGACTTCGTGCACGTGCTGGCCGATGGCCGCATCGTGGAGAGCGGCGACAAGACGCTGGCGCTCAAGCTCGAGGCGCAGGGCTACGCCTGGCTGCGCGAGGAACCGGCCGGAGCCTCGGCATGAGCCAGGCCGCGGCCCCCGTTCCGTTCGTCGAGGCGCAGCGCGAGGCGGCATTGCCGGTCAGCGGTATCGCCTGGCTGGACGCGGCACGACGCGACAACCTCGACGCCTTCCTCGCCGCCGGCCTGCCGGACACGCGCGTGGAAGCCTTCAAGTACACCGCGCTGCGCGCGCTGGGCCAGCGCCGCTACGCCGTCGGTGATGCGGCGGCGGCCACGCGGGCGATCGATGCGGCGGCGCTGGCGCTGCCGGGTGTCGACGGCCCGCGGCTGGTGTTCGTCAACGGCGTGCTGCGTGCCGACCTGTCCTCGCTCGATGCGCTGCCTGCCGGGCTGAGCCTGCAGCCGCTGTCGCAGGCGCTGGCCAGCGACGCCGAGCCGCTGCGCTTCGCGCTGGCGCGCGCCTACCGCGATGCGGGTGACGCGTTCGCCCAGCTCAACGCGGCCTTCGCCGCCGAGGGTGTGGTGCTGCGCGTGGCAGCGGGCGCGCGGATCGAGGTGCCGGTGCACCTGTGCTTCGTCGGCGCCGCCTCGGAAGGCGACGCGATGTGGCACCTGCGCCAGGTGATCGAGCTGGGCGAGGGCGCGTCGCTCTCGCTGGTCGAGCATCACCTGGGCCAGGGCGAGCACGCCCATCTGGGCACCGCGGTCGCCGACATCGCGCTCGGCGAGCGGGCGCGGCTGCAGCACGTGATCCTGCAGTCGGCCGCCGAAGCCAGCACCCTGGTGCGTCGCACCGGCGTGCAGCTGCGCGCCGGCGCGCACGCCACCCTGCACGCGCTGGAACTGGGCGGGGCGCTGAGCCGCCACGACCTGCAGGCCGACGTGGCCGGTGACGGCGCGCGGCTGGAAACGCGCGGCGCCTTCGTGCTGCACGGCCGCCAGCATGCGGACACGCAGATGCGGGTGCGCCACACCGCGCGCAACTCGTCTTCCGAGGCCCTGTGGCGCGGCGTCGCCGACGGTCGCGCGCGCGGCGTGTTCCGTGGCGCGATCTACGTGGCCCCGGGCGCCGACGGCACCGACGCCAGCCTCAGCAACAAGAACCTGCTGCTGTCCGCCAACGCCGAGATCGACACCAAGCCCGAGCTGGAGATCCACGCCGACGAGGTGAAGGCCGCGCACGGCGCCACCGTCGGCCAGCTCGATCCGCGCGCGCTGTTCTACCTGCGCTCGCGCGGCATCCCCGAGGCGCAGGCGCGCGCCATGCTCACCGCCGCGTTCTGCCGCGCCGTGCTGGACGACCTGCCGGACGAAGCGCTGCGCGAGCACCTGTCCGACCTCGTGGCCCGGCACCTGCCGCAGGCCTGAACCTCCTCGCCACCGGATCGCCGATGAACGCCGCCACCGCTATCCCGACCGCCTTCGACGTGCAGCGCGTGCGCGCCGACTTCCCGCTGCTGTCGCGCTCGGTGCACGGCAAGCCGCTGGTGTATTTCGACAACGCCAACACCAGCCAGAAGCCGGCGGCGGTGATCGAGGCGGTGGACCGCTTCTACCGCGAGTACAACGCCAACGTCTCTCGCGCCGTGCATTGCCTCGGCGAGGAGGCCACCAGCGCCTACGAGGGCGCGCGCGACAAGCTCGCCGCCTTCATCAACGCCACCTCGCGCAACGAGCTGGTGCTTACCTCCGGCACCACCCAGGCCACCAACCTGGTGGCCTACAGCTATGCGCTGCCGCGCCTGAAGCCTGGCGACGCCATCCTCACCACGGTGATGGAGCACCACGCCAACATCGTGCCGTGGCAGCTCATCGCCCAGCGCGCCGGTGCCACGGTGAAGGCGGCGCCGATCGACGAGCGCGGCGAGCTGATCGTCGAGCGCTTCTTCGAGCTGCTCACACCGGAGGTGAAGCTCGCCTGCGTCACCCATGTCTCCAACGTGCTGGGCACGGTGAACCCGGTGCGCGAGATCGCGCGCGAATGCCGCAAGCGCGGCATCCCGCTGCTGGTCGACGGCTCGCAGGCCGTGCCGCATCGCCCGGTCGACGTGCAGGCGCTGGGCTGCGATTTCTACGCGCTCACCGGCCACAAGATGCTCTCGCCCACCGGCACCGGCGCGCTGTGGGCGAAGAAGGAACATCTGGCCGACATGCCGCCGTTCTTCGGCGGCGGCGAGATGATCCGCGAGGTGCGCTTCGACGGCACCACCTTCGCCGAACCGCCGCACAAGTTCGAAGCCGGCACGCCGAACATCGCCGGCTTCGTCGGCCTGGGCGCGGCGATCGACTACTACCAGTCGCTCGGCTTCGAGGCGATCCACGCCCACGAACAGGACCTGCTCGCCTTCGCCACCGAGCGCCTGCGCGAGGTGCCCGGCCTGCGCATCTTCGGCGAGGCGGCGGAGAAGGAGCCGGTGATCTCGTTCCTGGTCGAAGGCGCCCAGGCGACGGATCTCGCCACCCTGCTCGACCTGCAGGGCGTGGCCGTGCGCTCCGGCCACCACTGCGCGCATCCGCTGATGCAGTTCTTCGGCGTGCCCGCCACGCTGCGCGCCTCGCTGGCGTTCTACAACACCCGCGAGGAAGTGGATGCGTTCGTCGAGGCGCTGGTGAAGGTGCGCAAGCTGTTGATGTGAGGGGGCACGCAGTTACTCGCCTCGCCTCGAACTGCGTCACCCCTCACCGTCATCCCGGCGGAAGCCGGGATCCAGTGACCTGGGCGGGAGGCAAGAAGCGGAGGCGCTGGATCCCAGCCTGCGCTGGGATGACGAGCAAGGGCCCCCGGCATCACCGCAGCGTCCCGGGCTTCTGTGCCCATGCCGAGCGAGCCAGCCGCGCCACCGCGTCGCCCAGTCGGAGCCGCCCCACCACCTGACTCCCATCAAGTCACAATCCCACCGCCGCGCTACGCTGTTACCCATTCCACGACGGTCACCCCATGCTCGCCTCGCTCCCCGCTTTCCTGCGCATTCCGCTCGCCATCGCGGCGTTGATCCTCAACACGATCATGCACGTGCTGCCGCTGTTCGCGCTCACCTTCGTCAAGCTGCTGCTGCCGGTGCACGCGGCCCGCGTGGCCCTTTCGCGCGGGCTGGTGGCCATTGCCGAGAGCTGGATCGCCGTCAACAGCGCGCTGTTCGATCTGTTCACCCGCACGCGGTGGCAGGTGGATGGGCTGGAAGGCCTGAAGCGCGACGGCAACTACCTGGTGCTGTGCAACCACCAGAGCTGGGTCGACATCCCGGTGCTGCAGAAGGTGTTCAACCGCCACATCCCGTTCCTGCGCTTCTTCCTCAAGAGCCAGCTGATCTGGGTACCGCTGCTCGGACCGGCGTGGTGGGCGCTGGACTTTCCCTTCATGAAGCGCCATTCGCGCGAGGAGCTGGCCAGGCATCCGGAACTGGCCGGCAAGGACCGCGAGACCACCCGCAAGGCCTGCGAGAAATTCCGCCACATGCCCGTGTCGGTGATGAACTTCGTCGAGGGCACGCGCTTCACCCGCGCCAAGCACGACGCCCAGGGCGCGCCCTACACCCACCTGCTGCGGCCCAAGGCCGGCGGCGTCGCCTTCGTGCTGGATGCGATGGGCGAGGGCCTGCACGCCATCGTCGACGTCACCATCGTCTACGCCCACGGCGCCGGCTCGATGATGGATCTCATCGCCGGCCGCGTGCGCGATATCCGCGTGCACGTGCGCCAGCGCGTCATCGATCCCGCCCTGCGCGGTGACTACGAAAACGACGCGGCCTTCCGCGAACGCTTCCAGGCATGGGTCAACGCGCTGTGGGCGGAGAAGGATGCGGACGTCGGGCGGTTGCTGGGCACCTGAGTTACCGGTTTTCCCGGCTCCGCGCCGTGCCGCAGCCAGATGTCCAGAAAGGCGAGAATGCGTGTGCGGTACGCCGGGCACGCGAAGCGATTCAGGTCCATGTGCCGGGCGCCGCCGGGAACCACCTCATCCTTCTTAACCCGGGTGTAAAGCAGCCTCATGCTTCCCGAGTCAAGGCCTTCACGAACGTCATAGAACAAAGAGGACGGCGGCGATGAGGAATATGACAAGGCCGGCGAAATTGTTACTCATCGCACGTTGCCTCGTTCAAAAAATGAATTTTATTCGCCCGCTTTTGGAGGGTTTCTCAAGATAGTCACTTGGCTTCAAAAAGAACATTCTTGATTGAGTGCATATCGATTGCGGGCATGGGGAAAGGAAGAACCGGTGCTTTGGCATGAAACTGACCAACCACGGTTGCCGTGGCGCGCATGCCGTATTTCCGGACGTTGCGCTCGAATGAGCGAATATCCTTGCGGAGGGAGGCTTCATGGCTCACTGACAGATGGATCGCTACGCCCGGGCACGCCGCATCACTGATGTTCGACGCATCCATGCCTACGTAGATGGAACCATGGACCGCCACCTCTGCACCCTCAAACATTGCAGGGTTGGCATTTATGTCGCACACGCTTGTTTGGATGGGCCCAGCTCCGAACGCTTGTGTTGCGGAAGTGGCGCACAGCACGAACAGCACGTTTGCATAGGTCGTCGCTCGCATATCCACTCCAGGGCTTCGGCAGGGCATGACAGCGCGTTGGCTGCACAGGCCTCCCGGCCCACATTGTGCCGCGAGTATGCCCGGCGACAGAGGCGCCAAGGGGTACCAGTGGTAGAGGCTCCCTCCTTCACGGTTCCAGATAAAACTCGATCGGAATCAGCTCCACCGCCCAGTCTCCTTCCTCGCCGATCTGCGCAGCCGGGTGCATCGCGGCGATGCGCAGCGCTTCGTCGTGGCTGTCCGCCTCGATGATGAACAGGCCGCCCACCACTTCCTTCGACTCGATGTAGGGCCCGTCGGTGATCTGGGTCTGGCCGGCGCGCGGGCGCAGGGTGCGCCAGGTATCGAGGTCGCCGAGCGAGGCGGACACCAGCACCTTGCCGGTGGCGCGCATCTTCTCGTCCAGTGCCGGGCACTGGCTGACGATGGCTTTGACGGCGTCGGGCGAGAGGGCGGCGAATTTCTCGGGGGTGAAGTAGGCCAGGCCGAGGTATTTCATGGGGGATCCCTTTGAGTGGTCTGCACGTACGACGAGCCGATCCATCGGAAATCGACACCCGTTCGTGTGCCTGTTGTAGCGGATGTCGCGGCAAACGTCCGCGTCGACAGGTGATCGGTGATCACCTTCCGGGTGCGTGGATCGCGTCGCAAGAACCTAACGCGGCGGCCCGCTTCACCTTGGTCGAGTTGTGCACGTGCCGGGGCTCGTTCACAGTGGGATGTCGTTTTGATCCCGTCGGAACACTGGGGGCAGCGCCCTCGCCGCATTCGTCAGCAACGCGTCCCCGACCGGGGCGCATCGGGGAGAACCATGAAGACTCGTCGCGATTTCCTGACCCAGGCGCCGCTCGGCCTGCTGGGTGCCGTGGTGGCCGGCAGCGCCATCGCCCAGACCGGGAGCAACCCGACGCCGGCGACCCCGCCGCCCGGTTCGCCGGGCGCGTTCAACACCGCGCCGCCGGTCGGCCCGAAGCTCACCACCGCCACCTTTGCCGAGGCCGAGAAGCTGGCGCAGGTGACGATGACCGAGCCTCAGCGGGAGATGGCGGTGGCCAACTGGCCGACCTCCATGGCCGCACTGCTGGAGCGTCGCACCGGCCCGCGCAAGGTGGCGCTGGAAGAGGGGCTGGCGCCGGCCACCACCTGGTTCCCGGCGATGGGGCGGGCGCACGTCGGTCCCGCGCATGACCGCTTCGTGCCGTCCAGGGTCGCCGCCATGCCGCTGCCGGCGAAGGACGAGGACATCGCGTTCGCCTCGGTGGCCCAGCTCGGCGCGTGGATCCGCAGCCGCAAGCTCACCTCCACCCGGCTGACGAAGATCTACCTCGAGCGCCTGAAGCGCTTCGACCCCGAGCTGCGCTGCGTGATCACGCTGTGCGAGGAGCATGCGCTGAAGCAGGCCGCTCAGGCCGACAGGGAGATCGCCGCCGGCCATTACCGCGGCCCGCTGCACGGCATGCCGTGGGGCGCCAAGGATCTGCTCGATACCGCCGGCATCCCCACCACCTACGGCGCCGAACCGTTCAGGCACCGCGTGCCGAAGGACGATGGCGCGGTGACCCGCAAGCTCAACGAAGCCGGTGCCGTGCTGGTGGCCAAGCTCAGCCTGGGCGCGCTGGCGCTCAACGACATCTGGTTCGGCGGCCAGACCATGAACCCGTGGCTGCTGCAGGAGGGCTCCTCCGGCTCCAGCGCCGGCCCGGCCTCGGCCACCGCGGCGGGCCTGGTGGCGTTCGCCATCGGCAGCGAGACCCAGGGCAGCATCATCAGCCCGTGCATGCGCTGCGGCACCACCGGTCTGCGTCCGACCTACGGCCGCGTGCCGCGCACCGGCGCGATGACGCTGTGCTGGACGATGGACAAGCTCGGCGCGATCACCCGCTCGGTGGAGGACACCATGCTGGTGCTCGACACCATCCGCGGCACCGATCCGGGCGATACCGCCAGCGTGGCGGCGCATTTCGACTACGACGCACATGCCCCGATCAAGGGCCTGAAGGTCGGCTACTTCCCGGGCTGGATGAAGGAGGCGCCGGCCACCGACCTGGACCGCGCCGCGCTCGACCAGCTGCGCTCGCTCGGCCTGGTGCCGACCGAGGTGTCGCTGCCCGACTGGCCGTACGACGATCTCAACCTGCTGCTGTTCGCCGAGTCCGCGGCCGCGTTCGAAGAGCTGACGCTCTCCGGCGCCGCCGACCACATGCGCGAGCAGACGCCGGACGCCTGGCCGAACCTGTTCCGCGAATCGCGCTTCCTCTCCGCCGTGGACTTCGTGCAGGCCGACCGCATGCGCCGCCGGGTGGCGAAGGAAATGGAGCGCGTGATGGGCGAGGTGGACCTGCTGCTGGTGCCCTCGCTGCGCGACGAGATGATGGTGATCTCCAACATGACCGGCCAGCCTTCGCTGACCCTGCGCACCGGCTTCGTCGAAGTGAACCAGGTGCGCAGCGACTGGGCGCCCAACCCGGCCCACCCGCAGCCGATGCTGGCCAAGCCGCATCGCGTTCCGTATGGCGTCACGTTGATCGGTCGCCTGTTCGAGGAAGGCACGCTGGGCCGCGTCGGCCGCGCGCTGGAGGCGAAGGTGGCGGTGGCGGGGGAGCGGCCGCCGGGTTTCTGAGCCCCGATCCGTCCGGTCGATCGCAAGCGTGCCGGGGTGACCCGGCACGCTTTTTTGTGGCGGCTGCCGCGCCGATGCGCCACGCTGCGCGCTGCATCCGCGAGCCCCGCTTCATGGCCACCCCCGAACCCTTCGCCTACGCCGAAACGCTCGCCCGCCTCGACGCCGGCGACGTCGCGGACTTGCCTGCCGAACTCGTCGACACGCCGCCGAAGCGCGAAGCGCTGCATGCGCTGCTGAAAGCCGCCGAAGCCGTGCACCGCGCCGCCGTCAGTACCACCCACGTGTCCGATGCGCTGCGCCGCGACCAGAAGTTCGTTCGCCCCGGCGCACCGTCGCCGCACCTGGTGCGCCTGCGCCAGCAGCAGGCAGCGGCACGTCAGGCGACGAATCAGGCGCGACAGGCGTTCATCGTGGCGGCCGATGCGCTGGTGCGGGTGTTCGGGCTTGCCGTGCCGGCGCGGGTGGGCGTCGAGGCGTTTGCGCAGACCTGGCTCTGCGGGGCACTCGGGGCGAAGTGACCGAACGAGCGGTCGCGCGGCTCGAGCTTGCCGTTACCTGTGTCGTTCGTCCCATTGTCCGTGCCCCGTCCGCGGGTCTAGGTTGCGCGAGGAGCACACTCGACCGCGGCTGGTTACGGCGATGGCCATCGACCGCAAAAGCGTGCTCCGCGGTATCGCGCCAGTCGGACGAAGAGGGATCAGCCATGCAGGGACGTGTCACACCAAGAGTACTGGGGATGATGCTGGTGGCCCTCTCGCTCACCGGCTGCATGAGCAATGCGCGCCGCGAGATCGAGGCCGATCGCGTGAAGGCCCACGCCGAGCCCCTGGATCTGAATGGCCCGAAGGGTGAGCCGGTGGCGCATATCGGCACGGATGGAAGCCTGGTCGTGGGCGATCAAGCGGTTGCACTCGATGCTGCGCAGCGGGCGGCGACACTGGCTTATCGCGAGGCGGCCCTCAAGGTCGTCGACGTGTCCATGATCGGTGCCGAGAAATACGTCCGGACCGCGGTGCCGCGGTTCCTGTTCGACTCCATGCTGCACATGGGGACCGACGGCGGTGCGCGGAGCATGGACAAAGGGGTGGGCAAGATGGTCCGTTCGCCCCGGTTCTGCGACGCGCTTGCCACCATGCGCCAAAAGCAGGGCGCGATGGTGGCGGAAGTGCCCCGGCTCCTTGCCTACACCCACGTGAAGGCCGCGGACATCGAGGACTGCCGCGGTGGACGGCGCTAGCGGTCCGCGCGGTCCCCGGCAACCCGCAGCACCGGGCATGGCCGGAACCCGATGCGGGCGGTGCCGTGTCGAATTCCGCCGTGACCGTTCGTCGTCCTGCCGACAGCGGGCGTCTCCATGCGAGCGTCGCTGGCCCGAGATCGATCCGCATGACCCCCAACGTCCGTCCCGAGGAGCGTCTCCATGACCATCACGATCACCGCCTTCGAACGCTCGCCGGACGGCGGCATGGGCCTGGCGCGCGACACGCGCGTGCGCTGGGCGCTGGAGGAAGTCGGCCAGCCCTACGACGTGCGCTACGTGTCGTTCCAGGCGATGAAGGAGCCGGCGCACCTGCGGCTGCATCCGTTCGGCCAGATCCCGACCTACGAGGAGGGCGGGCTGGCCCTGTTCGAGACCGGGGCGATCGTCTTCCACATTGCCGACCGGCATGCGGGCCTTTTGCCGGAGGACGCCGACGCGCGGGCGCGGGCGGTGATGTGGATGTTCGCCGCGCTCAGTTCGGTCGAGCCGTGCATCCTGGAGCTCGTCACCGCGCGGTTCCAGGAGGGCGACAAGCCGTGGACGCCGGAGCGCCTGCCGCTGGTGAAGGACCGCATCCGCCAGCGACTCTCCCTGCTCGCCACCCGCCTGGGCGACGCCGAGTGGCTGGACGGTGCGTTCAGCGCGGGTGACCTGATGATGGTCTCGGTGCTGCTGCGGACGCGGCCGTCCGGCCTCCTCGACGAGTTCCCCAGTCTTGCCGCCTACGTCGCGCGCGGCGAGGCGCGCCCGGCCTACCGGCGCGCGTTTGCCGCGCAGCTGGAGGCGAATACCGGCCCGCTGGCTTCCGCCTGAGCAGCGGCAACGTGGCCCGGGTTCCGGCCCGACGATCCGGCCGCGGATCCGGTTGCTCGCGGAGCGCTCCGGTCCGACTTCCGGTGACCAAAGGCACTGTGGAGGCACCGCCACCACGGCGATGATTCACGCAGGACGGTGGCCGGGAGGCTTCTTCCTGGCGATCGCAGGAGAGATTCTCCACCGCGATATCGGAGGGGCAATGGACGAGCGGCGGTTCCTGCGGCTGCGGATCACGGCAACGGCATGCGTCGCCGTGGCTGAGTGGGGCTATCTCGCGTGGCAGCGCTTCCACGGCGGCGTGCCCAGCCATCACTTCCTCGATCTCGCCGACATGCCGGCGATCTCCAATGCCTGGGGCGGCCTGGTGCTGCCGTGCCTGAGCTGGTTTCTGCTTGGGCGGATGCAGCGGCGTGTCGTTCCGCGTAGTGACGCCGCGGTTCGGCGCTCCATCGCCATGGGCTTGGTCGGTGCGCTGTGCTTTGGCGTGCTTTTGTCGATCTTCTTCACGCGCGGCGATGACCGCGTGACCGGAGCGATGTTCGAGTCGCTGTTCCTGATCGCGCTGGTGGTCCCGATCTACCGGGCCGAATATCTGCTGGGTTTCGTGCTGGGCATGGCCTACACCTTCGGCGGCGTATTGCCCGGCGTGGTCGGGTCGGTGGTCGCGCTCATCGCATGGGTGATCCAACGTTGCATCCGGGCGGGTCTGCGGCTCCTCGGGCAGATGCTGGCCGGAAGGACGCGACGGGCCTGACGCGGCTGCGCGTGCCCGCGCCGGAGTCCGGCGCGGGGTGGCGGCGTCTCAGCCCAGGCGCCGCCGCAACAGCTCCGCTCCCTGGGATACGCCCAGGCACGCCAGCAGGGCCAGCACCCAGGGGTTGGCGGCGACCGACCAGGCGGCTGGATCGGCACGGAACCAGCTGCCGCCTTCCAGCAGCGCGACGACCAGGCCGGCCACCACCAGGGCGACCAGCAGCAGGCGGGTGAGCTGTTTTTCCAGACCGGTGTCCGGAGCGGTGGCGGCGGTCGGCACCGGGCCGGCCCGGACGGCGAGCCGCTCGGCGAAGTCGACGTCCAGGCCGGCGGCGTCGTCGGCGCGGATGGCTGCGTCGATCCGGCGATAGGCCGCCTCGCGCGCGTCGGCGGGGGCGCGGCCCTCGCGCGCGGCCTGCAGCGCCGCTTCCTGCGCCTGCCACTCGCGGGCGGCGGCGGGCCGGTCGAAGAAATCGATGTCGCGATGCTTGCTCATGACGGAACTCCCAACCGGGTTTCCAGCGTCTCGCGCAGTTTCAGGCGCGTGCGGAACAGGTGGCTCTTGATGGTGCCGGCGGCCAGGCCGGTGACCTGGGCGATCTCGGGAATGCTCAGCTCGTCCAGATGGTAGAGCGTGAGCACGGTGCGTGGCAGCGGGGGGCAGGGTGTCGATGGCGGCCAGCAGGTGGCCGTGCATCTCCTCGTCGGCGCAGTCCGCCTCCAGGTCGCGGCCGTCGCCGATGGAGTCCAGCAGCGAGAGGTCGTCGTCCTCGCCCAGCACGTGGTCGACGATGGCGATGCGCTTGCGTTCCAGGTGGCGCAGGGCGACGGTGTAGGCGACCCGGCCGATCCAGGACTTCAGCGCGCTCTCGTGGCGGTACTGGTGCAGGTGCTGGTGCACCTTGAGGAAGGTGTCCTGGCACAGCTCGCGGGCGTCCTCCGGGTTGCGCACCATGCGCTGGATGATGTGCCAGCACAGCCCCTGGTACTCGCGCACCAGGCGCGCGAAGGCGCCCGGTGCGTTGGCCAGCACGGCTTGCACCAGGGCGCGGTCGTCGCTGCGCGGGTCGGCGGGGGTTTCGGTCATGGCACGCCAGCTTCCATGCCGGCATGGGATACGTGCATGTGCCGAACGGTTGCATCCTTTCCGCCAGGCATGACGTCCGGCAGGGGGTGCGGGCCTGCAACCGCCGCCGGGATGCCCGTATCTATGGCCCCGTCACCCCACCACCGCTGGAGCCCCCCATGATCGACGGCAACCTGATTCCCATCGTCCTGTTCCTCTGCATCACCTACGCCATCAAGTCGGTCATCGACGCCCGTTTCCGCCAGAAGATGGTCGGCGTGGGCGGCTCGGAAGAGCTGATCCGCTCGATCCTGCAGGGTGAGGAGGTGCGCCGCCGCCACGCCTCGCTGCGGTGGGGCATCATCCTGGTCGCGCTGGCAGCCGGCTTCGCCATCATCCAGCAGTCCGACTGGCATGAGCTCACCCCCGGCATGATCGCCGTGCTGGCCGGCGCCACCGGCCTCGGCAACCTGGTGTACTTCGCGATCGCCCGCAAGCTGAGCTGATCGCCCCGCCCGCGGCCGCGTCCTGCGGCTTGCGGGCACCCGCGCCGGCGCACGCTCCGCCGCCGGCGCCGCTCCTCCCCCTGTCCCTGCGCATCGCGTGCCGCGTGAACGCGGCGCCGCGGAGCCGTGCGCGCCCGTCGTGGAGAATCCCCATGTCCAAGACCCTGATCGCCCTGCTCGTTGCCCTGCCGTTCGCGGCGCCGGTCGCCGCCGCCCAGTACCTGCGCATGGTCAACGCGGCCGCCTCGCCCATCGTCGCGGTGGAGGCCGCGCCGGTCGGCTCGTCCGACTGGGCCCGGCTGTCGCTGGCCGACCGTCCGCTGGCGCAGGGGCGCCAACTGGGGGTGGCCGTGCACGGCGTCTACCGCTGCCGCTACGACGTGCACGTGATCCACGCCGACGGCAGCGAGACGTTGTCGCGTGGTTTCAACCTGTGCCGGCACCTGCGTACCGGCGCCCCGACGCTGACCGTCCGCGCCGGCGAGGCCTGAGGTCCCGGCTACGCCACGCCACGCCACGCCGCGACGGATCCGCGGCGTGGCGACGCAGGCGGCCGGCCGATGCGTGGCCCTCGTGACCGCGGCGCCTTGTGCGGCGCCGGTTGCAGGCATCCGGCGGTTGCCGTGGCCGGGTCGCATCGCAGCATGCGGCGGGAGACGGGCCCGGATTATGATCGGCGGATGATCATGCGTTCTTCCCCTGTCCTCGCCTTCCGCACCGCCACGGCGGCGGACATCCCGGCCGTGGTGGCCCTGGTCGAATCGGCCTACCGTGGCGAGTCCGGCCTGCGCGGCTGGACCACCGAAACCCATCTGCTCGACGGCCAGCGCACCGACGCGCAGGACGTCGGCGACGCGATCGCCCGTCCGGACAGTCTCGTGCTGCTGGCCGAGCTCGACGGTGTGCTGGTGTCGTGCTGCCATCTTGAGAAACAGGACGGCGCCGCCTACTTCGGCATGTTCGCGGTCGATCCCTCGCGGCAGACCGGCGGCATCGGCAAGCAGGCGATCGCCGAGGCCGAACGCGTGGCGCGCGAGCGCTGGGGCGTGGACCGCATGCGCATGACGGTGATCGTGCAGCGCGAGGAACTGATCGCCTTCTACGAGCGCCGCGGCTACGTCCGCACCGGGCAGAGCAAGCCGTTCCCGTACGGCGACGAGCGCTTCGGCATCCCGCGCCGCGACGACCTGCGCTTCGAGGTGCTGGAAAAGCCGCTGGCCGAGGCGCTCGCATGAGCGGCCCGGGCGGCTGGGTGAAGGTGGGCACCCGCAGCCAGATCCTGCCCGGCGAGTACCGCATCGCCTGGGACGGCGACACGGCGATCGCGGTCTACAACATCGACGGCGACCTCTACGCCATCGAGGACGTGTGCACCCACGACGGCGCCGAGCTGGCCGGCGGCGAGGTGCACGGTTTCGAGGTGGAATGCGTGCGCCACGGCGCGCGCTTCGACCTGCGCACCGGCGCGGTGACCTGCCCGCCGGCGTACGAGCCGGTCGCCACCTTCCCGGTGCGCGAGGAGGACGGCTTCATCTGGACGCGCGACGACCGCTGATCGCGGGCGGCGGGAGCCGCGTCATCCGAGGGGAGGGGAGTCATGGGGAAAAGGGAGGCACCGCGCTGGCGGGCCATCGCCGTGTTCGCGGTGCTGTTCGTGCTGTACCAGTCGGCCGAGGGCGTGGGCCAGCGGCTGCTGCACAGCGACGCCCTGCAGGCGGCCCTGATGATCGGCTGCGTGGCGGCGGCGTGGCCGCTGTCGCGCTGGCTCGGCTGGCGCGGCTACGGCGCCTACGCGCTGGACCGCCGGTCCTCGTCCCTGGCCTGGCTCGGCTTCGGGCTGGCGGTGGCGCTGATCGCCAACGCGCTGGCGATCCTGGTCGGCGAGCGGCTCGGCGTCTACGCGCCGAGCGGTCCGGCCTTGTCCGTCGACGGTTTCCACGCGCTGGCCGCGGCGCTGCCGATGCTGGCGCTGTCCACGTTCGTGCCGTCGATCGCCGAGGACATCCTCGCGCGCGGCTTCTGGTATCGGGCGGCCGGCATCCACTGGCGCCGGGGTTACCTGTTCGTGGCGTTCTCGGCCGGCTACTTCCTGCTCAACCACGTCTACCGGCTGGGCAGGGGGCCCGGCGAGTGGCTGATGATCCTCTGCATGGGCATCGCGTACGCCACCGCGCTGTGCCGGGCGGGCACGCTGTGGGCGGCGGTCGGCCTGCACTGGGGCTGGAACTTCGCCAACGGTGTGTTCGGCATGCTGCTGCCGGCCGACACGCTGGACGTGGCCGGAAGCCGCTGGCTCATCGCCGGGGTGCACCTGCTGGTCGCGCTGCTGGTGGTCGCGGTGCCGCCGCCGTCACGGGTGGTAGATGAAGGCCAGCGACTGCGACCACTGCGTGGTTGACCCGAAGCGGCTGACCAGCGGGCTGTTGGCTGCGCCCCCGAGCAGCCGGCCATAGGTCACCGCCAGCGCCACGCCGGTGTGCTTGCTGGTCGGCAGGTACACGTCGTACTCCAGCGAGGCCATCTCGCTGCCCGCCCCCGGATGCCAGGCATGCACGCCCAGTGCGGAGGCCGTGGCCGGACCCAGGCCGAAGAAGCGATTCATGGCCGCGCCGTTCATCACCGTCAGGCGCACGCTGGCGGCCTGTTCCAGCGGGCCGAGCGAGGGCATGTCGGCATCGGCGTACAGGTTGAGGTAGGCGCCGGCGCCGGCGGTGTCGTGGCTGACGTTGGCGCCCACGTCCAGCGCCTTGTCCAGCTGCCACTCCAGGTAGCCGCCGGCGGTGAGTCGCGGCGACAGGCTGGGCACGATACCGCCGAGCGGCCCCAGGTCGGCATGCTCGCGGCCCCACTGGTAACTGCCGTAGAAACCGCCGCGCAGGGCTTGCCCGTGCAGAAGTTCCACCTCCAGCCCGTCCACCGTGGACAGGCTGCCGACACCGGGCAGTTCGATGTCGATGTAAGGCAGCGGGTCCTCGCGCTGGCGACGCGAGCCGGGCCAGGCCGGCATGCGCTGCACGCCGACCCCCACCGCCACCACGGTGCTGTTGCCGGCCCGGGCGGC
>JAGWVM010000189.1 GCA_018970895.1 Lysobacteraceae bacterium | reverse complement strand
TCAGGTTCTCCACGGTCACCTTGCGCAGGCCGTCGCGGTCCTTGGTCGGGTCGACCCGACCGATGATGTCCAGCTTCAGCGACGGCTTCTTCTGGAGGATCGCCACCAGCTTGCCCAGCCGCTCCTGTGCCTTGGCGTCGAGGATGGCCGAGCCCGGGGCGAATTCGACGTAGCCCAGATCCGCCCCCGGCCCGCCGAACGCGGCGCCGAGCAGGCGGAACGGCGCGGTCACCGCCTTGGCGATGAGGTTGCCCAGCGCCCGCCACACCAGCCCGCCGACGCTGAACTGCGGATCGTCCAGCGAGCCGGACACCGGCAGGTTCACGTCGATGTTGCCCTCCGTGTCCTTCAGCAGCGCCACGGCCAGCTTCACCGGCAGGTGCTTCACGCCCGGACCGTTGTCGCGCTCGCCGAAGGTCAGCTGGCTGATGAAGATGTGGTTGTCGGCGGCCAGCTTGCGCTGGTCGAGCTGGTAGTGGACGTCCACGTTGAGCTTGCCGGAGGTGATCGGGTAGCCGGCGTACTTGCGCGAGTAGGCCGCCAGCCCGGTCAGCTCCACCGCGTCGGCCTTGCCCTTGATGTCCAGGAAGGCGACCGGCTGCAGCGGGTTGATGGTGCCGCTGATGTCCACCGGCGAGTTCTCGTCCAGCGCCGCCTGCACGGCCAGTTCCGCCGGTGGATCGCCCGGCTGGGTGCCGAAGGCGCCGATCTTGCCGGTGAGCTTGGTCAGGTTGGCGGTGTAGTTCGGCTTGATGAAATTGTCGGTGTAGTTGAGCTGGCCGTTCACCAGGGTGATGCCGCCGAGGTGGATCTCGGCCGCCGGTGCGTTACTGCTCGCCGGTGCGGGGACTTGCGCTACCGCGGTCGACGCGGCCGGCGGTGGCGTGGGGGCGCTGGCCAGTGGCGCGGACGCGCTGCCCTCGGCGCGGGTCACCGACACTGGCGCGGACGCCGGCGAGGCCACCACGTCGGCCAGGTTCAGGCGGCCGTCGGCATTGATGATCACGCGGGCGTAGAACGAGGTGAGCACCAGCGCGCCGATATCCACCCGCGGTGTGGACGGCCCGATTGCGGCGTCCAGCCGCGAGGCGGTGAGCGTGCGCCAGCGCAGGAAGTCGTCGCCGGTGACCTTGTCCTGCACGCGCACCCGTTCCAGCGCCGCGTTGCCCTGGTAGTGCAGCGCCGGCGTGCGGCCGCGTGCGTCGTAGTGCAGCTGGCCCTCACTGGTCAGGTGTGCGCTGGCAATGGTCACGTTCAGCGGCACGCTGAGGTAGGGCTCGAACGGGGCGATGTCCAGGTTGCGCGTGACCAGCTTCAGGTCCGCACCGAGCGGAGCGGGGCGCAGCGTGCCGCTGGCGTCGAAGCTGCCGCGGTCGACCGTGCCGGTGAGCGCAAACGGCCGCGCGTCGTCGAGCTTGTCGCCGAGACCGTCCAGGTGCCCCTTCATCGCCGTGAGCCGGGTGGTCACCGGGCGGGTTCCGGCGGCGAGATCGGTGAAGTCCAACGCGCCTTCGTCCAGTGCAAAGCGTCCCATCTGCCAGTGCCAGGGCGCGGCCGTCGTGGAGGCAGAACCGGGGTCGGCGGGCGCTTCCGGCATCAGCGTCATCAGGCTCAGCCGGCCGTTGCGCGCGCGCTCGATGTCAAGCGATGGCTGGTGCAGGCTCACGTCGCCCAAGTGCACCTGGCGGCTGGCCAGGTCGAACAGCGGAATCGCCGCGTCAAGCCGGCTCCATGCCACGACCGGGCCGTGATCCTTCTGCACCGGGGCAAGCGCGAAGTCGCTCACCGTGGCGTGCGCGTCGGTCAGGTGCAGGTTGACCGCCTTGCCCCAGTCCAGCTCAAGCTGGCCGGTGGCATCGAGCCGTCCATGGGTGACCGGTGCGCGCAGATCGAGTGCGCCGATCGCCTGCAGCGGCGCTACCGCCACCTGCTTCAGGCCGAGCGCGGCCTTGAGCTGGCCCGCCGCCAGGTCCAGCGTGCCCCGGGCGGTTACGTCGCCGCCACCGAGCCCCGCCGCCAGGTTCAGCGTGCCGGCGGGAGCCTTCAACAGGCTGAGGCCGTGCAGCGCGCCGCGCAGGCGTGAGAGATCCAGCGTCTGCTGCGTGGTGCGGGTGTAGTGCACGACGCTGTCGGTCAGGAACAGCCCGTCGATGCGCAGGTCGGTGGTCGCCGCCGCTGGCTTGCCGGCCGGGGCGGCGCTGCCGGCGGTCAGCGCGTCGAGGTTGCTGTGGCCGTCGGCGCCTTGCCGGTAGCTCAGCGCGGCGTGGTCCAGCACCACGGTGCCGAGGTGGTAGCGCGACACCAGCGGCTGCACGTCGACGAGCTGCGCGCCGCCGTGGCCCAGGTCGAGGATCGGTGCGCCCTGGCGCGTCGCCAGCGCGAAGCTGTCCAGCTGCAGGTGGCCGGTGAGCTTGAGTTGCGGGGTCGGCTGGCTCTGCACGAAGTGCAGGTCGAGCACGCCGCTGAGCAGGCCCTTGGGGATCGCCACCGGCAGCGCGGCAGCAGGCACGTAGGCGAGGTAGCGCGGCAGGTCCAGCTTGTCGAACTGGACATGCATGATCGATTCGCGCGAGTCGGCGAACGGCTTGGTCTGCCCGTCGATGCGCAGCGGACTGCCGTCCACCCGCATCGCCATCAGCGGCTGCACGTAGATGTCGGTGTCGCTGGGCAGGTTGGCCAGGAACGGGATGCCGACGTCAAGCTGGTCCACCCGGTGGCTGGCCCCGGCCAGCTGATCGTCGAAGCGGATATCGCCGTTCTTCACCTCGATATTGGCCAGCGCGAAGCGCGCCGGCGGCGAGGGCGGGGCGCCCGGCCTGGCGGCGTAGCGGTCGATCAGATCGGAGACGTTGAAGCGGCCGTCGGCACGGCGGGTCAGCTGGATCTGCGGGTGATCCAGGTGCAGGGCATCAAGCACCGGCGCCATGCGGAACAGCGAGGTCCACGAGGCGTTGATCACCGCCTGGTCCACGTCGACGAAGGCGGCCTTGCCGTCGCGGCCGCCGATATGCAGGTGGTCCAGCTGCAGGCGCAGGGTGAACGGATTGAAGTGCACCTTGCCCAGCGTCACCGGGCGGGACAGCGCCGCGCTGGCGCGTTTCTGGATCTGTCCGCGCAGGATCGGCGGTGCGGCGAAGAAGCCGAGCAGGCCGAACAGCATCAGGGCGGCGGCGGCGATCGCCAGCGTGCGGCGAGCGCGCCGGGAGCGGGCCAGCTCGCGCGTACGTGCCACCGCGCGGGCGGCGCGGGGGTCTTCCAGCAAACGACGGATGCGCATCGAAGCACTCCCAGTACGCCGCATTCCGGCGGCGCGGCTGGACGCCGCCGGCACCGGACCCGGTGCCCCCGCGGGTCCACGCCGAAGTGTACGAAGAAGCCCCGCCGGCGCACAGCGTCGGCGGGGCGAAAGTTCCGGCGGAATCGGGATGGCCGGGGCGTCCCCGGCCGCTCAGCCCGGCGGCCTCAGGTCCAGCTGCAGACCACCTTGCCGCAGACGCCCTGGTCCATCAGGTCGAAGCCGCGCTGGAAGTCGTCGATCGCGATCTGGTGGGTGAGCACCTTCTGCAGCGGGAAGCCGGTCAGCACCATCTGCGTCATCTTGTACCAGGTCTCGTACATCTTGCGGCCGTAGATGCCCTGCAGGGTGAGGCCCTTGAAGATCACCTTGTCCCAGTCGATGCCGGCACCGCGGGGCATGATGCCCAGCATCGCCACCTTGCCGCCGTGGTACATGCACTCGAGCATGTCGTTGAATGCGCGCGGATTGCCACTCATTTCCAGGCCCACGTCGAAGCCCTCGATATGCAGATCCTTCACCACGTCGCGCAGCGACTGGTTGGCGACGTTGACCACCCGCGTGGCGCCCATGTCGGCGGCCAGCTTCAGGCGGTAGTCGTTGACGTCGGTGACCACCACGTTGCGCGCACCGACATGCTTGCAGATGCCGGCGGCGATGATGCCGATCGGTCCGGCGCCGGTGATCAGGACGTCCTCGCCGATCACGTCGAACTCCAGCGCGCAATGTGCCGCGTTGCCGTAGGGGTCGAAGAACGCCGCCAGCTCGGACGGGATCTGGTCCGGGATCGGCCACAGGTTGGAGGCCGGCATGCTCATGTACTCGGCGAACGCGCCATTGCGGTTGACGCCGATGCCGACCGTGTTCGGGCACAGGTGCTGGCGGCCGGCGCGGCAGTTGCGGCAGTGCCCGCACACGATGTGGCCTTCGGCGGAAACGCGGTCGCCGACCTTGTAGCCGGTCACACCCGGGCCGATGTCGACGATGCGGCCGACGAACTCGTGGCCGATGGTCAGGCCCGGCTTGATCGTGCGCTGGCTCCACTCGTCCCACTTGTAGATGTGCAGGTCGGTGCCGCAGATCGCGGTCTTCTCGATCTTGATCAGCACCTCGTTCGGGCCGACCAGGGGCATGGGCACTTCTTCCATCCAGATGCCCTGCTCGGGCTTGCGCTTGACCAGGGCTTTCATCGTCTGCGACATGGGAAATCCATCGGTTGGCCCGTGGAGCGGGCGGGAAAACGGCCATTATAGAACGTGGCCACCGAAGCGGCTTTCAGGCCGGCGCCTTGCCGGTGAACTTCCTCAGCGACCTCGATACCACCGGCGGCAACTCCGGCTCGCCGGTGCTGAACGCGATGGGCGACCCGGTCGGCCTCAACGTCGACGGCAACTGGGAGGCGGGTCAGCGCCAGCCGGATGTTCGACCCGCGCCACCCGCGCGCGATCCACGTCGGCATGCGCTGGCTGATGGACAAGGTCTATCCGGCGCCGCCACTGCTGCAGGAATTGGGCGTGCCGGCGCGCTGAATGCCGTAGGCATGACTTGCGGCATATGCCGCGGTCGTCCAAGTCGGGCATAAGTCGCAAGTTATTACGTCATTTTGCTGCCCGTAAAAGCGGGCAGATTTTCATCAGGAGATTCCCCGTGCGTCGTCTATTGCTTGCCGCAGCCGTATCCGTCGGTCTCATCTCGTCCGCCCACGCTGTCGAAGGCATGTGGCAGCCCGCCCAGTTGCCGGGCATTGCCGCCACGCTGCAGCAGCATGGCCTGAAGCTGGACCCGAAGACGTTGACCGACCT
>JAGWVM010000188.1 GCA_018970895.1 Lysobacteraceae bacterium | reverse complement strand
CCGCGCCGGCCGAGCGCTGGGCCAGGTTGCGCACCTCGGTGGCCACCACGGCGAAGCCGCGGCCCTGCTCGCCGGCACGCGCGGCTTCCACCGCGGCGTTGAGTGCCAGCAGGTTGGTCTGGAAGGCCACCTCGTCGATCAGCTGCACGATGTCGGTGATCTGCCGGCTGGCCGCCTCGATCCCGCGCATCGCCTCGCTGGCGCGGGCAGCCACCTCGCCCCCGTGCTCGGCCTGGCGGCGGGCGCTGGCGGCCAGCTGGTTGGCATGGCTGGCGTTCTCGGCGCTCTGCTTGACGGTGGAGGTCATCTCCTCCATCGAGGCGGCCGTCTCCTCCAGCGAGGAGGCCTGCTCCTGCGTGCGCTGGCTCAGGTCGTCATTGCCGCTGGCGATCTGCCGGGCGGCCGTGGACACCACCTGCGAGCCGCGCTGCACGTCGTCGACGATGCCGGTGAGCTTGTCGCGCATGCGCTGCAGCGCGCCCAGCAGGCTGTCCGGCGCGAACGCCGTCTCGTCGTCCGGGCGCTGCAGGTCGCCGTCGGCGATGCGCGCGGCCATGCCCACCGCCACGTGCGGTTCGCCACCGATGTTGTTGCGGATCGAGCGCATCGACTGCCACACCACCAGGATCACCAGCAGGCCGATCACGCCCGCGCGCAGCAGCTGTGCCTCCAGGTTGGCGCGGTAGGCGGCGTTGATCGCCACGTAGTAGGCGCCGGTGCCGAAATGCAGGTCCCACGGCTTGTACCAGACGCTGTAGGCCAGCTTGGGGCCGGCGGTCTTGGTGCCCGGAATCGGCCAGATGTATTCGGACGTGCCGCGACCCTTGGCCTGGTCCACCGCCAGGATGTTGCGGTAGAGCAGCACGCCGTTCGGATCCTTGTCGTCACCGACGAACTTGCCGATGTCCTTGGCACGGAACGGATGCATGCGCAGCACCAGCTTCGAATCGGTGGCGAACAGGTAACCGGTGCCCTTGGCCCAGCGCATCGACTCGATCACCTTCAGCGCGCGCCTTTCCGCCTCGGCCTGGTCGAATTCGCCGGCGGCGGCGCGCTGGCGGTAGGCCTCGGCGATCGAGATCGCCGCGTCCACGTGGTTGGACAGGTCGGCGGTGAGCGCGGCCATCTGCTGGCGACGGGTCTCCATCGCGCTGATCACGGTGAGCGAGGCGAGCCCCGCGATCACCAGCACGATGACCAGCCAGACCCGGGCCCGCAGGCTCAGGCGATCGAGGAGTTGAGCGAATCGGCGCATGGCGGTATCCGGTCGAAAGGTCAGGGAAGCGCGTGCCCCATCAGGTCCATGCGCAGTCGACAGGCCGTGGCCCGTCATCGCCGCACTCCCGCAGCAAGTGGTCCCCCGTTGTCCATGCGGCGGCACCCCCGTGCCGCCGGGCGGTCAGGCCGCCTTGCGGCGTCCCTGCATGCGGATCAGTCCGGCGATGTCGACGATCAGCGCCACCGAGCCATCGGCCAGGATGGTGGCGCCCGAGATGCCCTGCACGCGGCGATAGTTCGCTTCCAGCGACTTCACCACCGCCTGCTGCTGGCCGTTGAGGCCGTCGACGAACAGGCCCACGCGGGTGCCGTCGCCCTCGACCACGATCATCAGGCCGTCCTCGATGTTCCTCACCGCGCCGGGGCAACCGAACATCTCGTGCAGGCGGATCACCGGCAGGTACTCGCCGCGGAAGCGGAACAGCTCGCCACCGCCGGCCACGCTGCGCACCGCCTCGGCCTTCAGCTGGACCGATTCGACGATGGACACCAGCGGCACGATGTAGCTCTCCTCGCCCACCGCCGCGCTCAGGCCGTCCATGATCGCCAGCGTCAGCGGCAGCACGATGGTGAACACGCTGCCCTTGCCCGGGGTGGAGCGGATGGTCACCGAACCGCCGAGGTCGGCCACGTTGCGGCGGACCACGTCCATGCCCACGCCGCGTCCGGAGAGGTCGGTGGTGACGGCGGCGGTGGAGAAGCCGGGCTGGAAGATCAGCTCCGCCACCGCCTCGTCGCTCATTCCCTCACCCGAGGAAACCAGTCCGCGCTGGATCGCCTTGGCGACGATCGCCTCGCGGTTCAGGCCGGCGCCGTCGTCGGCCACTTCCACCACGATGGAACCGCCGCGGTGGAATGCCTCCAGCCGCAGCGTGCCCTGCTCGACCTTGCCCGCCGCGCGGCGTTTGTCCGGCATCTCCAGCCCGTGGTCGATGGCGTTGCGCACCAGGTGCACCAGCGGGTCGCCGATCTTTTCCAGCACGGTCTTGTCCAGCTCGGTCTGCTCGCCGTGCATGTCCAGCCGCACCTGCTTGCCGAGCTTGGCACTGAGGTCGCGCACCAGCCGCGGGAAGCGGTTGAACACCGAACCGATCGGCAGCATGCGGATGCCCATCACGCTCTCCTGCAGCTCGCGCGTGTGCCGCGCCAGCTGGGTGAGCCCTTCCTGCAGCATCGCCAGCCTGGCGATGTCGAAATTCTCGCGGAACGGGTCGAGCATCGACTGGGTGATCACCAGCTCGCCGACCAGGTCGATCAGGCTGTCGATCTTGTCGATCGACACGCGGACCGAACTGGACTCGGTACTGGCCACCGGGGCCGATTCGCGCGCGGCACGCGCGGTGGCCACGTCGGCGACGGCCGCCTTCGGCGCCTCGGCCGCCGCGGGCGGCGCCACCACGTGCAGCGGCTCGATGCTGAGGTCGCACTCGTCCTCGACCCAGTCGAACACCCCCTTGATCGCCTCGCGGGTGATCTGGCCCTGCAGCTCGATGGTCCAGCCGATGTGGCAGGTGGCCACGTCGAGCTGGTCCAGTGCGGGCAGCGCGGCCAGGTCGGCGGTGACGCTCATCTCGCCGAGCGCCTTGAGCTCGCGCAGCAGGCGCAGCGGGTCGTTGCCGCCGGCGGCCATGCCCGGATGCGGGCGGAAGCTCACCTTCCACGCATCGGCGCGGTCGCGGGCGCGGCGCGCCAGCACCTGGGTCTCCGCGGCACGGCCCATCGTCGCGGCCAGCTCGCCGCGCAGGCCCTCGGCCACCTCGTCGTTGAGCGGCTGGCCGGCCTGGGCGCGGGCGAACATCCCGCGCAGGCAGTCCACCGTGCGCAGCAGCAGCTCGATGATCGGCTTGTCGATGGCGCGGCGGCCGTCGCGCAGCTCGTCCAGCAGCGACTCGGCCTCGTGGGTGAACGCCGCCATCTCCGGAAAGCCGAAGGTGGCCGCGCCCCCCTTGATCGAGTGGGCCGCGCGGAAGATGGTGTGCACCAGCTCCTTGTCGCCGCCCTCGTCGAGCGCGAGCAGCGCCGTCTCCATGTTGTCGAGTCCTTCCAGGCTCTCCTCGAAGAACACCTGGTGGAACTGCGCCATGCCGAGGTTGGCCATCGGTGGTCTCCGGCTCAGCCCAGCACGCGGTTGACGGTGGCCAGCAGCTGTTCGGGATCGAACGGCTTGACCAGCCAGCCGGTGGCGCCGGCGGCCTTGCCTTCCATCTTCTTGTCGGTGTGCGACTCGGTGGTCAGCATCAGGATCGGCACGCCCTTGTACTCGGGCAGCGCGCGCAGCTCGCGCACCATCGAGATGCCGTCCATCACCGGCATGTTGACGTCCGCCAGCACGAGGTCGTACCGGCCGCCCCGGGCCTGGTCCAGTGCCAGCTGGCCGTTCTCGGCCTCGCTCACTTCATGGCCCGCGCCGCGCAGGGTAAAGGCCACCATGCCGCGCATCGACGCCGAATCATCCACCGCAAGAATCTTTGCCATCTTCCACCTCGTTTCAGGCCGGCATCGGTGCCGGCAGATCCAGTTCCGCGGCCAGGCCCAGCAGGCCGGCCGCCTCGCGCAACACGTCGCTTGCCCCGGCCCAGGCCACGCCGCCGCCGGACGCCGCCGCCGCGCGGCGGCACGCCACCAGCAGCTGCATCGCCGCACCGTCCACTTTCTCCACCGCGGAGCCGTCGAAGGTGGCGGCGCCGCCGGCGACGGCCTCACGCAGGCGCGGCGCCAGCGCGTCGAGTGCACCCAGCCGGCAATCCGCCGGCAGGGTGACGCCCGCCGCCACCGGTGTGCCCTTCGTTGACGCCTTGCTGCCCATGCGCTTGCCCCGTTGGCCGATGTGGCCGGTGATTTCGCTCGGTGGGCTTATCGGCGGGGGCGGCGGCGGCTTTAGGGCACGGTTCCGTGCGCGGGTGCACAGCGGGCTAAAGTTCCCACGCGCGCGGCCGTTAGCCCTCGACAAGCCGACGTCCGGCTACACGATCGCCGCCGTGGGGCGAAGGAGCCTCGCTTGATCATCCAACCCACCAGCCTTGCCGCGCTCACCTGGCTCGGCGCCGCCTCCGGCACGACCGCCGAGAGCTGGCGCATCGGGGTGGTGCTGTCCGCGCGCCCGCTGGGTGTCACCGACCAGGGCACGATCCTGCTGCAGGTGGGCGGGATGACCGTCGAAGCGGATCTTTCCGGCCAGGGCGGAGGCGGCATGGCCGACCCGCGCTCGGCGCTGCTGTCCGGCCAGTCCGCGGCGCAGGGACCTCTGCCGGCGCAGTTCCAGGTACGGGTGCTCAGCCTGGGCAGCCAGCCGGCGCTGGAGGTGATGCTGCCGCCAGCGACCGACTCCACCGCGCAGATCGCCCTGCGCGAACGCCTGCCGCAGCAGGACGGCTTCGCCCCGCTGCTGGCCAGCGTGCAGGCCCTCGCGCAGCGCCCGGTGATGCGCCAGATCCCCGCCCCGCTGCGTCCGGCGCTGGCCCAGCTCGAGCAGGCCATGCGCACGCCGGCGGACATCACCACCGGCGCCGGCCTGCGCGAAGCGATCGTGCGCAGCGGGCTGTTCATGGAATCCAGCCTGGCCCAGGGTCCGCTGCTGGCCTCCAGCGTCGGCGAGGAGGACTGGAAAGCGGTGCTGCTGAAGCTGTCCGCGCTGCTCGAAAGCTACGCCCCGTCGCGCGGCACGCCTCCGCCGGGCGCCGCGCCCGCCGCGCCGGCCGCATCGTGGCGCGGGCCGGAGATCGCGCCGCCGCTGCTCCAGCGTGGCGTGCAGCCCCAGGCCCGGGCGGCCGAGCTGGCCGGGCAGCTGGCCCGGCTGGGCGCCGACGACGACCCCGCCCCGGTGCTGGCCCAGCTGCACGCGGCGGTGCGCGCCGCGCT
>JAGWVM010000039.1 GCA_018970895.1 Lysobacteraceae bacterium | reverse complement strand
GGTCGCCAGTGCCTCGATCGCGCGCACCGGCATCGGCGCCTCGCCCCGCAGCGCGTCGCGCAGGCCGGCGTAGTAGGCACGCTGGTCGCCCGGTGGGGGCGATTGCCGGGTTTCGTGTCCCTCGCCATCGATCACGACCAGCGGATCCGGGTCGTCCCCCCAGCCCGGGGTGCCGGGACGCTGTCCGGCCAGCAGCTGGGCTTCCTGGCGATCGGCGCCGGTCTTGATCAGGCTGCCGCGGGTGCCGTGGACGACGAAGCGCCGTGCACCGCCGGCCACCAGCATGCTGGCGTGCACGATCACCTGCCGCGCGCCGTAGTCCAGCCGCACGTGCGCCCAGTCGTCGCTGAGGCCGCCGGCACGCTGGATCGCCAGCGCGGCGTGCACGCGCTCGGGCAGGCCGAACAGCTGCAGCGCCTGGTCGACCAGGTGCGGGCCGAGGTCGTACCAGAGGCCGGCGCCGGGCCCGGCGGATTCGCGCCAGCGGTCGCGCACGGCGGGGCGGTAGCGGTCGATATGTGATTCGAAGTGCATCACCTCGCCGATCGCGCCCCCGGCGATGGCCTGTTTCACCGCGAGGTAGTCGCTGTCCCAGCGGCGGTTGTGGAACACCGAGAGCTGCCCGGGCGAGGCGTCGGCCAGGGCGACCAGCGCACGCGCCTGGGCCAGGTCCAGCGCCATCGGCTTGTCGATCACCACGTGCTTGCCTGCGCGCAGGGCGGCGCCGGCCAGGGGCGCGTGGGTGTCGTTGGGCGTGGCGATCACCACCAGGTCGACGCTGTCGTCGGCGATCAGCGCGTCGGGCGTGGGCAGCACGCGCACGTCGGGCAGGTCGGCGTGGACCTTGGCGGCGTCGCGCGAGGCGACGGCAACGAGTTCCATGCCGGGCGTGGCGGAGATCAACGGGGCGTGGAAGGTCCTGCCGGCGTAGCCGTAGCCGATCAGGCCGACGCGGATGGGTGGTGGGGTTGTCATGGTTTGTCCGTTGTGGAGCGCGCGGCGCATACCCAAGGCGCTGGATTCCGGCTTCGCCGGGATGACGATGCTTGAGAGTACCCGCGACCGGCACCGCTCGGACTTCGATAGCAGGGCGTGTAACGAGACCTGGCCGCCGCGTTGCCCTCGTCGTGGATGAGCGTCATCCCGGCGAAAGCGGGGATCCAGCGCCTCTGGACCCTCTGGCGTCCGTCCTCAGGAACGCGAAAGCCCGCCGGGGTGGCGGGCTTTCGAAGGTGCCCGATAAGCCGTGGGCCTACTTCACCGCGAGCCGGTCATTGCCGCGATCCGCATCGGGCAGGTCGTGCTTCGGATCCAGTTGCACCATGGTCACCGGCTGCGTGCCATCCACGTGCACCACGTAGCGGGTGTGCTGCATCCAGGTTTCCACCGGAATCCGCACGTCGCGCTTGCTGCCGTCGGCGTACGTCAGCTCCAGCGTGTTCGGCAGCACCAGCTTGTCGTGGTTGGACACGGTGACTTCCGCACCGTTCTTCCAGTCGCCGTCGGCCGGCGCGACCTTGTCCACGCTCATGTCGAATTGCCAGTTGTGCTCGAACCAGCCGCGCCAGAACCAGTTGAGATCCTCGCCGGTCTCGCTGTCCATGAAGCGGAAGAAGTCCGACGGGCTCGGGTGCTTGTAGGCCCAGGTGGCGATGTAGCGACGGAACGCCGGGTCGAAGCGCTCGGGACCGATGATCTGCTCGCGCAGCAGCACCAGGCCGAAGGCGGTCTTGAAGTAGGTGATCGGGTGGCGGTACTTCTCCTTCACCGCGTCGGCGTAGGTCATCGGTGGCGGGGCGTCCGGGTCCTTCAGCAGCGCGGCAATCTGCTCGGCCGGCGTACCCTTGCCCGGCGCGTACTCGGCGTCGCGCTTGGGCGCGAACTTGCCGCCGTCGAAGGCCTCGGCCTCGTACACGTCGACGAAGGTGTTGAAGCCCTCGTCCATCCACGCGTCGCGGCGCTCGTTGCTGCCCACGATCATCGGGAACCAGGTGTGCCCGATCTCGTGCGCGATCAGCATGCGCAGGACCGGGCCGGCGGCCTTCTTGTGGTCGAAGGTGATGCCCGGGTACTCCATGCCGCCCGCGGTGCCGGCCTCGTTGATCGCCACCGGATACGGGTAAGGGAAGTAGGTCCTGGAGAAGAACTCCACCGACTTCTTCAGGTCCTGGGTGGCCACGCCCCAGGCCTGGTCGCCGGCGCTCTCCACCGGATAGGCGGACATCGCCAGCGCGGTCTTGCCGCCGGGCAGGTTGATCCGCGCGGCATCCCAGACGTATGCCTTGGAGGCGCCGAAGGCCACGTCGCGGGTGTGCTTCATCGCGAAGTGCCAGGTCAGGGTGCCGCCCTGCTTCGGCCGCGAGGCCGGGTCGGTGACTTCCGCCGCGGTGCGGATCATCACCGTGGCGTCGCTGTGGCGGGCTTCGTCCAGGCGCCTGATCTCGGTCTTGGTCAGCACGTCCTGCGGGTTGAGCAGCTCGCCCGAGCCGACCACGATCATGTCCGACGGCACGGTGACGCGGTAATCGAAGTTGCCGTACTCGAGGTAGAACTCGCTGTTGAGAAAGGGCTGGGTGTCCCAGCCGCGCAGGTCGTCGTAGACGCACACCCGCGGGTACCACTGCGCCATCTCGAAGATGTCGCCCTGCTTGTTGGCGTTCCAGTCGGTGCGGCCGCCGAATTCGCCGGGCACGGTGTAGTCCCAGGCGATGTGCAGATTGAGCTTGCCGTCATGTGCCTTCAACGGCGCGGGCAGGATCACCTGCATGCGTGTGTCGCTGATGATCCACTGCGCCTTCTGGCGATGGCCGGAGGCGTCCTCCACCTCGACCGAGCGGATGTGCTCGCCGTCGGTGAACTCGGTCGGGAACTTGCCGGCACCGAAGGCGCCGCGGGCGTCCTTCGTGTAGCGGTTCTGCTCCACTTGCAGCCAGATCACGTCGAGCGCGTCGGGACTGTGGTTGGTGTAGGTGATCGTCTCGCTGCCGGTGAGCTTGCGTGCGACCGGATCGAGCGAGGCCCGGATCGCGTAGTCGGCGCGGTTCTGCCAGAACAGGGGGCCGGGCTTGCCGCTGGCATCGCGCATGGCATTGGATGCATGCGGATAGGCGAACGGAGCGAAGGTCTCCAGCGGGTTGAACGGGCCGGACGTGGTATCGGCCGCGTGCAGCGGCAGCGCCGCGCCGAACAGCAACGCCAGGGTCGCGGCGAGCCGCGTCGTCGAGGTGGTGCGCATGGATCGGGGGTCCCCTGTGGTGGCAAGAAATTGCTGTGGAACGGCGCGTTGCCGCTCCCGATCACCCACCTTACGGGATCGTCGCGATGGCATCCATGCGACCAAGGGCACGGCCGGGGGCAGGTCAACCGCCGAGCAGCACCAGCACTTCGTGGCAGGCGCCCATGGTGTGGTAATCGGTCTTGCCCGCCGGGCTCTTGGCGTCGTCGATCTTGCGGTTGTCCCGGGTGAGGATGCGGTACCAGGCACCGTATGCGTGGTCGACCAGGTGCTGCCAGCTGTAGCGCCAGATCCGCTCGTACCAATCGCCGTAGGTGGTATCGCCGGTGCGATCCTCGAGCAGGGCCGCGGCCGCCAGCGACTCGGCCTGCACCCAGAAATACTTTTCGCCGTCGCAGACGCGGCCGTCCGGCGCGAAGCCGTAGCAGATGCCGCCGTTGACCTCGTCCCAGGCGGCCGCCAGCGCGCGGTCGAACAGCTCCTTCGACTTCGGCACCAGCCAGTCCTGCGGCATGCCGCGCTCGCGCAGCAGCGGATCCATGATCAGCAGCAGCTTGGCCCACTCGGTCTGGTGGCCGGGCTGGAAGCCCCACGGCTTGAACAGGTTTTTCGGGTCGTCCTTGTTGAACTCCCAGTCGATGTTCCACGCCGTGTCGTAGTGCTCCCACACCAGGCCGTCAGCCTTGGCCGCCTGGCGGCGGGTCATGCGGTCGGCCAGGGTCAGCGCGCGGTCCAGATAGCGCGGCTCGCGGGTGGCCTGGTAGGCGGCGATCATCGCCTCGCACAGGTGCATGTTGGCGTTCTGGCCGCGGTAGGGGGCGAAGTGCCAGTCGGTGTCCGCCTCGTCACGGTACAGGCCGGCCTCGGCTTCCCAGTAGCGCGCTTCGAGCAGGTCCCAGGTTTCGTCCATCCACGCCCGGGCCTCGTCGATGCCGGCCTTCACCGCGGTGGCGTAGGCGAGCAGCACGAAGGCCACGCCATAGGCCTGGTTGGAGCTGTCCTCGGGCTGGCCGTCTCGGATGGTCCAGTGGTAGCCGCCGTTGGCGACATTGCGGTGCACTTCACGCAGGTAGCGCAGGCCGTGGCGGGTGGCGTCGAGGTAGTCCGGGTCGCCGAACGCCAGCCAGGCCATGGCGTAGTTGAAGACGAAGCGCGTGCTGCTGACCAGGTGGCGATGGCTGCGGTCGTAGATCGTGCCGTCGTCCCGGAAGTAGTGGAAGAAGCCGCCGGCGGGGTCGATCGCACGCGGGTGGTAGAACGCCATCGTCTGCGCGATGTGCTCACGCAGGAAGGACGGCGAGCGGAAATCGGGGAAGGGGGGCGTGGTGTCACTCATGCGTGGGCCTCCATGAAGGCACGGGTTTCGGCATCGGTCGGCATGGCGGTGAATGAGCCCCGCCGGGATGCGCACAGCGCGCCGCAGGCCGCCGAGTAGCGCAGCACCTCGTGCAGGTTGGGCCGTTTGCCGACCAGCTGGTCGATCGCCTCGGGACCGCCGTCGAGTTCGGCCAGCCGGCACAGCAGGCCGCCGACGAAGGCATCGCCGGCGCCGGTGCTGTCGACGGTGTCGATCGCATAGGCCGGCAGTTCGCCCTCGGCGTCGGGGTGGAACCAGCGCATCGCATGCGGCCCATCGGTGACCACCAGCAGCCGGGTGCGGCCCCGCCACAGCCGGTCCAGGGTCGCCTCCTCGCCGTCCACCGCCAGCCAGGCCAGCTCCTCGGCACTGAGTTTCACCACGTCGGCCTGGTGCAGCACGGGCCAGACATGATCCAGCGGATCGCGTCCGGCCGACCACAGCGCCGGACGCAGGTTGAGATCGAAGCTCACCCGCGCTCGGCCACGATGGGCGCGCTGGATGACCTCCAGCGTGACCTCGGCGATCTCCGGCTCGGTCAGGCTGTTGGAGCACACGTGGAGCACACGCACGCCTTCGAAGGCCTGCCGGCGCAGGTGCTGCCGCCGGAACAGCAGGTCCGCGGCGGGCGGACGGTAGAAGCTGAAGCTGCGTTCGCCCGCCGCATCGAGGCTGACGAACGCCAGCGCGGTGTTCGCCTCGGCAGTGCGGACCACGTCGTCGGTGCCGACGCCGGCGTCGCGCAGGTGGGCCAGCAGGAAGTCGCCAAAGCGATCCGCGCCCAGCATGCCGGCGAAGCGCGCCGTGCCACCGAGGCGGGCGACGGCGACCGCCACGTTCGCCGGCGCACCGCCGGCGAACGGCACGAAATGCCGCGCGAAGCCGTTCTCGTCCCGACCTTCGCCGTGGAAGTCGATCAGCGCCTCGCCGAAGCACAGCACGGCACGCTCCACGTCACCGGCCTCAGGCGTCGGGGCTCGCGGCGTCGCCGCGCACGCGCGAGCCGGAGACGCCGTAGAACAGGATGTAGAGGTAGCACAGCAGCGGCAGGATGAAGGCGTGCTGCAGGCCGATGCGGTCGGCCAGCATGCCCTGCACCTGCGGCACCACCGCGCCGCCCACGATCGCCATGATCAGCAGGCTGGAGGCCTTGCTGGTCATCGGTCCCAGCCGCTCGATGCCCAGCGCGAAGATGGTCGGGAACATGATCGAGTTGAACAGGCCGATCGCGATCACGCTGTACATCGCCACGTGGCCGGTGGTGGCCATGGTGGTCGCCACCAGCAGCGCGTTCACCGTCGCGAACATCGCCAGCAGCTTGCGTGGCGAGAACCACGCCATGATCAGCGAGCCGGCGAAGCGGCCCAGCATCGCGCCGCCCCAGTACAGCGACACGTACTTGGCCGCGTCGGCTTCGCTCAGGTGGCCGATGTCGGGCATCGCCAGGTAGTTGACCATGTAGCTGCCGAGCGACACCTCGGCGCCGACGTAGCAGAAGATGCCGATCACGCCGAACAGCACGTGGCGGTGCCGCAGTACCTCGCCGAAGCTGTGACGGTCGTGGTCGCCCTTGTCGGTGGCCTCGCTCAGTGCCGGCAGCCGGAATGCCCATACGAACAGCGCCAGCAGGAACAGCACCACGGCCAGGCCCAGGTACGGGTACTGCACCGCCTGCGCCTGCTGGGCCTGGTAGACCAGCTGGTCGGCCGGCGCCAGCGCCGCCAGTTGCTGCGGCGTCTTTACCACGTTGGACAGGATCAGCACGCTGCCGAAATAGGGGGCAAGCGTGGTGCCCGCCGAATTGAGTGCCTGTGCCAGGGTGAGCCGGCTGGAGCTGGTCTGCTCCGGTCCGAGCAGCGCCACGTACGGATTGGCCGCCACCTGCAGCACGGTGATGCCGGTGGCCAGCACGAACAGGGCCCCGAGGAACGCCGGGTACGAATGCAGCGCCGCGGCCGGCCAGAAGCCCAGCGCGCCCACGCCGGCGATCGCCAGGCCCGCCACGATGCCCTTCTTGTAGCCCAGCGCCGCGACCAGCCGGCCGGAGGGCATCGCCATCACGAAGTACGCGCCGAAGAAGGTGAACTGCACCAGGATCGCCCGGGTGTAGTCGAGCTGGAAGGTCGACTTCAGGTGCGGCACCAGGATGTCGTTCAGGCTGGTCAGGAAGCCCCACATGAAGAAGACGGCGGTCAGTACCGCCATCGCCATCGGGAAGTAGGTGTAGCGCTTGTCGCCCGACGGGCCGGAGCCGTTGGAGGCGGAGGGTACGGGTGCGGAGAGGGCCATGGCGTGGTCCGAATGGAGGGAAGGGAGCGGCCTCAGGCCGCCGGAGGTGGGCAACTGCTTTCGCGGATCACCAGCTCGACCGGCACGGTCGTGCGCTGGCCGGGTTCGTGCGGATGGCCCAGCCGGGCCAGCAGCAGACGGGCGGCCTGCCGCCCCCGCTCGCGCGGGGCGGTGGCAAGTGTGGTCAGTCCCGGCGAGGCCAGCGCGGCCTCGTCGATGTCGTCGAAGCCGGTCAGTGCCAGATCGCGACCGGGGCGCATGCCGCGCCGCCCCATCGCCAGCATCAGGCCCAGCGCGACGGCGTCGTTGTAGCAGACGGCGGCGGTGGGACGCGTGCGCAGGTCGAGCAGGACCGCGCTGGCGCGCGCCGCATCGAGGCGGTTGGGCGCGCTCTCCACCAGAAAGCCGC
Organism: Lysobacteraceae bacterium; assembly: GCA_018970895.1. Taxonomy (GTDB): domain Bacteria; phylum Pseudomonadota; class Gammaproteobacteria; order Xanthomonadales; family Rhodanobacteraceae; genus Dyella_A. The sequence goes on along the minus strand of JAGWVM010000039.1, from coordinate 19,818 downwards.
TCGGCACCTCCAGCTTCGCCCGCTTCATGGCCGCGAGGAAGCCGGCGCGACGCTGCTGGCCCGGCGTGGAGCGGGCGTGCCCGCCGAAGAACGCGATGCGGCGGTGGCCCCGCGCGATCAGGTGTTCGGTGGCCAACCCGATGCCGCGGGCATTGTCGAGCATCAGCGTGTCCCACGGCGCCGATGCCGGCGCCTCGCCCTCCAGCTCGCGGTTGAACATCAGCAGCGGCATCTGCGGGCCGAGCGCGTCCATCACCCGGGCCGCTTCGCTGCCTTCGGCCGGCGACAGGATCACCCCGCCGGGGTTGTGCTCCACCAGCGAGCCGAGCACGGCCTGCTGGCGCTCGGCCGACTCGCCGGTACTGCCCAGCAGGGTGACGAAGCCGGCCGCGCCGACCACCTCGTCCACTCCGGCGGCGAATTCGGCGAAGAACGGGTTGCCCAGGTCGTTGACCACCAGCGCGATGCTCGAGGTGGTGCGCCGGCGCAGGTTGGCCGCCGCCCGGTTGTAGATGTAGCCCTGGCGCTGCAGCTCGGCCTGCACCCGGGCGCGGGTATCGCGGTTGACCAGCGGACTGCCGCGCAGCACCAGCGACACCGTCGCGCGCGACACGCCGCACGCGGCGGCGATGTCGATCAGGGTGACCTTGCGGCGCAGCGGAGCGTGGGAAAGAGGCATGCCTGGTCCGGATATAGAACGATCCAAATGTAGCCGGAACGCGGGCCCGTGGCCTCGGGCGGTGCAGCATGCGGCGGGCCCCCGACGATGTTAGGTTCGGCGCTTTGGGACGATGGGGCGGGGCGACATGGGCCAGAGGGGATGGAGCGCGGCGGCCGGCCTGCTGGCGCTGGCGTGGGCAGTGCAGGCGGCGGGCGCGTCCGCCGGCCATGCCGGGTGGGTCGATCCGCGCATCGGCACCGGTGGCGCCGGCCACACCTTTCCGGGCGCCACGGTGCCGTTCGGCATGATCCAGCTGTCGCCGGACACCGCGATGCCGGATTTCCACCACGCCTACAAATGGGCCGCCGGCTACCAGTACGGCGATCCGACCATCCGGGGCTTCTCGCACACCCACTTCTCCGGCTCCGGCCATTCGGACCTGGGCGACGTGCTGGTGATGCCGATCGCCGGCGCCGTGAGGCTCGACCCGGGCGATGCCTCCAAGCCCGGCAGCGGCTACCGCTCGCGTTTCAGCCACAGCACCGAGGTGGAGCAGGCCGGCTACTACGCGGTCACCCTGAGCGACTACGGCATCCGCGCCGAGCTCACCGCCGGCCGGCGGATCGGCTGGCACCGCTATACCTTCCCGAAGGGCAAGCCGGCGCACCTGCTGCTGGACCTGCGCCCCTCGATCTACGACTACGACGGCAAGGTGCTGTGGTCGCGCCTGCGCGTGCGCGAGGACGGCACGGTCACCGGTTGCCGTCTCACCAACGGCTGGGCGCGCGGCCGCGAGCTGTGCTTCGCCATGCGCTTCAACCAGCCGATGACCGGCCGCACGCTCTACAACCGCGAGCAGAACATGCCGTACAAGGGCTTCAAGGGCCCGGGCAACCAGCCGCAGGACACGGACGACCAGAACGGCCGCGCGCTCGAGGCGGTGTTCGATTTCGGCGCGCTGGGCAAGCCGCTGGAAGTGAAGGTGGCGATCTCCACGGTGAGCGCGGACAACGCCATCGCCAACCTCGACACCGACGGCAAGGGCTGGGATTTCGACGCCCGCCGTCGCGAGGCCGCCGCGGACTGGGACAAAGCGCTGGCAGCGATCGATGTCGACGGCACGCCCGCGTTGAAGACGCAGTTCTACACCGCGCTCTACCACGCGTTCCTGTCGCCCACGCTGAGCATGGACGTCAACGGCCAGTACCGCGGCCCGGACCATCAGGTGCACCTGGCGAAGGACGCCAACGGCCGGTTCGACTTCTACTCCACCTGGTCGCTGTGGGACGTCTATCGCGCCCAGCAGCCGCTGATGGTGTTGCTGCGTCCGGACCTGAGTACCGGTTTCGTGCGCTCGCTGATTGCTGCAGCCAGGGACAGCCCGTTCGGGATCCTGCCGGTGTGGGCGTACCAGGGCCTGGAGACCTGGTGCATGATCGGCTACCACGCCGTGCCGGTGATCGCCGACGCCTACGTCAAGGGCGTGCGCGGCTTCGATGCGCACGAGGCGCTGAAGGTCATGGTGGCCAGCGCCACCTACAAGCCCTACGGCGACCTGGCCGACTACATGAAGCTCGGCTACGTGCCGATCGACCATGAGCCGGAGGCGGCCTCCAAGACGCTGGAATACGCCTATGACGACTGGTCGCTGGCGCAGATGGCCCGGGCGATGGGCCAGTCCGATACCGCGGCGACCTTCATGAAGCGCTCCACCTACTGGCGCAACGCCTGGGACCCGGTCACCGGTTTCATGCGCGCCAAACTGAGCAACGGCAGCTTCCGCGAACCGTTCGATCCGACCTTCGCCGGCTACGGCAGCGACTACACCGAGGGCAATGCCTGGCAGTACTCCTGGTACGTGCCGCAGGACGTGCCGGGGCTGATCCGGGCCATGGGCGGCAAGGCCAGGTTCATCGCCAGGCTCGACGCCACCTTCGATGCCAAGGTCGATCCGGGCCACTTCAAGAACGTGGAGGACATCACCGGCCTGATCGGCTGGTACGCGCACGGCAACGAGCCGAGCCACCACATGGCCTACCTCTACGACTACGCCGGCGCCCCGTGGAAGACCCAGCAGCGGCTGAAGCAGATCATGGACACCCAGTATGCGGCCACGCCCGATGGCCTGGCCGGCAACGACGACCTCGGCCAGATGTCCGCCTGGTACGTGTTCACCGCGCTGGGCTTCTACCCGGTCACGCCGGCCAGCGACGTCTATGCGGTCGGTCGGCCGTTCGTGCCGAAGGCGGTACTGCACCTGGCGGGCGACAAGACCTTCACGATCACCGCGGCACCCTTCGACGGTTTGCATCCCTATGTCGGCACGATCACCCTCGATGGTCATCCGCTTGTCCAGCCGTTCCTGCATCACCGCGATCTCGTTGCCGGCGGCGAGCTGCACTTCACCATGGTCGCCCGTCCGGCGGATGGAGCGGCGGGCGTTGCGCGGTGATCCGCCAGGCGCGGCGGATACGCCCGGGCCGGCATGCCGCCGGGGGATGTCGCGCCTGCATGGGAATCCTGCCTAGATGCCGATGAGGAACCTCAGCTTCCTGCGCTGGCGGGTCGTCGGCCTGCTGCTGTCGGTGGTGGTGATCGTGGCGCTGCCGTACGCGATCACCCGCAATACCTCCAACGAAGCGCTGGACGCCTCGCAGTGGGTGACGCATTCCTCGGAGGTGAAGTCGATCACCTACCGCATTGCCTATCTCAGCCGCGACGCCGAGGCGGCGGCGTATCGCATCGTGCTCAGTGGAGATGATGCGGATGCGCAGAAGCGGATCGACCAGTCCGCGCACATCATCTCCCAGCTGATCTGGCAGCTGCGCGGCCTTACCCGCGACAACCCCGACCAGCAGGCGCTGATTGGTTCGCTGCAGACCACCATCAGCGGTCGTGCGACGCTGGTCTGGCAGGCGCTCTGGCGCGCCCGCCACAACGACCGGCCGGGCGCCGAGAAGGCGCTGCGCGATGCCGGCCGGCTGTTCGTGCTCGGCGACGTGCTGGACAAGATCGTCCGCACCGAGGACCACCTGCTGGTCGAGCGTCGCAGCGCCGCCGAGGCGCAGTCGAAGAACTACCGGCTGGTGCTTGGCATCGGCGCGTTCGCGCAAATGCTGCTGCTCGGCATCGTGGTGGTGGTTTCCGAGCGGCAGATCGGCGAGCGGCTGCGCGCAGAGGAACGCGAGAGCCAGGCGGTGCGGCGGTCGCGGCAGATCGTGCAGGCGGTGCGCGAACCGATCGCGCTGCTGGACGGCAAGCTCCACACGCTGCTGGTCAACGCGGCGTTCGCCGAGCTGTACGGGATGGACCCGGATGAGATCCGCTCGCTGCCGCTGGCCGAGCTCGGTGGCGGCGCCTGGAACGACGGGCCGCTGCTGCAGCGCCTCAGCGACGTGATGCTGCGCGACCGCGAGCTGTGGGATTACGAGCTCAACCAGCGCACCGCGGACGGTGCCGATCGCCGGGTGGTCATCAACGCCCGCCGCCTGCAGCAGGAGAACGATGCACCGGCGTTGCTGATGACGGTGAGCGACATCACCGTGCGCGCGCTGGTGGAGAAGCAGGTCAAGGAACTCAACCGCCAGCTGGAAGGCAAGGTGGAGCAGATCTCCGACGTGAACCGGGAGCTGGAGGCGTTCAGCTACTCGGTCTCGCACGACCTGCGCGCGCCGTTGCGGCACATCGCCGGATTCGCCGGCAAGCTGGAGAGCCACCTCGGCGAGCAGCTGGACGACAGGGGGCACCACTACCTGGACGTGATCGCCGGCTCCGCCCGGCGCATGGCCCAGCTGATCGACGACCTGCTGGTATTTTCCCGTCTTGGCCGCGGCGCGATGCGGCTGCAGCCGGTGGACATGCAGTCGCTGGTGGACGAGGCCCGCGCACTGGCCGAGCCGGACGCCGATGGCCGCCACATCGAGTGGAAGGTGGCGCCGCTGCCGGTGGTGGTCGGCGACGAGAACATGCTGCGCATGGTCTGGCAGAACCTGGTCGGCAACGCGGTGAAATACACCGGCAGGTGCGAGTTCGCGCGCATTTGCATCGAGACCGGCCGCGCCGGCAACGGCGACTACCAGTTCACCGTGGCCGACAATGGCGCGGGCTTCGACATGCAGTACGCCGGCAAGCTGTTCGGCGTGTTCCAGCGACTGCATCGCGCGTCCGAATTCCCGGGCAACGGCATCGGCCTGGCCAACGTGCGCCGCATCGTGGCCCGTCACGGCGGTCGGGTCTGGGCCGAAGGCGAACCCGGCAAGGGGGCGCGCTTCCACTTTTCCCTGCCGGCCTCCGAGGCCGGCGACAGCCATCGACAGGACCGTTCATGAGCAAGCGCCTGATCCGCCCCATCCTGCTGGTCGAGGACAGCCTCGCCGATGCCGAAATGGCGATGGATGCCCTGCGCGAGGCCAACCTGGCCAACCCGGTGATCCATCTGGAAGACGGGGTCGACTGCCTGGACTATTTCTACGCCCGCGGCGCCTGGGCGACCCGCGAGCGCGCCGAGCCTGCGGTGGTGCTGCTGGACATCAAGATGCCGCGGATGAACGGCCTGGACGTGCTCACCCAGATGCGGAGCGACGAGCGGCTGCGGCGGATTCCGGTGGTGATCCTGTCCTCCTCGCGCGAGGAGAGCGACCTGGCGCGCAGCTGGGACCTGGGCGTGAACGCCTACGTCATCAAGCCGGTCGACGCCGACCAGTTCTTCGACGCGGTTCGTACGCTGGGTCAGTTCTGGGCGGTGCTCAACCAGTCGCCGACGCTGGATTGAGCACGACGCGCAGCGGTCGCCGCGCTACCCTGCGCGACGGACAGGGACGTCAGCCGCCACGGAAACGACAGACATGCCTCACAGGTTGAACCGGGCCATGCCCACCATCCGCGTCCTGCAGGTGGAAGACAACGCGCTCGATGCCGAGCTGGTGCTCGGCGAACTCGAGGCGGACGGACTCGCCTGCGAGTCGAGGCTGGTCGACGACGAGGCCGGCTACGTGGAGGCGCTGGAGTCGTTCGGGCCGGATATCGTGCTGTCCGACCTCAGCCTGCCGGGCTTCTCCGGCCAGCGCGCGCTGGAGCTGCTGCGTGCGCGCAACGACGACACGCCGTTCCTGTTCGTCTCCGCCACGCTCGGCGAGGAGGCGGCGATCGAGGCGCTGCGCATCGGCGCGACCGATTACATCCTCAAGCAGAACCCGGCCCGCCTGGCGAGCGCGGTGCGTCGCGCGCTCGCCGAGGCCGAGGCCCAGCGCGCGGCCCGTCGTGCCGAGGCGGAGCTGATCCGCGCGCAGCGCTTCGAGGCGCTGGCGATGCTGGCCGGCGGCCTCAGCCATGATCTGCGCAACCTGCTGCAGCCGCTGCTGCTGGCCGGCGACAGCCTGCTCGACTATCAGGACGACCCACGCCTTGCCCGGCTCGGCAAACTGGTGCGCGACTGCGGTCGGCGAGGCCTGGAGATGGTGCAGTCGATGCTTTCCTTCGCGCGTGGTGCGCGCCGGGCCGAGCAGGTGCGCCTGGGCGCCCTGCTCGATGCGCTGGGGCTGCTGCTGCAGGGCACGGTGCCTCGCTCGGTGAGCATGGACGTGGCGCTGGACGATCCGGAGCTGTCGTTCGAGGGCAACCACACCGAGCTGCAGCAGTGCCTGCTCAACCTCTGCCTGAATGCGATCCAGGCGATGCCGGACGGGGGGTGCCTGCGCATCAGCTCCAGCCGCTGCGCGCTGCCCGGCGATTTCTTCCTCGACGGCGAGGAGCCGAGGCCGGGGGATTACCTGCGACTGACCGTGGCCGACACCGGCCACGGCATGGACCAGGAGACGCTGGAGCGCCTGTTCGAGCCGTTCTTCACCACCAAGCAGAGCGGCACCGGCCTGGGCCTGCTCTCGTGCAAGCGTATCGTTGCCGGGCACGGTGGCGTCATGCGGGTGGAAAGCACGCCCGATGAGGGCACGGCCTTTCATCTGTATCTGCCACTGGACGCCATCCACGACGACGCGACCGTCCAGGCCGACGGCGAGGACTCGCTGCAGGGCGAGGCCGAACGGGTGCTGGTGGTGGTCGAGGAGGTCGCCCAGCTCTCGCTGCTGGTGGACATGCTCGACGCCTACGGCTACCAGGCCCACGCCAGCCAGAGCGGCACCGTGGCACTGCAGTGGATCGAGGCGCACGGCGTGCCGGACGTGGTGGTGATGGACGCGGAGATGAACCTGTTCACCGGGGTGCGCACGCTGGCCGCGCTGGTGGAGCGCGGCTATGCCGGCCCGGTGCTGCTGCTGGCCCGGCCCGAGTCGCCGCCGCGGCTCGACGAGCTGCCGGCGCTCGACCATCTGCATGTGGTGGACAAGCCGGTGACCGCACGCGGCCTGCTCAAGACCCTGCGTCGCGCGCTGGAAAGCAGCGAGGCCGCCTGATCGGGCGGCCTCGCCTGTCGCATCGCGGCCGATCGCGACCGCTCAGTCGATACCCAGCTTCTTCAGCTTGTAGCGCAGCGCGCGGAAGGTGATGCCGAGCTTCTTCGCCGCCGCGGTCTTGTTGTAGCGGGACTCTTCCAGCGCCTTCATGATCGCCGTGCGCTCGAGGTTGCTGATGTAGTCCTCCAGCGCCACGCCGCTGCCCGGCGTGGGGGGCACCGCGGGCGCGGCGGCCACGGCCGGTGCCGCGCCGTGCGCCGCCGGCGCGGCCATCGCCGGATCGAAGGCCGGACGCGGAGCGCGCTGCGGCAGCATGAGGTCGGCCGCATCGATGCTCTCGCCGTCGCTCATCGCCATCGCACGCTCGAGCACGTTCTCCAGTTCGCGCACGTTGCCCGGGAAGTCGTAGTCGTCCAGCGCCTGCTGCGCCGCTGGCAGCAGCCTGCCGGGCGCCATGCCGCTCTTGGCGGCGAGCTGGCGCAGAATGTGCGCGGCCAGCAGCGGCACGTCGCCGCGACGCTCGCGCAGCGGCGGCACGCGCAGCTCGATCACGTTGATGCGGTAGAACAGGTCCTGGCGGAACTGTCCCTGCTCGACCAGTGCGGCCAGGTTCTTGTGGGTGGCCGAGAGGATGCGCACGTCCACCGGCACCTCCTCGCGCGCGCCGATCGGGCGCACGGCCTTTTCCTGGATCGCGCGCAGCAGCTTCACCTGCATGTGCAGCGGCAGCTCGGCCACCTCGTCGAGGAACAGCGTGCCGCCGTTGGCGGCCTGGAACAGCCCCTCCTTGTCGCTGGCCGCACCGGTGAAGCTGCCGCGCTTGTGGCCGAAGAACTCGCTTTCCATCAGTTCGGTCGGAATCGCGCCGCAGTTCACCGGCACGAACGGCCCGGACGCACGCGGACCCTGCTCGTGGATCAGCCGGGCCACCAGCTCCTTGCCCACGCCGGATTCGCCGGCGATGTACACCGGCGCCTGGTTGCGCGCGAGCTTGCCGATGGTGGCGCGCACCTGCTGCATCACCGCCGAGTCGCCGATCAGCCGGTCGCTGGAACTCCCGCCCGTGCCGCCCGCGCCCTCGCTCCGCTTCTCTTCGGCCAGCTTCAGCGCGGTGCGCACCAGCCGGCGAAGCATCTGGATGTCCACCGGCTTGGAGACGAAGTCGAAGGCCCCGGCCTTCAGGGCACTCACCGCCGCGTCGACGTTGCCGTAGGCGGTGATCATCGCCACCGGGGTGTCCGGATGCTCCTCGGCGATCAGCGCGATCACCTCGTGGCCGGTGCCATCGGGCAGGCGCATGTCGGTAAAGCACAGGTCGTAACTGCGCTCGGCCAGCGCACGCCGGGCTTCACCGACCGTGCCGACCGCATCCACCTGGAGGTCCATGCGGCCGAGGGTGATGGTGAGCAGTTCGCGGATGTCGCGTTCGTCGTCGACGACCAGGACCGTCTGTAGGCTCATGGGCTCAGGGAATCGTGGGTTGGCGGGCAGGATACTCGCCGCATCCTTCGCCGGCAAAGCGCTGCGGACCGGGGCCGCCCGGCCGGTCGGGCGTTCCGGCTCGCTGGGCGCCTCACTTGCCGCCCAGGCCCACCGTGACCGGCGCCAGCACGCCGGCCCGCTCGGTCTCCCGGCGGAAGAAGAAAAGCGTCACCAGCACCAGGGTCATCGGCACCAGCGAGAAGTAGAACGCGTGGATGCCGCCATAGCGGGCGAACACCATCGCGGTGATGCGCGAGCCCAGTGTTCCACCGAGCGCGGAGAACACCACGATCAGTCCGGTCATCGAGGCGTGCAGCGGCCTGGGCAGCGAGCTGAGCGCCACCGAATTGATCACCGGGTAGATCGGCGCCATCAGCAGGCCGATCAGCGGGATCAGGTAGGCCGCCACCGGCGCGCTGGTCCAGCCCACGTCGGGGGTCACCGTGACGCCTCGCGCCATCGGCAGCACCAGCAGCACCAGCGCGGCCATCGCCACCACACAGCCGTTGAGCAGCCGGTGCCAGCTGACCCGGCGCAGTGCCTGGCCGGCGCCGATGCGGCCGAGCGCGGTGGCCCCGGCGAGGATCGAGGCCATCTGGATGCTCATCGCGTTGGGCAGCTTGAGGATCTCGTTGTTGAACGTCGGCAGCCAGGTGCTGAAGCTCTGCTCGATCAGCACGTAGAGGAAGGCGGACAGCAGGAACACGTAGACCAGCGGGCGCGCCATCAGCTGCACCATCTGGCCGACGGTGGCGGCGGCGGAGCGGGGCGTCTGGTCGCGCGCGGCCGATTCGTCCAGCGGCGAGGCGGCGAGCAGGGCGATGACCGCCGCGCAGACCAGCGCCAGCAGCCAGTACACCCTCAGCCAGCGCGTGTCGCCCGGATGCGCCGGATCGATGAACGCGCTGAACAGCCAGCCGCCGGCGAGCACGCCGACCATGAACAGGCCTTCGATGGTGTTGGTCAGCCGCGAATGCGCGGCGCGATCGGCGGTAAGCAGGCCGATCGAGGAGTACACCGCCACCTTGGCCAGCGCGAACGACACGCCGACACAGGCGAACAGGAATTCGGTGGTATGGAAGCCGGGGAACATCGGCATCAGCAGGCAGGCCCCGCCGACGATGGCGAGCGCGCCCATCATCGCGCGGCGGTAGCCGAGCAGCGGCAGGAACGAAGCGACCACGAACGAGGTGACCGCGATCGGCAGATCCTTGAACAGTTCCAGCAGGCTGGCCTGCGGCTTGTCGATGCCGAAGCTGGCCATCGACTGCAGGATCACCGTGCCGACGCTGTTGAGCAGGATCGCGAAGACCATGTAGATCAGCGCCAGCGCGACGATCATGCGGAGTCGGTTCATCGGGTGCTCGCCGAAGTTGGGCAGAACGACGGTCCGGACCGCGGTGTCGCCGCGGCCCGGACCGTTCCGGGGTAACGCTCGCTCGGTCAGAACTTGTACTTCACCTGCACGTTGACCTCGCGACCCTCCAGCGGACGCGCCAGGATCACGCCGCCGGTGCCGGTTGCCGCGCCGAAGATACGCGAGTTGCTCTCGGTCAGGCCCAGTGCGTTGGTCATGTTGGTGCCCTGCAGGCGCAGCTCCCAGTTCTTCTGCACGTTCGCCACCACGCCGAAGTCCCAGGTGTCGTAGCTGCCCAGCTGCTGCAGGCCGGACTGGTCCTGGGTGTGCGGCCCGACGTGGGTGTAGGTGACGAAGGCGGTGACGTCGCCCCAGTCGAACGGGACGCGGTAGCTCGGCGTCAGCATGAAGCGCACCTTCGGCTGGCGCTGCAGCTGCTTGCCGTTGACGCTGATGCACTGCGTGGTGCCGGTGGCCAGGTCGGTGTACAGGAAGCAGGAGTTGTTGTGCGAGTAGTGGCCGTCGAGGTAGTTGGCCACCACCTGCACCTTGAAGTTCGCGAACGGGGTGATCGCGCCGGTCAGGTTGATGCCCTTCGAATCGGAGCCGTACAGCGACTGCGATCCGGTCGGCACGCCCTGGTTGTTGGTCGGCTGGTAGACCAGGCCGTCGAACAGGCGGTGGTAGACGCTGATGTCGGCGTAGACCAGGTCGGACTGGTACTTGAAGCCGCCTTCGAAGTTGGTGATCTTCTGCAGCGGCGGGGTGTTCCCGGTGGTGTTGCCGCGCAGCGCGTTGTCGAAGTCGCCGAAGTGCGCGCCCTTGTTGGCGCGGAAGTACACGCTCATGTTGTCGGCGAGCTCGTAGTTCACGCCGAAGGTCCACGACGGGTGGGTCTTGTTGTAGCGGGTGCGGGCGTAGCTGCCGTTGCACACCGGCACGCTGTTGTCGTAAAGCGTGTTGGGGTTGCCGTCGAGGTTCTGGTTGGTCAGGTTGCAGACGTTGTTGACGGCATCCTCGTTCTCGATGCGTCCGGACAGGTCGAACAGCCACTTGCCCATCTGCCACACGTCGGACAGGTAGAACGCCTTGTTGGTGGCGCTGCCGTGCTGGGCGATGTTGTAGCCGCCGTAGTCGAGGAAGCCCTGCGCGTCGGTGAGCTGCTTGGTGACGCCGCCGTCGACGTAGCTGACCTGGATCGGCCGCGCGTTCGGCGTGTTGGTCATCAGCATCTGGTTACCCAGTGCCCACTTGTCGTTCATCGTGTAGTGGGCGAGGTACAGGCCGCCGGTGAGCGTGTTGCCCTCGAACAGCTCCTTGCTCAGGCGGAAATCGTTGCTCATGTTCTGCAGGTGCTTGTGGATGTACCACCAGCCCTGGTGGATCACGCTCTGGTTCGGGTCGACCATGCCGCCGCCGTTGACATAGGTGGCCGTGGCCGAGCCGGCCGGCAGGTTGAACGCACCGATGCTGGATCCGTCGGTGTAGAGCATGTCGTTGAGCGAGCCCGGGTTGGTGCCGGAGAACAGCGCGTTGGTGTCGACGTCGCCGCCGTCGATGAGGAACTTGTCCGACAGCGTCCAGCTGCTGCCCAGGTCGTAGTCGAAGTTGCCACCGAAGAAGTTGAACTTGGCGCCGCGGCCGTTGGCGAGGTTGACGTGGGTGCCGCCGCCCGGGTAGCCCGGCAGGTAGACGTGCTGGATCTCCGGGCCGTTGTAGGTCGCGGTCAGCGGGTCGAAGCCGGGGTAGGCGCTGAACTGGTCGGTGCCGTGCTGGATCAGCGGGATCGGGGTGATGAACTGGTTCTTGTCGTTCAGCGCCCGCGCGTACAGCGTCATGGTGCCGTTGTCGCTGTCATGGCTGAGGGTGGCGGTGAACTGGCCGCCCTTGTCGGCAGGGAATTTCGGATCGCGCACGCCGTTGGAGTCGCGGTAGAAACCGCCGACGCTGCCGTACCAGTCATGGCCGAGCGGGAAGCCGTAGAAGCCGTCCACGCGCTTCAGGTTCTCGCTGCCGTAGGTGACGCCGATGCTGCCGCTGGGCACGTCGGTACCGGTCTTGAGCATGAAGTTGGCGGTGGCGCCGATCTGGCCGTCGCCGAACACCACCGACGGGCCCCCCTGCAGGATCTCCACCCGTTCGACGGTGTCGTCCAGGCGGAAGATCGACGTGGTCTCGAAGAACGACAGCGTGGGCATGCCGTACAGCGGCGAGCCCATCAGCTGGGTGGAGAAGAACGGCGCGTCGCCGCCGCCCGGGAAGCCGGCGATCTCGATGTTGGCGCCGGTCTGGCCGCCGGTGGATTCCGGCCACAGGCCGGGCGAGATCTTGAGCAGGTCGGCCGTACTCTTCGGATTGGCCATCTTGATCTGCTCGGCGCTGGCGCTCACCACCGAGTAGCTGGTGTCGATCTTCTTCAGGCCGCCGGTGGCGGCGTTGCCGGTCACCACGACCTGGTCGAGGGTCTTGGCGGCGGCGGCATTCGGCTTGCCCGCCTTGGCCGGCCTGGTGGTGGCGGGCGCGTCCTGCGCCGCGGCCAGCCCGGGCAGCAGGCAGGCGGCGATGGCCGCGGACAGGGCCAGTCGGGTCAGTTGCTTGGTGGTCATCGGCTTGTACTCCCCATGAGTCATCGTTAGTGATGGCGGACGCCCTCCCCGGGGCCGCCGGTTCGCCGTCATGTTGTGTAGTGCTTGATGTCGAACGCGGCGACGTTCGGAATGCGTGCATCCGCATGGGCCAGCGCGGGCGAGTCGCCCACCGCCACGGCGACCATCCCGGCCGCGAGGATGCTGTCCACGCCGGCCGCGGCGTCTTCCACGCCGAGGCATTCGTGCGGCTCCACGCCGAGCCCGCGGGCGGCGGCGAGGAAGATTTCCGGATCGGGCTTGGAGCGGGCGATGCACCCGGCGTCGACGACGTGGTCGAACAGCCCGGCGATGCCCATCCGCTCGAGCAGCAGCGGCGCGTTGCGGCTGGCCGAGGCCAGGCCCACCTTCAGCCCCGCTGCGCGCGTTGCTGCGATTGCCGCGCGTGCGCCGGGCAGCAGCTGGCCAGGGCCGAAGCGCTCGATCCGCTCGCGGTAGTAGCCGTTCTTGCGTTCGGCCAGCGCGAGACGCTCGTTGCGGTCGTACGGCCGGTCGGCGCGTTCGAGCAGGATGTCCAGTGATCCGAGGCGGTCGACGCCTTTCAGCCGTTCGGCGGTGGCGTCATCGAACGGCAGGCCGATCTCACCGGCCAGCTGCCGCCACGCGGCATCGTGGACCACGGCAGTGTCGGCGATCACGCCGTCGAGGTCGAAGATCACCGCCCGCAGCGGGCGCGGCAGCCGCGACGGCGGGGCCGTCGCCAGCTCGATCGAGGCACCCGGAGCCAGTGCGTGCGCGACGCCGTGGTGGCGGAAGCGCAGCGACCGGGCGCCGGACAGCGTGTAGCGCACGTGCCCGCGGCCGACGTCGACCCGCAGGTGCGCGTCGCGCCAGCGCAGGCCGAAGCGATAGCCGTTCCAGGCGGCCGGCAGGGAAGGCGCGAGGCAGGGTTCGCCGTCGACCACGCGCAGGCCGCCGAAACCCCAGGTGAGGGCCAGCCAGCTGCCGGCCATGGCCGCCATGTGCACGCCGTGGGCGGCGTTGCCGTGCAGGTCGTCCAGGTCCACCCGCAGGGTGTCCAGGAAATAGCGGTAGGCCTTGTCCGGATAGCCGACTTCGGCGGCCATCACGCTGAAGGTGGATGCCGACAGTGTCGAGTCGTGCAGCGTCACCGACTCGTAGTAGTCGAAGTCGCGCCGCTTGGTCGCCGCGTCCACGTCCTGTCCGGCGAGCATCAGCGCGAGCAGGGTATCGGCCTGCTTGCAGACCTGGTGACGGTAGATGGTCAGCGGATGAAGCTCGAGCAGCAGCGGGTGCTTGCCCTCGATGCGGGGGCGCGGCGGCAGGCGCGGGCGTTCCAGGAAGGCGTCGTCCTGCGGATGGATGCCCAGCAGCGGGTCCACCGGCAGGTACATGGCGTCTGCGGCGCGCTTCCAGCCGGCGATCTCGTCGGCGTCGAGGCCGATGCGCGCTGCCAGCGCGTCAAAGGCAGGGGCGTGTTCCTCGGCCATCCAGCGGGCGACCGCCGCGGCGTCGTGCAGGTGCTGCCGCGCCATCCGGTTGGTGTAGTGGTTGTTGTCGACGACGGCCGAATATTCGTCCGGTCCGGTCACCGCATGGATGCAGAAGGCGCCGCCGCGGCGCTCGCTGAAGTGCCCCACGTCCAGCCACACGCGGGCGGTCTCGAAGAGCATCTCCGCACCGCATTCCACGAGAAAGGCGCGATCGTCCGTGGCATCCACGTAGAGCCGCACGGCCCAGGCCACGGCGGCATTGATGTGGTACTGCGCCGAGCCACTGGGGAAATACGACGAGCACTCGTCGCCGCTGATCGTGCGCCACGCGTACAGCGCGCCGCGCGCGTGGTTCATCTCCCGTGCGTGCAGCCTCGCGCGCTCTAGCGTCGCGTGGCGATAGGCCAGCATGCTGCGCGCCAGCTCCGGCGCGACGTTGACCAGCGCCGGCAGCATGAAGGCCTCGGCGTCCCAGAAGTAGTGACCCTCGTAGCCCTCGCCGGTGAGGCCCTTGGCGGCCGCGCTGCCGCTGCCGTCACGGCTGCTCGACTGGTAGACGTGGAACAGGTTGAAGCGCAGTGCCTGCTCCACCGCCGGATCGCCGTCGATGGCCAGATCGGCCTGCTCCCACAGCGGCATCAGGGTGGCCGCCTGTCGGCCGAGCAGGCGGTCGAAGCCGTCATCGTGCGCCCGCTGCAGGGCGTTCCCGGCGCGGCAGCGCAGGGTGTCGGGCGGGATGTCCTCATGCGGCGCGGTCCACGCATAGCCGGCGTATTTCTCCAGCGTCAACGCACGACCCGGAGCGAGTTCGGCCTCGATGATCTGGGCCACGCCATGGGGCGCGTGGCCGCCATAGCGGCAGTGCGTGGCGCCGCCGAGCCGGTGGCGCTGCATGCATGCCACGCGCACGCCACTGTGGGTGGTTTCCTGCACCAGCCAGGCGTGGTGCTCGTCGGCGGCGGCCGCGAGCGTCCGGAAGCCGCCATCCACGCGCGCGCCGATGCGGGGATCGAAGCCCTGCTCGACCGCGTCACGGGCGGTGTCGATGGTCGATTCCATCGTGATGGGCCCGGCGTAGTCTTCCGACTGCACGCTGTAACGGATCGCCAGCAGCCCCGGCTCGTCCAGCAGCACCAGGCGTTCGGCGTGGATCTGCAGGGTCGCGCCGCCCGGCGAGCGCCAGCGCAGCCGACGGCGGTAGCAGCCGCTGCGCAGGTCCAGCTCGCGTTCGAACGCCAGCCATTCGCCCTCGGCCAGGCGCACCGGCACGTCGCCGAGGCGCAGCTGGATGCCGATCGCGTCGGCGACCGGAATCCGGGTGTCCGTATGCGCGGCAAAGCCCGGGAACCGCTCGTGGTAGTCGATCGGGGTGCGCTCCCAGGCGCCGGCCAGAAAGCTGCCCTGGGTGGCGCCGGGCGCTTCTTCCAGTCCGCCGCGAACACCGAGGCTGCCATTGGCGAGCGCGAACAGGCTCTCGTCCTGCGCGAATCCGGCCGGATCGGTGCCGTGGCGAACGATGCGCCAGGGATCGATGGCGGTGGCTGCGGCCGGCCGGTCGGCGCTGCCGCGAGGCGCGGGCGCCGGTGACGGCGCGGCGTCGAGCTTGTCCAAGCAATCCCCCTGTGACGTGCGTTCGATCGCTCCAGACGGGTTGTCCGGAGCGGCGGGGCGCGACGATGACAGCAAATGATATCGATATCAAGACATCGATATCATTGCTGCGCCACAGCATCTGACTCGCCGCGTGGCGGGAATGCCCGAACCCCGCCGCCGCACGGGCTGCCCGTCGTCTCCGAGCCACCGCTCCGCGCGGGTTGCGGCACCGCGGCGGATTAGACGCCGGCGCTGCAAATCGCCACACTTGAACGCGGTTGGCCGGGCCATGCCCGACCGTCCCCGGAACACTGGCCCCGGAGGCCCCGTCGTTGAGTCGAACCCGCAAAGCGCGGCCGGACCGTTCCGGCAGCCCCACCATGGCGGACCTGGCCGAGCTGGCCGGGGTCTCCAAGATCACGGTGTCGCGGGCGCTGGCGGACAGCCCGCTGGTTACGCCGGACACCCGCGAGCGGATCCAGGCGCTGGCCCGCGACCACGGCTACAAGCTCAACGTGAGCGCCCGCAACCTGCGGCTGCGCCGCAGCCACACGGTGGCGGTGATCGTGGAAATGAAACCCTCCAGCGATCGCACCATGCTCGATCCCTATCCCCTGACCCTGCTCGGCGGCATCGCGCAGGAGCTGACCGCCGCCGGCTACAGCGTGCTGCTGACCACCCGCCAGGGCGCGGCGGCCGCGGCGGTGCAGGCGGCCGACGGCCTGATCCTGCTGGGCCAGGGCGTGCGCCAGGATGCGGTGCGCCGCTTCGACAAGCTCGGTCTGCCGATGGTGGTCTGGGGTGCGCATGGCGAGGACGACGCGCACGCCGTGGTCGGCAGCGACAACCGGATGGGCGGGCGGATGGTGGCCGAGCACTTCCTGCGCCAGGGGCGTCGCCACCCGGTGTTCGTCGGCAATCCCAGCCACCCGGAAATCTTCGAACGCCTGAGCGGCTTCGTCGACGCACTGACCGTGCACGGAATCAAGCCGCTGCTGCTGCGGCGCGACGAGTTCACGCTGGCCTCGGGCATCGATGCGGTGCACTCGCTGGCGACCCGCAAGGTGCCGTTCGATGCGCTGTTCGCCTGCAGCGACCTGCTGGCGATGGGTGCCATTCGCGCGGTGCAGGAGCTGGGCCGCAAGGTGCCGGACGATTGCTCGGTGGTGGGCTACGACGACATGCCGATGGCGGCGGCGTTCCAGCCGGCGCTCAGCTCGGTGCGGCAGGACTGGCAGGCCGGCGGCAGCCTGCTCGCGCAGAAGATGCTCGCGCTGATCGCCGGCGAGGAGGTCGACTCGCAGGTGCTGCCGGTGAGCCTGATGGTGCGCGCTACCTGAGGCTCTCGTCGGCGATCGCCGGGTCGCCGGTCTGCCGGGCGTGGGCCGGGGTCAGGGTGATGCGGAAGCAGCTGCCGCCGCCGGCCACCCGCACGTATTCCAGCGAGGCCTGGTTGGCTTCGGTCATCTGCCGGGCAAGGTACAGCCCGAGGCCGGTGCCGTACTCGTGCGTGGTGTAGAACGGTTCGAAGATCTGCGCGGCGACCTTGGGCGCGATACCCGGACCACGGTCGATCACTTCCAGGATCGGCACGCCGTGCTCGCCGGGGCGGGTCACCACCATCACGCGGGCCGGCTCGCCCGGCATGCGGCCGTAGCGCAGCGCGTTCTGCACCAGGTTCCAGACCACCTGCTGCAACTGCTGGGGATCGGCCACCGCGGCCACCGGTGCGCTGGAGTTGATCACCCGCAGCGAGTCCTCGCCCAGGTCGTTGCCCTGGCGGTATTCCTCGACGAAGGCATTGGCCCAGTGGCCCAGGTCCAGCGTTTCCGGGCGCGAGCGCTCGCGCCGCGAGAGCTGCAGGATGTTCTCGATGATCTCGTTCAGCCGCACGCAGTGATTGTTGATGATCTCCACCATGCGCTGGTCGGCCGGCGGCATGTTGCGCGACTCGGCCAGCAGCTGCGCGGAGTAGCGGATGGCCGCCAGCGGGTTGCGGATCTCATGGGCGATCGAGGCGGACAGCCGGCCCAGCGAGCTGAGCGTGAGCTCCTCGGCGCGGCGCGACACCAGCGAGGTGTCGTCGAGGAAGATCAGCACGTGCGAGTCGTCGTTGGGTGCCAGCCGGGTGAACCGCGGCACCACCTCGGGCGTGCCGTCGGCGAGCTGGGTGGCGGTCTCGTCCAGCTTGCCCGAGGTCATCCAGTGGTAAAGCCGGCGCGAGAGCTCCGGCGCCAGCTTGCCGAGGTCGCGCTGGTCGGCGGGCGGGTTGCCCAGCAGCATCCAGGCCGACTCGTTCATCTGGTGGATATGATTGGCGTCGTCTACCAGCAGCACGCCGGTCTTCATGCGGCGGATGATCAGCTCGTTCACCTGCGCCAGGTTGGCCAGGTCGATGCTGCGCTGTTCGGCGAGCGCTTCGGTGGCGCGCAGCTGGCGGCCCAGCACGTGGCATAGCGTGGTGGTGGCGAAATAGGCCAGGCCGAACAGCGCCGCCTCGAGCAGCTCGTGGCTGTCGATCGATGCGTTCGCCGGAGTCTCCAGCGTGGTGTGGCCCAGCATGCCCAGCGTGGCCAGCGAGGCGAAGAACAGCGACAGCCGCAGCGGCAGCACCAGTGCGCCGGCACTGAGATTCACCGCCAGCATCATCGCGATGCCGATGCGCGCATCGTGCATGGCAATGACCGCGAGCACCGCCACGCCGATGTCCACCACCAGGGTCAGCGAGACCGTGACCGGGGCAATCATGGTCAGCCGCCGCGTCAGCAGGAGGATCGCCACAGCCGCCAGCAGATAGGCCACCACCACACTCTGGGCCAGGTCCGGGTGGGTCAGCCGTACCCACTGCATGCCGGTCGGCGCGAAGGCCAGCGCGACATACACCAGCGCCTGCGCGAGGCGGAAATAGTTGAGAAAAAACAGCTCGTGCCGCGTGGCCGTGGTGGCCCGGCGGGGTGCCGGCGAAATCGTCGGAGCGGGGCTGGACACGGGATGCGCACTCCGCGGCAGGGGGGGTCGGGGCCTCGTCGCGCGAGTATAGACGCCCCGTCGCGCCGCGCGCAGCCGGCTTCCGCTCCCCCCGGCCGGAGACGGCGCCCTTTCCATCCGCCCCTGCGCCTGCGAAAATGCGCGGCCGTATCGCGCCGTTTTGCGGTCAACGGTCCCCGCGCCCCGGGCGCGCCGGCCGGATGCCACGGCAGCGCTGTGCATGTGCCGGCAGCTTTCCTCCACTGCCGTGTCGACTCTCCCGGACTCCCGCCGCCGCCACGGCGGGGCCCGACACGTCCCCCATTCACTCGAGGTATCGAATGAATTTCCACGAGTACCAGGCCAAAGAGCTGTTCGCGCAGTACGGCATCACCGTACCGCCGGGCAAGGTTGCCAATTCCCCCGATGCTGCCGTCGACGCCGCCAAGGCGCTGGGCGGCACGCAGTGGATGGTCAAGGCGCAGATCCACGCCGGCGGCCGCGGCAAGGCCGGCGGCGTCAAGTTCTGCCGCAGCCTCGACGACGTCCGCGCCGCCGCCAAGGGCATGCTGGGCACCCGGATGGAGACCTACCAGTCCGCCGGCCGCGCGCTGCCGGTGAACCTGGTGCTGGTCACCGACGCCACCGACATCGCCAAGGAGCTGTACCTTTCGGTGCTGGTCGACCGCGACTCCAAGTCGGTCTCGTTCATCGCCTCCAAGCACGGCGGCGTGGACATCGAGCAGGTAGCCAGGGACACCCCGGAAGACATCCACACCATCGTGGTGGACTTCGTCGAGGGCCTGCAGCCGTACCAGTGCCGCCAGCTCGGCTTCGCGATGGACCTCAACGCCAAGCAGGTCGGCCAGCTGACCAGGATCATGCTGGGCCTGTACAAGCTGTTCAACGAGAAGGACCTGTCGCTGGTCGAGCTGAACCCGCTGGCGATCCTCGCCGACGGCTCGCTGGCCGCGCTGGACGGCAAGGTCAACTCCGACGACAACGCCGAGTTCCGCCACGCCGACCTGGCCGCCATGCGCGACCTGACCCAGGAAGACGCGGCCGAGGCGGCTGCCGTGCAGCACAACCTGAACTACGTGACCATGGACGGCACCATCGGCTGCATGGTCAACGGCGCCGGCCTGGCGATGGCCACCATGGACGTGATCAAGCTGGCGGGCGGCGAGCCGGCCAACTTCCTCGACGTCGGCGGCGGCGCCACCAAGGAGCGCGTCACCGAGGCGTTCAAGCT